>JBKPLC010000065.1:0-26398 GCA_046731495.1 Actinomycetota bacterium | reverse complement strand
GATCACCCTCTTCATCGTCGACATCCGCGACAAGGACGGCAAGGAGGTCGACGGATTCAGCGTCTCCCGCAAGCTGGAGAAGATGGGGATGCACGCCTCGGACACCGGCGAGCTCTCCTTCCAGGATGTCCGAGTCCCGGCCGAGAACCTGCTGGGCCAGGAGGGCAAGGGCTTCTACCACATCAGCTGGGAGCTCCAGGGAGAGCGGCTGGTTGCCGCAATCGGCTGCGTCTCCGGCGCCGAGCGAGTCTTCGACCGCACCCTCGAGTACGCCAAGGAGCGCGAGGCCTTCGGCCGCCCGATCGGCCGCTTCCAGGCGATCCGCCACAAGTTCGCCGAGATGTCCGTGAAGATCGAGGCCGCGAAGCAGATGGTCTACGCGACCGCCTGGCGATTCGCCAACGGCGAGTACCCCGTCCGCGAGATCACGCAGGCGAAGCTCTATGCATCACGCGTGATCGAGGAGGTCGCCGACGACTGCATTCAGATCCACGGCGGCTACGGCTACATGAAGGAGTACGAGGTCGAGCGCGCCTACCGCGACTCCCGCCTCAACCGGATCGGCGCCGGTACCGACGAGGTGATGCTCGAGGTGATCGGCCGCAGCTACGGCCTCTAGGCCTCAGATCCTTCGTCGTAGTCGGCGATCGCCCGGACCTCGACCGCGCCGCCGGCAACCGGCAGCCTCCGCGCCCAGTCCGTGGCCGCATCGATGCTCTCGCACTCGAGGACCATGTATCCGGCGACCTGCTCTTTGGTCTCGGCGAAAGGTCCGTCGGTGACCGCAGGGGCTCCCTCGCCGTGACGCACGGTGCGCGCCTCCCCGGCGGGTCCGAGCCGGCCAGTGTTGACGAGGATGCCGGAGCTTCGAAGCTCGCCCATGTACTCCCCCATCCGGCGAGCGAAGTCGCCCATCTGCTCCGGCGACATCCCCTCCATCGAGCTCCCGTCGGTGATCAGGGAGACCATGAACTTCATCTGTTCCTCCTCTTCCGTGCGGCGCGAATCGCCCCATTCAACCCGACGACGAATGGCTGGGGACGAGATCGACAGCCGGTGGTATGAACCGATGCACATGAGCAACCTCGACCACATCCGCTCGTATTACGACGCGCTCAATACCGGGGACGCCGAGCTCGTCTCGTCCCACTTCACGGACGACGCCGTCCACTACTACACCCGCCTCGGACCGCACGAGGGAGCCGAACGGATCGGGCTGAACGCCAAGCTCGGCGTGGAGCAGATCGACGGCCAGTGGTACGTGGAGCACGGCATCGAGCAGGGGGACGAGGCCGTCATCGAGTGGACGATGACCTGGCGCGATCCCAGGTCGGGCGAGAAGCGACTCGACCGCGGGACCGAGTGGTTCCGGTTCCGGGAGGGCAAGATCGCGGAGGTCCGCGCCTATCACCATGGCAACAAGAAGAACCCGCAGGGGGACCTGCTCGGGTTCGACCACAAGGGACGCGGCTACACGATGCTCGAGGACTGGAAGCCGCCGAGCAAGAAGGGCGGGTCGTGACCGTCATCAAGGATCAGGGCCGCCGGGCGCCCATGCCGCCCTTCGGCGAGGAGCACGAGGAGCTGCGGGAGTCGGTCCGCCGCTTCGTCACGAAGGAGATCGCTCCCCACGTCGACGAGTGGGACGAGGCCAGGGAGTTCCCGCGCTCGCTCTACAACCGCTGCGGGGAGCTGGGCTTCCTCGGCCTCAAGTTCGAGGCGGAGTACGGCGGCCAGGGCGGCGACTACGTCCACGACGCGGTCTGGGTCGAGGAGCTCTCCCACTCCGGCGGCAGCGGCGGCGTCGCGGCGGGGCTCGGCGCCCACAGCGAGATCGCCATGCCCCCGATTTGGAAGTTCGGGACCGAGGAGCAGAAGCAGCGCTGGCTGGTCCCTGGCATCAAGGGTGAGCTGATCGGAGCGCTCGGCATCACCGAGCCGGGTGCCGGCTCCGATGTCGCCTCGCTCCGCACTACCGCGACGAAGGTCGACGGCGGCTACGTGGTCAACGGATCCAAGACCTTCATCACCAACGGCGTGCGAGCGGACTTCCTGGTCTGCGCGTGCAAGACCAGCGAGGAGGGCGGCCACCACGGAATCTCCTTCCTGGTGCTCGAGCGCGACATGCCCGGCTACGAGGTCGTCTCGAAGCTCGAGAAAATGGGCTGGCACTCCTCTGACACCGGCGAGCTCGCCTTCACCGACGTGGAGGTGCCCGAGGAGAACCTGCTCGGGGAGCGGAACGAGGGCTTCAAGCTGATCATGGCCAACTTCCAGTGGGAGCGGCTGACGATGGCGCTGGGGGCAGTCGGCGGCATGCAGCGCGTCTTCGAGACGACCCTGGAGTACGCCAAGGAGCGCGAGGCGTTCGGGCGGCCGATCGGCCGCTTCCAGGCGATCCGCCACAAGTTCGCCGAGATGTCGGTGAAGATCGAGGCCTCGCGCGCCCTCACCTACGCCTGTCTGCGGAAGTTCGCCGCCGGCGAGGACGCGACCCGGGAGGTCACCCAGGCGAAGCTCTTCACGCAACGGGCGATGTGCGACGTCGCCGACGAGGCGATCCAGATCCACGGCGGCTACGGCTACATGCGCGAGTACGGCGTGGAACGCGCCTACAGGGACGCCCGCCTCGGCCCCATCGGAGGCGGGACGGACGAGGTGATGAAGGAGATCCTGGGCAAGCAGCTGGGGTTGTAGGGCGCCGTCGCTGCTGCTAGCTTGCCGCGACTCATTAGCCAAGGGAGCGGGCAAGGGACCCGTTCACGAAGGGAGATAGATGACCAAGGGCAAGATGTCCGCGGTCTTGGCGGCGGCAGGCGCTCTCGCGATCCTCGCGATGGCGCCGGCGGCAGCCTCGGCCGCGGAGTGCAGCATCGACGACGACTCCAGCGGAGCACCCGCCCTGCTCGACTCGGGCGGATACGAGTGGGACATCAGCCAGGAGACAAAGGCGGCTCCGGCGAACGACGACACGGAGGACTTCGCGACGCTCTATGACGGGGGCGGGGAGACGAACACGACGCCTCCCGCACCGGAGAACAACAGCGACACCTTCGACGGCTTCGGCGCCCTGTTCGTCGGGCCTGGTGGAGACGGGAGTCTCGCCAATCAGTACTTCTCGCCGGACGACAACTCCTGCTCCGTCGAGGACTCGGGTCGGACCTTGGCCTTCCCGGCGCTTCCGGTGAATGGGCTGACGGTGCAGCGGAAGCTGTACGTCGCAGCCGGCGGCCTGCCCGGCGGAGTGCTGATCCAGACGCTTAGCAACCGGAGCGGCGCCCCGATCACCACCGACGTGCAGATCGGCGACACGCACAGCAACGACAACTACGGCGATCTGGGCTCCGACAGCGAGACGGCGGTCCGGTTCAGCTCCAGCGGGGACGCCGCGATCTCCCCGGCGGACCTCTGGTTCGTGACCAATGACTCCACCACCGACACGAGCGACTTCTCGCTGGCGCACGTGATGGACGGGAACGGGGGCCGTGAGCGGGTCGACTTCGTCACGCAAACTGGGCTCCCCGCGGAGACTCCCGAGGACAACGTGGCCTGGCGCTGGAGCGGGATCACTGTGAATCCGGGCCAGACGATCACGCTGATCTCGGTGGAGATCCAGCAGGGCGTGGCCGGTTCGAACAGCGCGAACCAGGAGGCTGCGAACGCCGCCGCGCAGGCGAACGCCTACGAAGCCGCAACTCCCGCGACGCTCTTCCCGACCCTCGGGGACAAGACCGAGCAGGCGCAGATCGCGAACTGGTCCAACCCGGTCAAATGCGGTGGCCGAGCGGTGACGATCTCGGGCAGCGACGTCCGGGACGTGATCAAGGGCACCAAGAAGCCCGACGTGATCTGGGCCGGCGGTGGGAACGACAAGGTCCTGGGAAAGAAGGGCAACGACCGCATCTGCGGCGGCCCCGGCAAGGACAAGCTCATCGGCGGCCCCGGCAAGCGGGACGTGCTGAAGGGCGGCGGCGGAAAGGACAAGGTCCGCCAGTAGTTACGTGGCGCACGGGCTCGCGAGCGAAAGCTCGCGGGCCCGTGACGACGTCACAAAACCGTCACACCCTTGGGGGAAGACTCGGGGGAGGCTAGGGGTCATTCCCGATTGTGCGGGGGGTCCTGGGGATGCATCCTCCGGCACTGGACGCCGCAAGCCTCGAAGCCAAACAGGAGGGAACCTCGTGTCTGCACTTACCCGATGGGTGCTCGCCCACAAGAAGACGGTCGTGATCAGCTGGGTGATCCTGACGATCGCCGGCATCATGGCCGCGGGTCCCGCGACCAGGGCGCTGGACCAGGAGTTCTCAGTTCCCAAGAAGGAGGGCTGGGAGACGAACGAGCAGATCGCGAAGCTCTACCGCGGCACCGGTGGCGATACGGCCCCGCTGGTAGCGGTGACGACCCTGCCAAGCGGTGAGTCCGTCGACTCGCCCCAGGTGAAGTCGGACCTAGCCGAGGTCGACTCGAAGCTGAGCAAGGCGCTGCCGGGCGCGCGGACCGCGTCCTACGCATCGACCGGCGACAAGACATTCGTCTCCGACGACGGCCGCACGACGTACGCCCTCGTCTATCCGCAGCCCGATCCGGACTCGCAGTTCGGGGACAACCCGATTGCCGAGAAGAATGCGCGGGCCGCCATTGCCGGCTCCACCGTCGGCGGCGCGCCGGTCCACCTGACCGGCTTCGACGCCCTGGCGGAGGAGAGCGGCGAGTCGAGCGGGCCCAGCGTCCTGCTGGAGGCGGTTCTGGGTGGGGCCGGCGCGCTGATCGTGCTCGCCTTCGTCTTCGCCTCCTTCCTCGCCGTCGTCCCGATCGGGATGGCGATCGTCTCGATCATGACCACCTTCCTGCTCCTCCTCGGGCTCACGGAGATCACCGACGTCTCGCCGATCGTGCAGTTCCTGATCGCGCTGGTCGGTCTCGGGGTCGCCATCGACTACTCGCTGCTGGTCGTCACCCGCTGGCGGGAGGAGCGAAGCCACGGCCACGAAGGCGACGAGGCCGTGCAGCGAGCGATGGAGACCGCTGGCCGGGCGGTGGTGTTCAGCGGCATCACGGTGGCGATCGGCCTCTTCGCGCTGATCGCGCTGCCCCTGCCGTTTCTCCGCTCGATGGGATACGGCGGGATGCTGATCCCGCTGGTCTCGACCCTGGTGGCGATCACGCTGTTGCCGGTGACCCTGGCAAAGGCGGGCCCGAAGCTCGACTGGCCGCACCGTCGCACCGACGAGCGGGCCAGCCGGGCCTGGACGGCCTGGGCGCGAGCGGTTTCCCGCCGTCGCTGGGTTGCGGCCGGTGCCGGCATGGCCGTCGTCCTCGCCTTGGCGTTTGCGGCGACGAACCTCCAGCTGGGCACCTCCGACGCGGACACGATCGCGAAGTCGGGTGACGCGAAGCAGGGTCTGACTGCCCTCGAGGATGCCGGCATCGGCGAGGGATCGATTCTGCCCCACGAGATCCTGGTCACCGGCAACACGGACCCGGCCCAGGTCGCTAGAGACGTCGACAAGGTCGACGGCATCCACGGCGCCGTGGCGCCGAGCGGTCCGGAGTGGAACCGGAACGGAACGCACATCGTGGAGGCCGTGCCGGTGCCGGACAGCGGCACGAGCGAAGGTCACGACACCCTGAACGGGGTGAGGGACGCCGCCCATTCGGCCGGGTCGGATGTCCGGGTCGGCGGCGGTCCAGCCGCGAACCAGGATTTCATCGACGCCGTCTACGGCAGCTTCCCGCTGATGATCGCTCTGATCGCGATCACGACGTTCATCCTGCTGGCCCGGGCGTTCCGCTCACTGCTCCTGCCGCTCAAGGCGATCCTGCTGAACATCCTCAGCGTCGCCGCGGCCTGGGGCGTCGTGGTGCTGATCTGGCAGGAGGGCTACGGATCGGAGGCGATCTGGGACATCCAGGCGACCGGCTCGATCGCGTCCTGGATGCCGCTGATCATCTTCGCGTTCCTCTTCGGCCTCTCGATGGACTACGAGGTCTTCATCCTCAGCCGGATGCGCGAGGAGTACGACAAGACCGGATCGACCGAGGCGGCGGTGATCCAGGGAATCGGGCGAACCGGGCGGCTCGTGACGAGCGCGGCCCTGATCCTGTTCCTTGCGTTCACCTCGATGGCCTCGGGGCCCGAGACGGATGTGAAGATGCTGGCCACCGGGCTCGCCGCCGGGATCCTGCTGGACGCGACGGTGATCAGGGCCCTGATCGTCCCGGCGGTGATCTCGCTGATGGGCCGCTGGAACTGGTGGCTCCCCACTTGGCCCGCCCGCCTGCTCCGCGTGGAGCCCTCCCTGCCCCGGAGGGTCGCCACCGGGGAGGCCGAGGGCTGAGCACGGCGGACTTCTCCCTCCGCCGTTATCCGATCGGAGGAGGGCCCGGCCGGCAAAGCCGGCCGGGCCCTCGCGCTAGCTTTGCGCCGTGAGGCGAGCATTCATCGCGATCGCCGCAGGCATTGCCCTCGCCGATGCCTCGATCGTCACGCTGGGGCTGCCGTCGATCCTGGTCGACCTCGACGCGACGGTCGAGGGCGTCGCGCTGGTCCTCGGCGTCTACACGGCCGTGCTGGCGATCGCGCTGCCGCCGGCCGCCTGGATCTGCCGCCGGTTCGGCGATGCGCACGCCGCCGCCGCCGGGATGGCGCTGTTCTGCACCGCCTCGCTCGGCTGCGGCCTCTCGGACTCGCTCGGGCTCCTGCTGGTTCTCCGGGGCGTGCAAGCGCTGGGCGGGGCCGTGGCGCTGGTGGGGGCGTTCGAGCTGCTCGGCGCCGGCCAAGCCGGAATGGGCCGCCGGATGTGGGTTGCCGCGTCGGTCTTCGGGATCGCCGTCGGGCCCGCGCTCGGCGGCGCCCTCACCCAGGCCTTCTCCTGGCGGGCGATCTTCCTCGCGCAGGCCCCGATCGCGCTGCCCGGGATGCTGGTCGCGCTGCAGGTGGCGCGGACCGAGCTCGTAATCCCGGACGACGGGCGCGATCCGGATCGGGCCTCCGGCCCGCTCCCCTGGCGGGCGGCGGCTGCTCTGGCACTGCTCTCCGCCTCGCTCACCGCGGTGATCTTCCTGGTCGTGCTGATGCTCGTCTCCGGGTGGAGCATCGAGCCGCTCACGGCGGCGCTCGCGGTCAGCGTCCTGCCGGTGGCCGCGCTGATCTCCTCTCGGTTGCCGGGAGGCTCCGAGACGCGCGCGATCGCCGGCTGCCTGCTGGTCGCCGGCGGCGTCGGCTGCCTGGCACTGCTCCCCGGGGCCTCGGCCTGGTGGACGGTGATCCCGCAGGTCCTGGCCGGAGCCGGCATGGGCATGGCCCTCCCCGCCCTCTCCGGAGAGCTGATCCCCGAGCACACGCGCCACGACGTCGCCCGCCTGCTCTCGATCCGGCACGCCGGTATCGCGATCGCGCTCGCCGCCCTGGCACCGCTGATCTCCTCCAACCTGACCTCGACGATCGACGACGCCCGCGAGCAGGGCACGGCCGCGGTCCTCGACGCCAAGCTGCCGCCCGAGAACAAGATCGAGATCGCGCCGAACCTGTTCGCGGGCCTGAACACCGACGATCCGCGCGGCGAGCTCCAGAAATCGATCAAGGAGGCGCACAGCGGGCTCGACTCCGACGAGTCGACCGAGCTTGACGCACTGGGCAGCCGGCTCGACGACGTCGTCACCGGGGCCGTGCGCTCGGCGTTCCGGCCCACCTTCATCGTCACGGCCGCTCTCGCGCTGCTCGCAGCGCTCGTGCTGCTCTGGGGCGCGCTTGGAGCGGCAGTCGCGATCGCCCGTCCCGCCGTGGCGATGGCGGGGATCGCAGCGATCGCTGCCGTCGCCGGCTACGGCGTCGCCTACGCGAACAGCACTCGCGAGACGGTGCAGATCCGCGACCCCTGCCAGGACCGCAACCTCCCCGACGTCGGGGGGATCACCGGCGCCCTGCAGGACATCTCGCTGTCGGCGCTCGACCGGGCGGCATGCAAATTCGGGTCGAGCCGCGAGGAGCTCCTCCTCGCCCTGTTCGACGACCGCCTCCAGCACAAGTTCGAGGAGGAACACGGGGTGAACCCGCGCTCGGTCCTCTCCCTCGGTCCGGCGCTGCTCGGTCTGTAGGTTCCGCGAGATGCGGACCCGCCGGGAGATCATCGAGCAGTTCATCCCGAACTCGCCGCATGCCGCCCAGCTCGGCATCAGGCTCTCGTCGATCGGCGCCGACGAGGCCGTGCTCGAGCTTCCCTTCAAGCCGGAGCTCGCCACGATCGGGGAGGTGATCCACGGCGGCGCCATCGGTGCGCTCATCGACACCGCCGCCATGGCGGCCGCCTGGGCGACGGACGACGTCCCGGAGAACCCGGCCGGCTCGACGGTCTCGCTCTCAGTCAACTTCGCCTCCGCGGCGAGCGGTGTGGACCTCCGCGCCCACGCCCGCGTGGCCAAGCGCGGCGGCCGGTTCAGCTTCTGCGACGTGACGGTGAGTGATCCGGAGGGGACCGTCGTCGCCCACGCGATCGCCACTTACCGCTTTGGGTAAGAATCCCGCCTCCCCCCACTAAACGGGTTGCGCCTCGCTTCTCTGCGGCGCGCCCTCGCATAAGAGGAGGCATGACCTTGGGACTGCTTGACGGAAAGAGCGCGATCATCACCGGCTCCGCCCGCGGAATCGGCCGCGCCACGGCGGAGCTGTTCGTCCGCGAGGGCGCCAAGGTCCTGATCAACGACCTCGACGGCGACGTCGCGGAGGAGGCCGCCAAGGAGATCGACGGCGAGACGGCCGTCTTCGCCGGGGACCTGACCAAGCCCGGCACGCCCGATGAGATGGTCAAGGCGGCGCTCGACGCGTTCGGACAGGTCGACGCGGTGGTGAACAACGCCGGCTACACCTGGGACGGCGTCATCCACCGGATGACCGACGAGCAGTTCCAGGCGATGATCGACATTCACACGATCGTTCCGTTCCGGGTGATCCGTGCGCTGGCGCCGAGCTGGCGCGAGGCGGCAAAGCAGGAGGCCGCCGAGGGCAATGAGGTGTTCCGCAAGATCGTCAACGTCACCTCGATCTCGGGCACCATGGGCAATGCCGGCCAGGCGAACTACTCGTCCGCCAAGGCGGGTGTCACGGGACTGACCAAGACCGTCGCCAAGGAGTGGGGCCAGTTCAAGATCAACTGCAATGCGGTGGCCTTCGGCTTCGTCGAGACGCGCCTGACCCAGGCAAAGGAGAAGGGCGAAACGATGCAGGCCGCCGGCGAGAGCGGCGAGGAGGTCTCGCTGGGGATCCCGGAGCAGCTGCGGCAGATGGCGCGCATGACCATCCCCCTGGGTCGCCCCGCCGAGCCCGAGGACGCGGCCGGGCCCGTCCTCTTCCTGTGCTCGCCGCTCTCCAACTTCATCCACGGCCAGGTGATCAACGTCACCGGCGGTCAGTTCACCGGCATGTACTCCTGAGGCTGCTCGCCGCCGGCGCGGCGGCGATGGCGCTGGTGCTCACCGGCTGCGGCGGCGACAGTGACGGCGGCAGCGGCGACGGCGACGATCACGGGCTGGTCGCCGCGCTGGGCGACTCGATCACCGCCGGCAATCCGGGCTACGACCCCCATCCGGAGACCAGGGAGCGGGTCGGGCTCGGCAACGACCCGGAGAGCCAGTGGGAATGGTGGGCGCGGAAGGAGCACCCCGACCTCGAGTTCCGGAACTGCGGAGCGCGCGGCGAGACAACCGATGCGATCGCGCGCCGGTTGGAGGGCTGCGTGACGGGGGCGGACGCCGTCGTGATCCAAGGCGGCATCAACGACCTCGCCCAGGGCCTGCCCCCTCAGGCGGTGCTTTCGAACCTGCAGGGCATGGTGCGAGCCGCCAAGGCGGAGAACCTGGCCGTCGCAATCGCCGACCTCCTCCCCTACAACCCCGCTCCTCAGTCCGATCGGGTGATCGATCGTCTCAATCGGCAAATCGAGGCGGTCGCCCGGAGCTCCGGGGCCACGTACCTGCCCTTCCACCGGGTGCTCGAGGACCCGGAGCACCCCGGCCTGATGAAGCGGGAGTGGACGGCCGACGGCATCCATCCTTCGGTCGAGGGATACCGGCGGCTCGGTGAACTCGCCTTCACCCCACCCGGGGACTAGTCCTTCCGCTCCTCCGCCAGGGGCTCGCCGCCCTCGCCGGCCGCTCCGCCCGGCGGCCAGCTCCCGAACCAGTTGTCGCGAGCCCCGTCGAGGGTGATCACGCAACCCGAGAAGAAGTCGCCCGCCGGCGAGGCCAGGTAGGCCATCAGCCAGGCCATCTCCTCCTCGGTGCCCATCCGACCGAGCGGGACCGTGCCCGTCACGTTGTCCACGATCGCCTTCGGGTACTTCGTGCGGAGGGTCTCGGTGTCGAACTGTCCGATCGCCACCGCGACGAGGCGAGTCCCGAACCGCGCCCACTCGACCGACAGCGTCCGGGTCATGTTCTCGACGGCCGCCCGGGCCGCGCCGGTGTGAACCATCCCCGGGAAGCCCATGTGCGGCGAGACGGTGATGCTGATGACCTTGCCCTCGCGCTGCGGGATGAACGCCTTGGTCGCCGCGGCGTGCGTCATCTGCCACGTGCCCTGCACGTTCAGCTCGATCACTGTTCGGAAGCCCTTCGGCGTGATCGCCTCGGCCGGGCTGAGGAACTGGCCGCCCGCGTTGTTGACCAGCACGTCGATCCGGCCGTGACGCTCGAGCACGCCGTCCATGAACCCGTCGACCGCCTCCTCGTCGCGGATGTCGAGGGCCTCGAATTCGGCCTTGCCGCCCCGGTCGGAGACCTCCCTGACCATGCCCGCGAGCGGCTCGCTGCGCCGGCCACAGCCGATCACCGTCGCGCCCAGCCCGGTGAGCTCGAAGGCGGTCGCTCTGCCGAGACCGGTGCCCGCTCCCGAGACCACGCACACCTTTCCCTCGAGCAATCCAGGCGCGAAGATCCGCGATTGCGAGTTTTCAGCCATGGCCGGACGGGACACTACGCTGGCTGCCGTGAGCGTGAAAGCTGAGCCTGTCCTGCTGGAGGAGCCGCTCGGGGGCGGGCGCGAGGGCGTCTCGCTCGTGATCGAGCCTCTGAACACCGGGGACGCGCTGTGGCCGGCGAGCTTCTTCGACAGCGCCGGGCGCGGCCCGATCAAGCGGCTGCGCGCTCTCGGCATCGGCTCCTCCCCGGACACCTGGGAGGTCCGGCCGGTCCCGGCCTACCTGGCTCGGCACCCGGGCGTCGGCCGGATCCTGGTCGACTCGGGACTGCATCCCTCCGTTGTCCGAAACCCCCGCGACAACCTCGGCCGCTTCTCCGGCCGCCACTACCGGGTCGAGGACGGCAAGGACATCGTCTCCCAGCTCCGCAAGCGGCGCCTGGTCCCGACGGACATCGACGTGGTGGTCCTCACCCACTTGCACGAGGACCACGCCTCCGGGATCGAGGCGTTCCCGCATGCCAAGTTCGTCGTCAGCGCCACCGAGTGGGAAGCCGCGACCGGCGGCGCGCGCGTGCGCCTCCAGGGATACATCCGCTCGCACTACGACTACGCCTTCGACTTCGCGACGATCGACTTCGACAGCGATCGGGTCGAGTCATACGGCCCCTTCGGCCGGACCTTCGACCTCTTCGGTGATGGCTCGGTGCGCCTCGCCTACACGCCCGGCCACAGCGCCGGTCACATGTCGGTGATCCTGAAGCTGCCGCGGCGGGACTTCGTCGTGATCGGCGACGCGGCCTACGACTGGAAGCAGTTCAACGGCGAGGCCGAGCCGACGATGATGGCCGACGAGCACAACTGGCGCCGCTCGCTGCGCGAGCTGCAGGCCTATCGGCGCACCTATCCGTACGCGCTGATGGTCCCCGGGCACGACCCGGAGTTCTGGGAGAAGCTCGAGCCCCGCTACGAGGAGTAGCGGCGCGCGGTCTTCGGCTCAGGCGCCGGCAGGCCCTCACGCAGCCGCCTGAGGACGTCGCGGCGGCCGTTCTCCTCCAGGTCCACGTACATCGCGCGCACGCGATCGAAGATCTGATTGGCGACCCGCTGCTGCTCCTCGCGGCTCGGCTCCGCCTGGACCGGGAAGGTGAGCGGCTCGCCGTATTGGATGGTCACCTTCGGGAAGCGGAGCCGGCGCCAGCCGCGGACGTGGGCGGAGCCGTGGATCGCGACCGGGACGACCGGCGCGCCTGACTCGAGCGCGATCTTGCCGATGCCGCGCTTCGGCTCGCCGAGATCGCCGGTCCGGGAGCGGCCGCCCTCGGCGTACATGAGCAGCGTGCCGCCGCGGTCCAGGACCGCGTTGGAGGTAATGAACGCTTCCTCGTCGTGATGGCCGCGCCGCACCGGGAAGGCGCCGCCGTGCTTGAAGATGAACTTGATCGCCGGGTTCTTGAAGAGCTGCGACTTCGCCATGAACTGGACCTTGCGCTGCAGGTAGACCGCGGCGAAGAAGTGGTCCCACTGGCTGAAGTGGTTCGGCGCCAGGATCACCGGGCCGCTCTGCGGCAGGTTCTCCACGCCGATCGCCCGAGCGCGGTAGAGCAGGATCGTCGGGATGGTGAGGATGACCCGGGCGATGTCGTAGATCCAGCCGACGCCGCGCCTGGCGCTGCGGTGGTAGGGCATGAACATCTCGGCCGGGCGCGGGTCCTTGTAGACCTGCGGCTTCATGTCCTTGGGGTTCACCTCGGGCATATCTCTCGCAAAAAAGGCCGTCAGAGACGGCCGTCCGTGTTGATTCCTACCCGATCCCGCGATCCCGGTTACGCGCGGGACCAGCCGCGCGCACGCTCAACGGCGTCCCGCCAGCGGCCGAGCAGCCGCTGGCGCTCGTCCTCGCCCATCCGGGGCTCGTACCGGGCCGCCTCGCGCCACATCTCCCGCACCTGCTCCGCGGTCCACTGACCGGTGGCGATGCCAGCCAGGTAGGCGGCACCGAGGGCGGTGGTCTCGGAGACCTCGGGCACGATCACCGGCACGCCGAGCACGTCCGCCTGGAACTGCATCAGCCAGGAGTTGGCCACCGCCCCTCCATCGGCCTTGAGCGACGGAACGCTCTCGCCGGAGGCCGCCTCCTGCGCCCGGACCGCGTCGACCGTCTGATAGGCGATCGCCTCGAGCGCCGCGCGGGCGAGGTGCGCCCGGGTCGCGCCGCGGGTGAGGCCGACGATCGTCCCGCGGGCGTAGGGATCCCAGTGCGGGGAGCCCAGCCCGGTCAGCGCCGGAACGAAGTAGACGTCGTCGTTCGACTCGAGCGAGGCCGCCAGGTCCTCGGTCTCCGCGGCGTGGGCGATGATCCTGAGCCCGTCCCGTAGCCACTGCACCGCAGCGCCGGTGACGAAGACGGCCGCCTCGAGGGCATAGTCGACCTCGCCCGAGAGGCCCCAGGCGACGGTCGTGAGCAGGCCCTCGCCGGGGTCGGTCGCGTCGGTGCCGGTGTTGAGCAGAACGAAGCTGCCGGTGCCGTAGGTGTTCTTGGCCTCCCCGGCCCGCTGGCAGGCCTGCCCGAAGAGCGCCGCCTGCTGGTCGCCGGCGATCCCGGCCACCGGGACCTCGCCCCCGAAGACGGAGGTCGTGCCGTAGACCTCGGCGGACGGGACCGGCTCGGGCAGGGACTTCGGATCGACGCCGAGCAGCCCACAGAGCTCGTCGTCCCAGACGAGCCTGCGGATGTCGAAGAGCATCGTCCGCGAGGCATTCGAGTAGTCGATCAGGTGGCGGCCGGTGAGCTTAAAGGCGAGCCAGGAGTCGATGGTCCCGAACACCGTCCCCTCCGGCACGTCGCCGTTGCGGATCAGCCACTCGATCTTGGTCCCTGAGAAGTACGGGTCGATCACCAGGCCAGTCCGCTCGCGGATCAGCGCCTCGTGGCCGGCCTCCCGAAGCTCGTCGCACCGCGCGGCGGTGCGGCGGTCCTGCCAGACCAGGGCGCGATGCACCGGCTCGCCGGTGCTCGGGTCCCAGGCGACCACGGTCTCGCGCTGGTTGGTGATCCCGATCGCCGCCAGATCGGATCCCTGCACCCCCGCGTCCGCGAGCGCGGCGATCGCGACCTTCCGCGTCGACTCCCAGATCTCGCCGGCGTCGTGCTCCACCCAGCCCGGCTTCGGGAAGTACTGCTCGAACTCGCTGTAGGCGCGCCCGCGCGGGCGCCCCTGCTCGTCGAAGACGATGCAGGTGGTCCCCGTGGTCCCCTGGTCGATCGCCAGGATCATCGGCGGGGAAGCTACCTGCCTCGCTCGCGAGCGGCTCGGTGGATGTCGCGGAGCTGCCGCGCGCGGTGGAGGAAGCCCGCCGGCGTGCGCCCGGTCGCTCGGTGGGCGAGCGGGAGCTCGATCTCGGCGATCTGCAGGCCCGCGCGATGGGCGTCGATGGTCATCCCGACCTCGAGGCCCCAGCCGTCCGCGAATGGGAGCAGCCGGCGCAGTGTCGAGATCCGCATCGCCCGCTGGCCGGAGAGGGGCGCCTCGAAGCCGGCGCCGGTGGCCCGCTCCACCGCCCATCGCGCGTAGCCGAGAGCGATCCCGAAGCCACCCCCCCGCGGGTCCGCGAACCGGCCGACGGCCAGATCGCACCGGTTCGCCTCGACCGCCACGGCCAGTGCAACCAGCTCACTCGCCGTCGAGGTCAGATCGCCGTCGCAGAGCAGGACGGTGGTCTCGTCGCCGAACTCGCCGATAGCCGCCTCGGCGGCGGCGCCCACGTTCGCGCCCTTGCCGTGCGGGCGTCGCCGCGAGATCAGCCACGCTCCGTGCGCCATCGCCCGCTCGCGGGTCGCGTCCGTGGACGCATCGTCGGCGACCATCAGCCGAGCCTGGGGCATCGCCTGCCGCAGCGCCTCGAGCGTCGCACCGATCCGCTCCGCCTCGTTGCGGGCCGCCACGATCGCCACCCTGCCCGTTTCCGGTGTCACCGATGACTATTGTCCCGGCGGTTCGTGGCGGACATCGAAGCCCACATCACCGGCACCGTCTGGAAGATCGAGGTCGCCGTCGGCGACGAGGTCGACGAGGGGGACACGGTCGTGATCCTCGAGTCGATGAAGATGGAGATGCCGGTCGAGGCGGAGGACCCGGGCAAGGTCTCCGAGATCCGCTGCGAGGAGGGCCAGTCGGTCTCCGAGGGCGACGTCCTCGTCGTACTCGATTAGCCTCACCGCCCATGCCTGATCAACTCGCGGGGGGCAAGCTCCTGCTGGATGAGCCCGCCGAGGCGGTCGCCCGCCTGACGCTCAACCGGCCGGACTCGCGTAACGCGCTCGATCACGAGCTACTCGACGGCCTGGCGGCCGCCATGCCGCAGCTCGATCGGGGCATCGAGCTCCGCTGCGTCCTGATCACCGGCGCCGGGAGGGCCTTCTCGGCCGGCTACGACATCGCGGCAATCCCGTCTGAGACCTTTGAGCGGGATGCGGAGGCCCTGGTCGCACACCCGTTCCACGCCGCGCTGGACGCGATCGCTGCCCATCCCTGGCCCGTGATCGCGGCGATCAACGGGCACGCGCTCGGCGGCGGCCTGGAGCTGACGCTGACCTGCGACCTGCGGATCTGCGCCCGCGGGGCGAAGCTCGGGATGCCGCCGGCCAAGCTCGGGCTGATCTACGGCCACACCGGCCTGCAGCGCTTCATCGACGCGATCGGCGTGCCCCGCACCAAGGAGCTCTTCCTCACGGGCCGCAACCTGGACGCGGAGCGCGCCGAGGAGATCGGCCTGGTCCACGAGGTCGTCGACGATGCCGAGCTCGAGCGCGTCGGGGTCGAGTGGGCCGGGGAGGTCGCCGCGAACGCCCCGCTCTCGATGAAGGGCAACAAGCACGCGATCGACACGCTCAACTCCTTCGACAGGTTGACCGAGGAGCAGGAACGGGAGCTGATCGAGCTGCGCGAGTCCTGCTTCCGCTCGGAGGATTTCCGCGAGGGTCTCTCGGCCTTCGCGCAGAAGCGCAAGCCGGTCTGGAAGGGACGCTAGCCGTAGCCCGCTTCCGCAGGCTCCGGCACGGCGTGCTCGCCCGTCTCCTCGCGGAGCCGCCCGCCGGCGCGCGCCGTCGACGGCCACCAGATCTTGTCGCCGATCACCTCGACCGCGGCCGGGACCATGATCGTCCGGACGATGAAGGTGTCGAGCAGGATGCCAAGCGCGACCATGAAGCCGAGATCGAAGGTGAAGCTGACCGGCAGCGTCATCAGCACCGAGAAGGTGCCCGCGAGGATGATCCCCGCGCTGGTGATGACGGGGCCCGTGGCGGCCAGGGCGCGCAGCATGCCCTCGCGCGTCCCGTAGTGGCGCGCCTCCTCGCGCACCCGCGCCATCAGGAAGATCGTGTAGTCGATCCCCAGGGCGACCAGGAAGATGAAGGCGAACAGCGGGATCGCCGAGTCGAACCCGGCGTCGCCCACGACGTGGCGGATGAAGAGGATCGAGATCCCGAGCGTGCAGCCGAAGGAGAGGATCACGCTCAGCAAGAGCACGAGCGGGGCTACGAGCGCCTGCAGCAGGATCGCCAGGATCACCGCCATCACCAGCAGCGCCAGCGGCACGATGATCTCGATGTCGCGCTGGTTGGCCTGGTCGACGTCGTAGTTGATCGCGCTGGTCCCACCGACGAGCGCTGTGACCCCGTTGGGAAGGTCGGACAGGGCGTCCCGCATGCGAGGGACGACGTTGAGGCCTGATTTGTCGAGCGGATCATCCTCGAGGATCGCGTTGACCTCGGCGATCTGGCCGTTGGTCGACCTGTTACCGGTGGGCCCCGCCGCGGCCACGCCGTCGACTCGCCGCAGCCTCGTGTCCACCTCGGCGACGTCGGCCGGCGTGACCGGGCCGCCGGAGCTCTCGACCAGGACGGTGGTCGGCGCGAGCGTCCCGGCCGGGAAGGCGGCACTCATCACGTCGAAGCCCTCGACGGCCTCCACCGAGTGCTTGAAGAAACTGGTGGTCGAGTAGTCGACCTTGTAGGCGAGCAGTCCCAGCGCGCCCGCGAGGAAGACCACCCCGGTCGTCACCAGGGCGAACCCGGGCCGCTGCAGAACCCGGTCGCCGAAGCGTCGCCACACTCCTGGGTGCTCATCAGCCCCATGGTCGGGATCGAATTCGACCACGCTGCGGCGGGGCCAGAACCCGCGGCGCCCGAAGACCGTCAGCAGGGTGGGCAGGAGCGTGAGGCCGGCGACCATCGCGGTGAAGACGGCGATCGCCGCGACCGGGCCGAGCGAGCTCGTGTTCTTGTTGTCGGCCAGCGCCATGGTCAGCATCGCCAGGGAGACCGTCATGCCGCTGGCGAAGATCGCCGGGCCGGCCCGACGCACGGCCCGTGCCATCGCCTGGTGCTTGTCCTCGATCCGCCGGAGCTCCTCGCGGTAACGGGAAACGAGTAAGAGGCAGTAGTCGGTCCCGACACCGAACATGAGGACGATCAGGATGCTCGTGCTGTTGGAGGACACCGTGGCGCCCGACTTCGCGAGCGCGTAGACGAGCGCCTGCGTCACCGTGTAGGCGAAGAAGACGACGATCAGCGGGGTCAGCGCGACGAGCACCGACCGGTAGATCGCCCCCAACAGGACTAGCACCAGCAGCACTGTTGCGAACAGAAGCTTGGTGTCGATGCTCGAGAAGACGTCATTGGCGTCCGTGCTGAACCCGACGCCGCCGGTGACGTAGACCTCCATGCCCTTCGTGTCCGCGTGCGTGATGTCGCGGATCGCCTGGCCCCAGTCGGACTCCTTGTCGAAGTTGGTCGGGACGCTGTAGACGGCGGTGGCGACGTCGCCGTTCTTCGAGACGAGGCCGGGAGGCGCTCCCGGCGTGAACGGGACCAGCTGCCGCCCGACGACGTGGATCTTCTCCGTCCCGGCTTCGTTGATCGCCCGCTGGTCGGCGGCGATCTTGGCCTGATCGGCCGGGGTCAGGCCGCCGCTGCGCTTGTAGACGACGATCGCCTGGTCGGTCTCACCCTGCGGGAAGTCGTGGTCGAGCTTGCGGACCACTTCCGTCGATTCCGCGCTGGCGGGCAGGAAGGACTCGGTGTCGTCGGTGGTGACGTCGGAGAGCTTTGATCCGATCGGGAAGAGGGCGAACATGGCGATCACCCACACGATCAGCACCACCCACTTGCTGCGGCGGCCGGCCACTATCGATGCGAGTCTTCTCAACGGACCTCCTTGCCAGCGAAACCGTCCCGGTCCGCGTCCCCCCGGCGGACGCAATGCATCACACTAGCGATCCGCCGTTTGCGACCCTGTGTAAGGGGCAACCATGCCTGAGGAAATGAACCCGACAGCAGTTGAGCTCGACCCGGGGGTCGAGGAACGCGTCAACGCCATGATCGAGGCAGGGCGTCCCGTGGACTGCGTCGATCTGTCGGAGGTCGATTCGTTGGTGCAGGAAACGAACCTCACAGACGAAGAGGAGCAGCTGATTCACGAGCGGATCGAGGCCGCCGGCCTCGCGATCGAGGACGACTGCGGCAAGCAGGCCGCCGAGCCCGCCGGCTACCGGAATGGCGAGCTCGCCGAGCAGACCACTGACGCCCTTCAGCTCTTCTTCAACGAGATGCGGAAGTACCCGCTCCTGACGAAGGAGGAGGAGATCGAGCTGGCGCAGGCCGTCGAGCGCGGTGACCTCGAGGCCAAGGAGCGGCTGATCAACTCCAACCTCCGGCTGGTTGTCTCGAACGCCCGTCGCTACATGCGGCAGGACCTGAACCTGCTCGACCTGATCCAGGAGGGAATCCTGGGGCTGATCCGGGCAGCCGAGAAGTTCGACTACCGCAAGGGCTTCAAGTTCTCCACCTACGCGACCTTCTGGATCCGGCAGGCGATTCAGCGCGCGCTCGAGTCCAAGGAGCGCACCATCCGAGTCCCGAACCAGGTCGCTCAGCGGGAGCGCAAGGTGATGCGGATCGAGCGCGAGCTCGCGACCAAGCTCGGCCGCGACCCGACGACCGAGGAGATCGCCGAGGCCGCCGAGCTCGAGCCGGCCCAGGTCGAGGAGATCCGGGACCTGACCCGCGTCGTCACCAGCCTCGATCGGCCGGTCGGCGACGAGGACGCCGCCTCGCTGGGCGAGTTCATCCAGGACGAGCGCACCGGCCCCTCCGAGGAGGTCGCGGTGAGCCTGCGCGATCGCACGCTCCGCCAGGCCGTCCAGAGCCTGCCCGAGGACGAGCGCAAGGTGATCCAGCTTCGCTACGGCATCAACGGCGACGAGCCCACGCCGCTGCGCGAGGCCTCGCGGCGCCTCGAGCTGAAGCCCAGCGAGGTCAAGAAGCTCGAGGAGCGCGGCCTCAGCCGCCTCGCGCAGGAGCGCGAGGTCGAGGCGATGCGCGAAGCGGCTTAGAACGAGCTGCGCAGCGCCAGCACGCGGTTGACCGAAGCCTCGAACTCCGCCCGGTCCAGCGAGCCATCACGCAGTCCCGCCGCCAGCGCGTGCTGCGCCCTGGCGGCCGAGCCCAGGTCCGTGTAGAGGACGAGGTCGGCGCCGGCCGACGCGGCGGCCCGCGCCGTCTTGGCCGGCCCGCCGATCGCTCGCGCCGAGACCGAACCGAGGGCGTCCGTGATCGAGACGCCCTGGAAGCCAAGCCGCTCGCGCAGCTCGCCGGTCGCGATCGCACGCGAGAAGGCGGCCGGCTTGTGCGAGAGAGCCGGGTAGATCGCCGTGCTCAGCATGACGAGCCGGCCTCCCACGCGGGCGAACTCGCCGAAGGGGCTCTCGTCCACGCTGCGCAGCTTCCCGGCGGCCAGGCGGATCCGCTGGACCGCGTTGTCGGTGTTGATCAGCGCGGCTCCGAGGCCGGGGAAATGCTTCGCGGTGGCGGCGACGCCGCCGGAGGCGAGGCCGCGCGCGAAGCCGACGCCGATCCGCGACACCGCGCCGGCCTTACCGGCGAAGGTTCGCCCCTCCGACTCGATCGCCCGGCCGGGACGACCGATGTCGAGGACGGGCGCCAGGTCGACGTTCACGCCCATGCTCGCCAGGCTCTTGCCCGTGTCGTGCCCCATCCGCTCGGCGAAGCCCGCCCCCCGCGCTCCGATCTCCTGGGCCGAGGGCTTCGGCGGACCGGGCAGCCGGCGCACCAGGCCGCCCTCCTGATCCACCGTGACGAGCAGGGGCTGGTGGATCGCGGCAGGCCTGGGAATCGACTGCAGCTCCGCGGTCAGCCGCCGGACGGCCCGGCGGCTGCCGGCGTTGCCGCTGAACAAGATCACGCCCGAGACCTCGCCCTGCCGGATCATCCGCCGAAGTTCCTTCGGCGGGCGATGGCCCGGGAAGCCGGTGACCACCCGGGCGCCGGCGAGCTGGTCGTCGGTCAGTGCCGGGCCGCCGGCCATGACCGCGAGTGTCGCGACGATCGCTCCCAACACATGGTCAACGTATACGCTCGAACGCCATGAGCTACACGATCAAGAACCTCAAGGAGGTCGACGACTCGGCACAGGAGGCCGGCCTCTCCGACTCCCTCGAGGCTCGCTTCGCCCACGAGGATCTCGGCTCGGAGCGCAGCGGCATCTCCTACCAGGTGATGAAGTCGGGCCAGCGCCAGCCGTTCGCCCACAAGCACGGCGAGATGGAGGAGATCTACGTGGTGATCTCGGGCACCGGCCGGGTGAAGCTGGACGACGAGATCGAGAACGTCGGCCCGCTGGACGCCATCCGGATCTCGCCCGACGTCACGCGGGCCTTCGAGGCCGGGGACGAGGACCTGGTCCTGCTGGTGTTCAGCCCACGGGCCCAGGGCGACGCGGAGATCGTCAAGGACTTCTCCTGGGAATAGGCGTCCGCACCCGTTCCTAGATTTCGGCGGGTGCCGCCGCTGATCAGCTTCGACGAGGCGCTCGAACTCGGCGCCCTGACGGACCACGAGGAGATCGGCGCGCTGGTGGAGCGCGCCTGGGAGGTCCGCAGGGACCGCTTCGGCGACTCCACCGACATGTGCTCGCTGGTCAACGCGAAGTCCGGCGGCTGCGCCGAGGACTGCGGCTTCTGCGCCCAGTCGCGCTACGCGGAGGCGGACACCCCGATGCACGCGATGATGGAGCCCGAGCAGATCCTCGAGCACGCCAGGGCGGCCGAGGCGGCGGGCGCCCACCGCTTCTGCATGGTCACCCAGGGGCAGGGCCTCTCAAAGCGCGACTTCGCCAAGGTGCTCGAGGGCGCCAGGCTGGTCGCGGAGCAGACCAATCTGAAGCGCTGCGCCTCGATCGGCCACATGTCGGCCGACCGGGCCCGCCAGCTCAAGGAAGCCGGCATCCAGCGCGTCCACCACAACGTCGAGTCGGCCCGCTCCTACTACCCCGAGGTCTCGACGACCGTCCGCTACGAGGGCCGGTTGCGGACCATCGACGCGGTTAAGGAGGCGGGGCTCGAGACCTGCGTGGGCGGCATCCTCAACCTCGGCGAGAGCCCTCGCCAGCGCGTCGAGATGGCCTTCGAGCTCGCGGAGATCAACCCGGACTCGGTCCCGATCAACCTGCTCAACCCGCGCGTCGGCACAAAGTTCGGCGACCGCGAGCTGATGGATCCGTGGGAGGTCGTCAAGTGGGTCGCGGTCTTCCGGCTGATCCTGCCGGACGCCCTCTTCCGCCTCTGCGGCGGCCGCGTCGAGAACCTCCAGGACCTGGCCCCGCTGGCCGTCAAGGCGGGCCTGAACGGCGTGATGATGGGCAACTTCCTGACCACGCTCGGCGTCGAGCCCGCCGAGGACCGGGAGATGTTCGAGGAGCTCGGCCTGAACGTCACGCGCCAGGCCGACAACGGCGCGAACCCGCGCCCGGACAACCGCTCCGGCTGGCTGGAGGGCGAGACGCCACAGACGCCGATCGACGAGCTGATCGACAGCCAGGCCGAAGCGAACATGTGGGACCCCTCCACGCAGCTTCGGGTGATCAAGAAGAAGGGCAAGGTGCCGGCCTACCCCGAGCGCCCCTCCGAGCCGCAGCCCGCCGGCTGGGGCGATTGATCGATCTCCAGGAACGGCTCGCCGAGCTCGAATCGAGCGGGCTGCGCCGTCGCCTCCGCCTGATCGAGGGCCCGCAGGGCCCGCGGGTCCTGCTCGATGGCGAGGAGGTGCTCCTGCTCTGCTCCAACAACTACCTCGGGCTCGCGGGACACCCTCGGCTCCGAGAGGCCGCCGCCGACGCCGCGCTCAGCCTGGGGACGAGCGCGGGCGCCAGCCGGCTGATCTCGGGCACGATGTCGATCCACACGGAGCTCGAGGCGATGCTGGCCGAGTTCAAGGGCACCGAGGCCGCGCTGCTCTTCGGCTCGGGATACCTCGCGAACACCGGGACGATCGCCGCCCTGGCCCGCCGCGGTGAGGTCGTCTTCTCCGACGAGCTCAACCACGCCAGCATCATCGACGGCTGCCGGCTCGCGAGCGCCGAGACCTTCGTCTACCGACACCGCGACACCGAGCACCTCGAATGGGGGCTGCGGCGGGCGCGCCGGCGCGCGGCACTGATCGTCACCGACGGCGTCTTCTCGATGGATGGCGACATCGCGCCGCTCTCCGAGCTGGCCAGCCTGGCGCGACGCCACCACTGCCGGCTGATGGTGGACGAGGCTCACGCCACGGGCTGCATGGGCCCCGGCGGACGGGGCTCCGTCGCGGCGGCGGGCCTGAGCGGCGAGGTCGACCTGGTCGTCGGGACCCTCGGCAAGGCCCTCGGCGGTTACGGGGCGTACGTCTGCGGGTCGCGGGAGCTGGCCGACTTCCTGGTGAACTCGGCCCGGCCGTTCATCTTCTCCACCGCTCCACCGCCGCCGGTCGTCGCCGCGGCCTCGGCCGCGCTGGAGCTCCTGCTCGAGCGTCCCGATCGGGTGGAACGGCTGCGCGCCAATGCGGCGGCATTGCGTTCCGGCCTTCGCGCGCAGGGCCTGGAGCCGGTCGGATCCGACACGCAGATCGTGCCGGTCATCGTCGGCGAGGCGGACGACGCGATGGCGGTCTGCGAGGGGCTGCTCACCCAGGGCGTCTTCGCACAGGCGATCCGCCCGCCGACCGTCCCGCCCGGCACCTGCCGGCTGCGCCTGACCGCCATGGCAACGCACCGGAGCGAGGACCTGCAGCGCGCCGCGGCGCTGATCGGCGCGGCCATGCGCGAGAGCCGCCCGGCGCTGCGGGCTGCCGCCTGAGGTGCGCGGAGCATTCGTCACCGGCACCGGCACCGAGGTCGGCAAGACCGTCGTCGCGGCGGCGATCGCGAACGGGGAGCGGAGGGCCGGGAGGAGCGTCGCCGTCTTCAAGCCCGCGGTCAGCGGCCTGGACGACTACCCGCTCGCGCCCGAGACCTGGGCGAACGCGCCGCAGCTGCCCGATCACGTACTGCTCCGGCTCGCCGCCGGATCGGGGCAGGGCGATGACCAGGTCGCGCCCTACCGCTTCGGACCGCCGCTCTCGCCCCACCTGGCCGCGGAGCTCGCCAGGGAGGCGATCGACCCGGACAGGCTGCGCGGCGCCGCCCTGGCCGCGACCGAGCAGGCGGACCTCCTGATCTGCGAGGGCGTCGGCGGCTTCCTGGTGCCGTTGACGGCCGACTACCTGATCCGCGACCTGGCGCGCGATCTGGCCCTCCCGGTGGTGATCGTGGCGGCCCCCGGGCTCGGGACGATCAACCACACCCTGCTCACGATCGAGTCCGTCCGCGGTGCCGGCTTGGAGGTCGCCTCGGTCGTGCTCAATCAGTGGCCGGCGGAGCCCTCAGCGATGGAGCGCTCGAACCTCGAGACGATCGAGCGGCTGGCGAGCGTCCCGGTCCAGACGCTCCCCAGGCTCCAGCTCAGTGCGCCGGGCTCGTGGCCGGCGCTGCGGCCGCCTGCTCCGGAGCCGCGATTTCGGCTGGCGGCGTAGCGACGTCCTCGGTCCGGTGGGCGCGGGCCCCGCGGACCAGGGTCAGCGAGACGACCAGGCCGGCGACCACCACGAAGGCCGCCAGCAGCATGGCGCTGCTCAGCGCGTCGACGAAGACGGCGCGGGCGTGCTCGGGCGCCGTCGCGAGCTGTCCCGGGTCGAACCCGGAGCCGAGCTGCGACTGGAAGATCGCCCCGGTCGCCGCCACGCCGACGGAGGCGCCGATCATGCGCGACATCTGCAGGACGCCGGAGGCGACGCCCGACTTCTGGACGCTCACCGCGTTCATCGCGGCAGTGGACATCGGCGACATCACCAGGGCGATCCCGACGCCCATCAGGATGAACGGGATCAGCAGGCCGCTGTAGGTCGTGCCGGTGTTGATCCCGGCGAACAGGAACATCGCAACGGCCAGGATGGCGAGCCCCGCGCTCATCGGCACCGCCGGGCCGAGACGGTCGGCGAGCCGGCCGGAGATCGGCGCGATCACGGCGATCACCATCGTGGTGGGCAGGAACCTGACCCCGGCCTCGAGCGCTCCATAGCCGAGGATGTCCTGCATGTAGATCGCCATGAAGAAGAAGGTGCCCATCATGGCGAAGGTGATGATGAACGCGACCAGGTTCGAGCCGATGAACTGACGCGTCTTGAAGAGGCCGAACTCGACCATCGGTGCGGCAACCCGCAGCTCGAGCGCGACGAAGGCCGCCAGCCCGAGCGCGCCGCCGACCAGCAGGGCAAGGATCTCGGTCGAGCCCCACCCCCAGCTGTTGCCCTCGATCAGCGCGAGGACGATCGCAGTGAGGCTGGCCGTGAGCACGGCCACGCCCGGGTAGTCCACGCGGCGGTCCACGGTCTCGTCACGCGACTCCCGGACCGCGAAGATCGTGGCGATCACGGCGCCCGCGGCGACCGGCAAGTTGATGAAGAAGATCGCCCGCCAGCTCACGTACTCGGTGAAGAAACCGCCGACGACGGGGCCGATCGACAGCGCCAGGGCCGAGACCCCCGCCCAGGTGCCGATCGCCTTGCCGCGCTCGGCGGCGGGGAAGGCGTGCGTGATGATCGAGAGGGTCGCCGGCATCATCAGTGCCGCGCCGACGCCCTGGACCGCTCGCGAGCCGATCAGCATCGCCGGATCCTGCGCCAGTCCGGCGGTGGCTGAGGTGATCGCGAAGATGATCACGCCGGCCAGGAACATCAGCCGGCGCCCGAAGATGTCGCCCAGCCGGCCACCGGTCGCGATCAGGACGGCGAAGGTGAGGGTGTAGCCGTTCACGACCCACTCGAGCGCGGAGATCTCGGCGTGCAGGTCGCGCTGGATCGACGGCAGCGCGACGTTCACGACGGTGTTGTCGAGCATCACCATGAACAGCGCGAAGCACATCGCGCCGAGGGTCCACCACTTGCGATTGTCGTCCGTGATCAGGTGCCGGTAGCGAGTCATCGCCCCACCTTCCTCTCGTAGTTGGCGTAGATCTCGGCCATCTCCGGACGCTCCATCAGGGCGTCGAGGGCCGACTCAAGCTTTTGTCTCTCATCCGCCTCCAGCGACCTCGCGAACTCCTCGAGGCCCGCGAGGCGGGCGGAGATGATCCGATCGGCGAGGCGGTGCCCCTTGGCGGTCAGCGCGAGGCGCTTGACCCTGCGGTCGTTGGGGTCCTCGACGCGGGTGAGCAGCTTCTTGCGCACCATCTCGTCGGCCGCGCGGCTGGCCGAGGCAGCGGAGATGCCGAGCTCCTCGGCGAGCGCGGTGACGGTGTGGAGCTCGTCGTCCGGGGTCTGCAGCTCCACGAGGAACTTCATCTGGGCGAAGGTCAGGCCACTCTCGTCGAGCACGCGCAGGACCTGGCCCCCCTGCGGGCCCATGCAGCGGAGGATGAGCGCGCCGATCTTGAGGGCGAGCTCGTCGCTGACTCTGGTTCCCTTCTTCTCGCTCGTCGCTGCTTCCATCTACGAAAAGGTTACACGATTGCAACCTTTTCCAAACCGCAACGATATGTGACAAGCGTCACACAGCGACGGGTTGGCCGATCCATCCGGCGCCCGGCATATTTTGCGTTGCAGGGAATGGAGAAGGTCGCCGCGCTCGATCACGATCACGTCTGGCACCCGTTCACGCAGCAGCGCGACTGGGTGACGGAGGAGCCGCTGATGATCGAGGCGGCCGAGGGCACGGAGTTGATCGACGGCGAGGGTCGCCGCTATCTGGACGGCGTCTCCTCACTTTGGTGCAACGTCCACGGACACCGGCACCCGGCGATCGACGAGGCGGTGCGCGAACAGCTCGATCGTGTCGCCCACTCGACGATGCTCGGCCTCTCCCATCCCCGGGCTGCCGAGCTCGCCGGGCGGCTCGTCGAGATCACGCCGCCGGGGCTGAACCGCGTTTTCTATTCGGACTCTGGCTCGACCGCCGTCGAGGTCGCGCTCAAGATGGCCTTCCAGTACTGGCAGCACCGAGGCGGCCAGCACGTCCGGAAGACCTCGTTCATCTGCCTCGATCAGGCCTACCACGGCGACACGATCGGCTCGGTCTCCGTCGGCGGCATGCCGCTCTTCCACTCCACGTTCGAGCC
>JBKPLC010000064.1:0-21043 GCA_046731495.1 Actinomycetota bacterium | reverse complement strand
CTCGGTTCACGCTCGATCTCCTTCCCGCGGCCCGGTCGACGCGGCCCGGCCGCCGCCTGGGAGACTACACTGACCTGTATACAGAAATCCAGGTCACCTAGGCAATTGATGCCCGCTCAGGCCTGAATTAGGCCCATTCAGGGCACATTCTGTATACAGTTCAGGCATGGAACGCCCGCAATGGCGCTTGACGGGCACGAGCGAGGAGGAAGAAGCTTGATCGACACGGGTGGCCCGGCCCCCGACTTCACCCTCTCCGACCAGGACGGGGAGCAGGTCAGCCTCTCCTCGCTGCGGGGGCGCTGGGTCGCCCTCTACTTCTATCCGAAGGCCGACACGCCGGGCTGCACCGCGCAGGCCTGCGGCGTGCGCGACCACTCCGCCGGCTACGAGGCGGCGAACGCCGTGGTGTTGGGCATCTCCCCGGATCCGGTCGCCGCGCTGCGGGCGTTCGCCGACAAATACGGGCTCGCGTTCACCCTGCTCTCCGACGAGGGCCACGAGGTCGCCGAGACCTACGGCGTCTGGGACGAGCTCCAGTTCAAGGACCTGAAGGTCTGGGGCAACCGCCGCTCGACCGTCCTGATCGATCCCGAGGGAAGGATCGTCAAGACCTTTCCGGACGTGAAGCCGACCGAGCACGACGACCTGGTGCTCGGCGCGCTGGCGGAGTTAACCCCGGCCGCCCCGGGGTAAATCTGCACAAGGAGAAAGAGATGAACACGACCAACGGCAGCCCGGACGGCGATATCCGCGAAGTCCCCGAGACCTTCAAGCTCGCCGACTGGCCCAAGAACTGCTGGTACGCGGCCGCCTACGACGTGGAGCTGAAGCGCGAGCTGCTGGGGCGCCGGATCGGCGGACACAGCCTGGTCATGTACCGCCGCGAGAACGGCGAGCCGGTGGCGCTCGAGAACGCCTGCTGGCATCGGTTGATGCCCCTCACGGAGGGCAAGCTCGAGGGCGACAACGTCGCCTGCGGCTACCACGGGCTGGTCTACAACCCCGAGGGCCGCTGCGTCTTCATGCCCTCGCAGAAGACGATCAACCCGGCCGCCCGGGTGCGGAGATTTCCCGTGGCCGAGAAGCATCGCTTCGTCTGGGTCTGGACCGGTGACCCCGCGCTCGCGGATCCCGACCGGATCCCGGACCTGCATTGGAACGACGACCCGGACTGGGCCGGCGACGGCAAGCTGATCCATCTCGAGTGCGGTTACAAGCTGATCGTCGACAACCTGATGGACCTGACCCACGAGACCTTCGTGCACGGCGCCAGCATCGGGCAGCGCTCGATCGCCGAGGTTCCCTTCGAGGTCACGCACGGGCCGAACTCGGCCACCGTCACGCGCTGGATGGTCGACGTCCCGCCACCGCCGTTCTGGAGGATGCAGCTCGGGTGGAAGCTCGAGGTGGAGCCAGCCGAGGTCCCCAACGTGGATCGCTGGCAGATCATCCACTTCGAGGCGCCGAGCACGATCGCCATCGACGTCGGTGTGGCTCCTCACGGGACGGGCGCGCCCGAGGGCGATCGCTCCCAGGGGGTCAACGGCTACGTGCTCAACACGATGACCCCGGAGACCGAGAAGACCTGCCACTACTTCTGGGCCTTCGTTCGGAACTACAAGCTCGAGGACCAGCGCATCACCACGATCATCCGGGAGGGCGTCACCGGCGTCTTCGCGGAGGACGAGGTCGTACTCGCTGCTCAGCAGCAGGGGGTCGATGACCACCCGGACAAGCAGTTCTACAACCTCAATATCGACGGCGGTGCGATGTGGGCGCGGCGCCTGATCGACAAGATGATCGCCGAGGAGGCCGAGGACGAGCGCTATGCGACCTCGGCGAGAGAGGCCCGGGAGCAGGAGGGCACCTCGACACGCGTGGAGGCGACGGAGGCCGACGCCGAGCGCCTCGGCGTGCGGTGATCCCGGGGGCGCCGGGTGGCCGCCGCGGCAGCGCCTGAGCTTCTCGCCGAGCGCGGCAGACACTTCGGCGAAGCTCGAATCCGCGCGGTGCACGACGTCGCCAGCGACGTCCGCATGGTCGAGATCGAGCCCTCGGCCGGCGTGCATCCATATCCGACGGGAAGCCACCTCGACATCGCGGTCGAGATCGACGGCCTACCCGACGTGCGGTCCTACTCGCTGGTCGGGAACGGACCCGTCGACGGCGCGTACCGGATCGCCGTCAAGGAGATCCCGGACAGCCGCGGCGGCTCGGTCTTCGTGCGCGGGCTCGAGCCGGGCACCATCGTGCACGTCTCCGAGCCGCAGAGCCACTTCGAGCTGCAGTACGGCCGCGCCGAGTACCTGCTGATCGCCGGCGGGATCGGGATCACTCCGATCGTCGGCATGGCGCGCGAGCTCGAGCGCCACGGCCGGCCGTTCCGCGTGCTGTACGCAGCCCGCACGCGCGAGCAGATGCCCTTCGTCGAGGAGCTGTCGGAGCTCCTGGGGGACCGTCTCGAGCTCTTCGTCTCGGCCGAGGGGAACCGGCTCGACCTGGGCGAGGAGATCGATCGGCTCCATCCGGACGGGGAGCTGTACGTGTGCGGGCCCCAGCGTCTGCGCGACGCCGCCATCCACGAGTGGAGGCAGAGGGACCGGCGGGCGGATCGCCTCCAGTTCGAGACATTCGCATCCGGGGGACAGTTCGCGCCGGAGGAGTTCGTCGCCAGGGTGCGCGACCAGGGCCGCGACGTCGTCGTGCGGTCCAACCGGACCCTGCTGGACGCCCTCCAGGACGACGGCATCGACATGATGTGGGATTGCCTGCGGGGGGAATGCGGCCTCTGCGCGGCCACCGTGCTGGAATGCGAGGGCCAGCTCGATCACCGCGACGTCTTCCTGAGCGAGGAGGAGAAGGAGGAGGGCGGGGCGATCATCACCTGCGTCTCGCGCGCCGTCGGGGGTGCGATCACGATCGACACCGGCTTCCGCCCTGAACCTGGCAACGGCTCCACAGAGGGCCGGGAGCGAACAGACCAATAGACTTGACTTGTTCCGCGCCCGCGCCATCCTGAGGAGAGAGCCATGGCAACCGCAACATCCGAGGTCGGAGCCTTCCCGAGCCCGTTCTCGATCGAGACACCGGCCGGCTGTGAGGGCTGGGAGGAGATGTACCCCTACTGGGCACTGTTCGACGAGCGCCGCAAGGAGGCGGACGAGAACCGCCTCTGGTTCTGGAACTCGATGCACTTCCCGCTGCCGATGCCGGCCTTCGACATGTGCGAGGTGGACGTTCCCTACTTCACCTTCGCCGGCTGGCAGAACCGTGCCTTCGCGGTGCCGCCCGCGATGGGGGTCGATTACCGGGTCGTCAATGGCTACGTCTACATCTCGCCGAACCCGGTCACCGACCCTGACCTGATCGGCGAGCGCGCGGAGTACTTCCAGAAGCGGGCGGGCTACTACTTCGAGAACTGGGACGAGCTCTACGTCAAGTGGCGGGACAAGATGGAGGCGCTCAACCGCGAGGTCGAGGCGATCGAGGTCCCCAGCCTGAGCCAGTACGAGCCCGACGAGGTGCTGTTCACCGAGCGGAAGCTCAGCAACGTCGAGCTGATCGAGGCATATCGCCACACGATGCACTGTCTCGAGCTGATGTGGCAGCACCACTTCGAGTTCCTCCTGCTCGGCTACGGCGCCTATCTGACCTTCGCCGAGTTCTGCCGGGAGGCGCTGCCGGACATCCCCGATCAGCACATCTCCCAGATGGTCGCCGGGGTGGACGTCGACCTCTTCCGGGCGGACGAGGAGCTGCGGCGGCTGGCCCGCCTGGCGATCGAGACCGACGTCGCCGATGCCTTCCGGGAGGACCGCTCGCCGGATGAGATCGACGCCGAGCTCTCGAAGAGCGACGCCGGCAAGAAGTGGCTGGAGGAGCTCGAAGCGATCAAGGACCCCTGGTTCAACATGGGGACCGGCGACGGGCTCTACCACTACTACGGCAGCTGGAACGACGATCCGCGGATCCCGTATCAGTCCCTGACCGGCCACATCGCTGCGCTCAAGGAGGGCAAGGAGATCGACCGCCCGACCGAGGAGGTGGTCGCCGAGCGCGACCGGATCGCCGCCGAGTACGCGGGGCTGCTGAGCGACGAGGCCCGGCCGACGTTCGAGGAGCTGCTCGGCCTCTCGCGCAAGGTCTTCCCATACGTCGAGGAGCACAAGTTCTACTGCGACTACTGGTTCCAGTCGCGCTTCTTCAACAAGGTGCGCGAGTTCGGCGCCGTGCTCGCCGAGCACTCCTTCCTCGAGGACGCCGAGGACATCTTCCAGCTCTCGCGCCACGAGGTGCTCGAGGTGCTCGAGGAGCTCGCTCTGACCTGGGCGACGGGCGGCCAGCCGCTCGGGCCGGACCGCTGGCCCCCGATCGTCGCCCGCCGCAAGGAGCTGCTCGCCAAGCTCGAGGACTGGACCCCGCCGCCGGCGCTCGGCGCGATGCCGGAGGCGGTCAACGACCCGATGGTCGTGATGCTCTGGGGCGTCACGAAGGAGCGCCTCCAGTCATGGGCTCGCTCCCAGGACGGAGGCGGCACCGAGCTGGGCGGCTATGCCGCGTCGCCAGGCGAGGTCGAGGGGGTCGCGCGCGTGGTGCGCTCCCTGGAGCAGCTCGACGAGGTGAGCGCGGGCGAGATCCTGGTCTGCACGATCACCTCGCCGGCCTGGGCGCCGATCTTCAGCAAGATCAAGGCGACCGTCACCGACATCGGCGGGATCATGTCCCACGCCGCGATCGTCTCCCGCGAGTACGGTCTTCCGGCCGTCGTCGGGACGGGGACTGCGACCTCGACGATCAAGACGGGTCAGCGGATCAAGGTCGACGGCTCGACCGGGGTGGTGCAGATCCTCGATTCGAACGGGGCATCATGAGGACGAGGGCGCTCGGCGACCTCCGGCGCGCCGACGAGGTGCGCTTCGGGGCGAAGAGCGCCCTGCTCGGCGAGCTGATCGGCGCCGGGATCCCGGTGCCGCCCGGCTTCGCGATCTCGAGCGATGCCTACCTGGCCGCCGTCGAGGGGGTCCGGCTCGAGGGCCGCAGCCCGGAGGAGTGCGCTCGGGCGATCCGGGAGCTCCCGTTCCCGGAGGACCTTCGCGAGGAGATCGCAGAGAGCTACGGGGGACTGGCCTCCGGGATGCGCGACGCCGCGCCGGCGGTGGCGGTCCGCTCCAGCGCGATCGGCGAGGACTCCGAGGAGGCCACTTTCGCGGGCCAGCAGGAGACCTATCTCTGGGTCCGTGGCGCGGATGGGGTGTGCGCGGCGGTGCGCGATTGCTGGGCGAGCCTCTACAGCGCCGAGGCGGTGACCTACCGCTCCGAGATGGCCGCGGAGCACGCGGCCCCGGCGATGGGCGTGACGGTGCAGCTGATGGTCGACGCCGCCGTCTCCGGAGTGATGTTCACGTGCAACCCGGTGAGCGGCGACCCGAGCACGATCGCCGTCAACGCGAGCTGGGGGCTCGGGCTGGCCGTGGTCGGAGGCGAGGTGACACCCGACGAGTACCGGGTCAGCAAGGTGACCCGCGAGCTGCTCTCCAAGTCGATCGGCCCGAAGGAGATCGAGTACGTTCCGGATCCCTCGGGAAGCGGCGCGGCTCGAAGCGAGGTTCCCGCCGACCGCCGCGAGGTCGCCTGCCTCGGGGAGGAGCAGCTCGCCGAGCTGGTCGAGGTGGGACGGCGGGTCGAGGCCCATTTCGGCGCACCCCAGGACATCGAGTGGGCGATCGCTCGAGAGGCGGGAGGCGAGGGCTTCGGCCAGCTCTTCATGCTGCAGGCCCGGCCGGTCACAGTGAAGCCCGCCCAGCGGGCGGGCCCCGACACGTCGAAGTCCGCGATGGAGAGGGTGTGGAGCACGTTCGGCGCCACCGGGGCGGGCAGCCGATGAGCTCCGCCGGCACGGGCGAGCGGGTCGAGATCGTCGACACGACGACTCGCGACGGCAACCAGAGCCTCTGGAGCGCCACGGGGCTGACGACACCGGACGTCGTGTCGATCGCTCCGACGATGGACCGGATCGGGTTCAGGGCGCTCGACTTCACCTCGAGCACCCACATGGCGGTCTCGGTCCGTTTCCACAAGGAGGACCCCTGGGAGCGGATCCGCCTGGTGAGCGAGGCGATGCCGGAGACCAAGCTCAACCTGATCACCACGGGGATGCGCTTCATCTCCTGGGTCCCCGCCGGCGAGGACGTGATCGACCTCGTCTTCCGCTGCGTGGCCCGCAACGGGATCCGGCGCATGCAGATCGCCGAGCCCTCCAACGACCCCGACGCGCTGGTCCGGCTCGCCCGCATGGCCCACGAGGCGGGCATCGAGGAGGTAGTGATCGGGTTGACCTACTCGATCAGCCCCGTCCACACGCACGAGTACTACCTGGAGCGCGCCCGGGCGGTCTCGGCCTCCGAGCATCTCGACCGCCTCTACCTCAAGGACCCCGGCGGGCTGCTCACGCCCGACGCCGTCCGCGAGTTGATCCCCGGCTTCATCGAGGCTGTCGCGCCCCGCCCCGTGGAGCTCCACAGCCACTGCACGATCAGCCTCGGGCCGATCGCCTACATGGAGGGCCTGAAGGCGGGGACCAGGACGCTGCACACGGCGCTCGCGCCGCTCGCCAACGGAACCTCGAACCCATCCTGTGAGACGACCCTGCGGAATCTCGAGGCCGAGGGCTTCTCCCACGATCTCGACACGGAGGCGATCGCCGAGGCGTCACGGCACTTCCGTGAGATCGCGGAGGAGAAGGATCTGCCGCTCGGGGCGCCGGTCGAGTACGACGTGGCGTACTACCACCACCAGATGCCCGGAGGGATGGTGACCACGACCAAGCGTCACCTGGCGGAGATCGGCAAGCCCGAGCTCTTCGACGCAACGCTCGAGGAGGTGACCCGGGTCCGGGCGGAGATGGGCTATCCGATCATGGTGACGCCGGTCTCCCAGTTCGTCGCCACCCAGGCGGTGATGAACGTGATCTACGAGGAGCGCTGGAGCAAGGTCTCGAACGAGATGATCCGGTACTTCCACGGGCACTTCTACGAACCCGCCGCCCCCGTCGACCCGGAGGTCAAGGAGAAAGTCCTCTCGGGCGCCAGGGCCGAGAAGCTCGGCAAGCTCGAGCCGCTCAGCCTGGAGGGAGCCCGGGATCGCTTCGGTGAGGGAATCTCGGACGAGGAGCTGCTCCTGCGGATGACGATGCCGGCGGAGCAGGTGGACGCGATGGTCGCGGAGAAGGCGGGCGCCGCCCGATGAGCGAGGCGGCGGTGGGGGAGGCGGCCGTGCGGCTGGACGACGTCAAGGGGTTCGTCTTCGACGTCGACGGCTCGCTCGTTCACCGTGGCTCCGACTTTCGCTCCGAGCCGCTGCCCGGCGCGGTCGAGGTGATCGAGGCGATCCGGGCCTCCGGACGGCCGCTCGTCCTCTTCACGAACGGCAGCCATCTCGACCCGGAGAGCTTCGCCGCGGAACTGCGCGAGGACGGGCTGCCCGTGCAAGACGACGAGCTGCTCACCCCGATCGTCAGCGCCACCACCTATCTGCGCCGGCACCTGCCGGACCGGCCGGTGATGGTCTTCGGCTCCGACGAGATCAAGCGCCGCATGGAGCGCGACGGCATCCCGCTGGTCGACGCCGAGGATGCCGAGGCGGTGTTCGTCGCCCACGTCCCCCAGGTGGACATGGACGACCTCGAGACCGCGGCGCGGGCCGTGATGAAGGGCGCTCCCCTTCTGACCGCCAACTACGGCCCCGGCTACTGGGGATCGAACGGGCTGATCTTCAGCCGTGGGGCGATGACCGCGGCCGCGATCGCGAAGGTGACCGAGGTCGAGCCGATCGTCGTCGGCAAGCCGTCGGAGGTCGCAGTCGAAGCGACCAGCGAGCGGCTCGGCGTTCCCTCGGAGCAGCACGCGGTGATCGGCGACGACCTCAACATGGACATCGCGCTCGGCCACCTGGGCGGCTCGAAGACGATCCTGGTCCGCAGCGGGATGAGCGGCCGGCTGGACCTCAACGGCATCCCGGAGGAGAGCCGCCCGGACGCCGTGATCGACGGCGTCGAGGAGATGCTCCCCTGGCTGGGAGCACCGGCGCGTGGCTGAATTCCAGCCCGAGGTGATCGTGGTCGGCGCGGGCTCCGCGGGAGCCGCGGCCGCGCGGCGGCTGGTCGACCAGGGTGTGCGGGTGATCCTGCTGGAGGCGGGCGGCCAGGACACGAACCCGGCGATCCACGACCCCACGCGGGCTCACGAGCTCTGGCTCGCGGAGGAGGACTGGGCCTATTGGACCGCGCCCCAGACGCACGCCGCGGACCGGCGTCTCCACTGGCCCAGGGGGAAGGTCCTGGGCGGCTCCAGCAGCCTCAACGGGATGATCTGGGTCCGCGGGACGCGCAGCGACTGGGACCACTGGGCCTATCTGGGCAACGTCGGCTGGTCGTGGGACGACGTGCTGCCGCGCTTCCGGCGGATGGAGGACTTCGACCGGGGAGCGTCCGAGTTCCACGGGGAGGGCGGTCCGGTCCACGTGATCTCCGACTACGAGCCCGCTCCGATCCACCAGGCGATCGTGGCCGCGGCCCAGGAGGTCGGGATTCCGTTCAACGAGGACCACAACGGCCCGGAGATCGAGGGCGTCTCCTACATGCAGCTCTCGATCAGAGACGGCGTCCGGCAGAGCACCGCGACCGCCTATCTGAAGCCGGTCGCCGACAACGAGAACCTCAGGATCGTCACCGGCGCGCATGCGCGCAGGTTGCTGCTGGAGGGCGATCGCTGCGTGGGCGTCGAGTGGGCAACGGACGATGGTCGAACCGAAACCGCGCTGGCCTCCGCCGAGGTGATCGTCTCCTGCGGCACGATCGAGTCCCCGCCGCTGCTGATGCGGTCCGGGATCGGCCCCGCGGATCAGCTCGCGGAGACGGACATCGACGTGATCGTCGACCTACCCGGCGTCGGCGGGAACCTTCACGACCATCTGCTCTCACCGGTGATCTTCAGCGCGGAGCGCGAGATCGGCCCACCCACGCCCGGGCTTTTCGCCGCGCAGAGTCATCTCTGGGCGCGCAGCAGGCGGGAGCTCTCCGGCCCGGACATGCAGCCGATCCATTTCATGGTCCCGCTCTATGAGGAGTGGATGGAGGGCCCCGATAACGGCTTCTCGCTGATGGCGGGGATGATCCGCCCCGCCAGCCGGGGGACGATCCGCCTGACCGGGCCGGAGCTCGACGACCAGCTCGTGATCGACCCGAGGATCCTCTCTCGCCCGGCGGACCTCGAGAGCCTGCAGGCGGCGGTCGCGCTCTGCCGTGAGATAGGCGCCGCACCGGCGCTGCGCGACGAGTGGGGCGCCCGCGAGCTCTACCCGGGCCCGGAGGTCGCCTCCGCCGAGCAGGTCCGGGACTGGGTCCGCCGCTCGGCGATCACCTACCACCACCAGGTCGGCACCTGCAAGATGGGGGTGGACGCGGAGGCCGTGGTGGATCCGCGCCTGCGCGTGTACGGGATCGAGGGCCTGCGCGTCGCCGACGCCTCCATCATGCCCGCCGTCACCTCGGGCAACACGAATGCGCCCGCCGTCCTGATCGGCGAGCGGGCGGCCGAGTTTCTTCTCGAGGACCAGGGCGCATCGGCGCCGACCGCCTCCGCCGCGGCATGAGCGACCCCGCCGACCTCGGCGTCACCGAGGCGGTCTCTCTGCTCCGCGACGGTTCGCTCTCCTCGCTCGAGCTGACGGAGGCCTGCCTGCGCCGGATCGACGAGCGCGACGGGACCCACAGCCATGACGGCGACCCGTCCTCGATCAACGCCTGGGTGCGGGTCTACGGGGAGGAGGCGATCGAGGCCGCGAGGCGGGCGGATGCGCGGACCGGCGACGAGCGCCCGCCCCTGAACGGCGTGCCGGTCGGGCTCAAGGACCTCTATGCCGTCGCGGGCAAGCCCCTGTCCGCGTCGAGCCGGGTCCTCGAGGACGTCCCCGACCGCGACAGCGACGTCTGGGCCGCCCTGAAGGCGGCGGGAATGGTGCTGCTGGGCCATCTCCATACCCACGAGTTCGCGGTCGGCGGGACGACCGACCAGGTCGGCAACCCCTGGGCCCTCGACCGGACGGCCGGGGGGTCGAGCGGCGGCTCCGCCGCGGCGCTCGCGGCCCGCATGACGCCCGCGGCGACCGGCAGCGACACGGCCGGCTCGCTGCGGATCCCCTCGGCGCTCTCCGGGACCTCGACGATCAAGCCGACCCACGGAGCGCTCTCGCTGCGGGGGGTCGTCCCGCTGGCGGTCAGCTACGACTGCCCCGGACCCATGGCCCGGACGCTCGAGGACTGCGCTCTGCTGCTCGGGGCGATGACGGGCTCAGAGGGCGCCCCCGCCTCCGGGCGCCTGCAGGGCGCGACGCTGGCGGTCTCACCGCGGATCGGTCTCGTGGACCTCGACCCGGACGTGGCCGACGGCTTCGAACGCGCGCGCGAGGCCTGCGCCTCCCTGGGCGCCAAGGTCGTCGACATACCCGCCCCCGCCACCGAGCTGGACGTCGGCGAGGACTATCTGCGAATCCTGTACGCCGAGCTCGCGGCCTGGCATCGCCGTTTCGCGGATCGGCGCGAGCGCTACCGGCCCGCGCTCAGGGAGTGGGTCGAGCAGGGCGAGGCTCAGGAGGACTCCGCGGTCGATCTCGCGGCCGCGCACCAGCGCCGCGCGGAGGCGATCGACGTCTGGCGCGACTGGCTCGCCGAGCACCGGCTCGACGCCGTGATCGAACCCACCGTGCCCGTGGTCGCCTGGAAGCGGGGCGGGGGGTACGACCGGGCCGGCAGCGACTACGACCTGATCTCGCTGACGCACTACTGGAACTGGACCGGCTTCCCCGTGGCGGCCCTCCCTGCCGGGGTCGGATCGCGCAGCGGCCTGCCGGTGGGGGTCTCCCTGATCGGATCCCGCGGTGCCGAGTGGGACCTGCTCGGCCTCGGGATCGCACTACAGGCGGAGCTCGGGGTACCGGAGCCTCCGGTCCCCGCGCCGCTCTCGGTCGAGTCCGAGCCACTCGCCAGGTGAGCGATCACAGCGAGCTGCCGCCGGGGAGCAACCGCGTCGCCGACGGGCAGGCGCTCGAGCCGGCCTTCGAGCCCTCGCCCTAGGCGGCTACCCGCCCGGACAGCAGCTCCTCCGCGAGCTCCCGGAGCCGGGCCAGCGTCGGCAGGGTGTCGCCTCGGCGCCACGCGATCGCGATCCCCATCGTCGGCTCGGGCGGCGCGAAGCGGCGGAAGACCGCCCCCGGAATCCTGAGACTCCGTGAGCGCTCGAGCATGATGAAGGAGATCCCCGCCCCTTCCGCCACCGCGTGGACGATCCGCTCCTCCTCGGGCTCGGTGCGCGCGATCGGGCGCCAGGGCGGATCGCCGTAGACCTCCCGCCGGACCTCCCTCCACGCGCCCGGTCCATGGCTCTCCGGCCACCAGACCAGCGGCTCGTCTCGGAGGTCCTCTGGCCGCACGCGCCTCCGCTTGGTCAGCGGATGGCCCTTCGGGAGCACGCAGACCATCGGCTCGCGGCCCAGCTGGAGCTCCTCCAGGCCGGGGTCCGCGAGGGGCGGCCGGACGAATCCGACGTCGATGTCCCCAGCATGAAGCTGCTCGACGTGCAGCATCGTGTTTCCGACACCGAGCTCGATCTGGACCTCCGGATAGCGGGCCCGGTACTCGTCCACGATCGCTCCGGCGATCCCGCCGGTGAGGGAACGCGTGAGGCTGAGCCGGAGACGGCCGCGCTGACCGGTCCCGGTGGCCCGGGTGTTCGCGGCGGCCTGATCGGCGCGAGCGAGAAGGTCGCGTGCCTCGGGAAGCAGCGCCTCGCCGGCGGCGGTCAGGGTGGCGCCACGCCGGTTGCGGTCGAAGAGCTTCACGCCCAGCTCCGCCTCGAGCGTTCGGATCTGCTTGCTGACGCTCGGCTGGGCGAGATGGAGCCGATCGGCCGCGCGCCGGAAGTGGAGCTCCTCCGCAACCACGACGAACGATCGAAGCTGCCCGAGCTCCATCGGACCATGATAGGCGCTGGCTATCACAGGCGTGGAATTTGGTCCTTGATCGCCCTCCCCGCCCGGCCTAGGGTGCGAGCATGACTGCGACCGAGACGGAGACGAGGGGATTCCTGAGCCCGTTCGAGGTGCCGGCGCCCGATGGGTGCGAGGGCTGGGAGTCGATGTACCCCTATTACGCGCTCTTCAGCGAGGAGCGCCGTGAGTCCGAGGAGTCGCGCGGGTGGTTCCGGGACGGGATGCACTTCCCCGAGCCCATGTACCCGTTCGACTTCGTCACCGCCGACTCCCCCTATCTCTCCCTGGGTCAGGCGAACTCACGGATCTTCGCCGTTCCCCCGGCCCTCGGCATCGATCACCGGGTGCTCTACGGCTGGGTCTACATGAGCGCGAATCCGGTGACCGACGAGGCGGAGATCGGGCGCCGGGCCGAGCTGTTCCAGAAGCGGGCCGGCTTCTACTTCGAGAACTGGGACGAGCTCTACGAGCGGTGGCGCGAGAAGGTCGAGGCGGCGATCGGCGAGATCGATGCGCTCGAGGTTCCGGACCTGCCCGAGATCGAGGACGAGTCCGTGGTCACCGAGGGTCGCGGCGTCGGGTCCAGCCACACCCTGCTCGTCGCCTACAACCGCCTGCTCGAGAGCATCGACCTGATCTGGCAGTACCACTTCGAGTTCCTCAACCTCGGTTATGCGGCCTACCTGACCTTCTACGAGCTCTGCAAGCAGAGCTTTCCGGACATCAGCGACCAGGCGATCGCGAAGATGGTCTCCGGGATCGACGTCGTCCTCTTCCGGCCCGATAACGAGCTCAAGCGGCTCGCGGCTCGGGCCGTCGACGACGGGATCGCCGCTGCCGTCAAGGGGGCCAACGACGAGGGTGAGCTGCGGAAGGCCATCGCCGGGAGCGAGGCGGGCGACGGCTGGCTCGCCGATTGGGATGGCGTCAAGGAGCCGTGGTTCTACTACTCCAATGGGAACGGCTTCTACCACCACCACCGATCGTGGATCGACGATCCGGCCGTCCCGCTGAACGCCCTGGCGAGCTACGTCAGCCGCATCGAGGCGGGTGAGGAGATCGCGCGCCCGCTCGACGAGGTCATCGCCGAACGCGACAGGGTCACGCAGGGCTATCGCGAGCTGATTTCAGGCGAGGAGACGGCCGGTGCCTTCGACCAGAGCCTCGGACTCGCCCGGACGGTCTTCCCTTACGTGGAGAGCCACAACTTCTACGTGGAGCACTGGTACCACACGATCTTCTGGAACAAGGTGCGCGAGTTCGGCGCGCTGCTGGCGCGGAACCGATTCCTCGACGACGCCGAGGACGTCTTCTATCTCCAGCGGCACGAGGTCCTCGACGCCCTCACCGACCTGCGGCTCGCCTGGGCGGCCGGTTCGGTCGGTCGCGGCCCCGGCTACTGGCCGCCGATCGTCGCCCGCCGCAGGGGAATGCTTGAGGCCGCCCGCGGGTGGTCGCCGCCGCCGGCGCTCGGCGCCGTGCCGGATGCGATCACCGAGCCACTGACGATCATGCTCTGGGGCATCACCACGGAACGGGTCCAGGAGTGGGCGGACCCGGCCGAGCGGGACGGGGCGATCCTGACCGGTTTCGCCGGGTCTCCGGGCACGGTGGAGGGCGATGCTCGGGTGATCCTCGGCGTCGACCAGCTGAGCGAGCTGGAGAAGGGTGAGATCCTGGTCGCGCCGGTCACCTCTCCGAGCTGGACGCCCGTTTTCGGGAAGGTAGCCGCCGCCGTCTCGGACATCGGCGGGATCATGTCCCACGCCGCGATCGTCTCGCGTGAGTACGGGCTACCGGCCGTCGTCGGGACGGGCAACGCCACGGCGCGCATCAAGAGCGGCGATCGCGTGCGCGTTGACGGCGACACCGGGACCGTCACGATCCTCTCCTAGGGCCGCTGAATGTCGGACGCCCGCTACGACGCAGTGATCGTCGGAGGCGGCCATCACGGCACGATCATCGCCCCATACCTCGCCCGCGCCGGCATGTCGGTGCTGGTGCTGGAACGGAGCCCTCACCTCGGAGGCGGTGCCTGCTCGAGCGAGGGCCCGGCGCCGGGCTTCCTGATGAACCACTGCAGCCACTGGACCCGGTTCTACGGGCACCCCGCGTATCGCGACTTCGACCTCCGGGAAGAGGGTCTCCGGTACCTCTTCCCTGAGCAGAACGAGGGCATGATCTTCGATGACGGCTCGTCGTTCATCGGCTACTCGGCCTCGCGCGTGGTGGATCCCGCCACCGGGCGGCAGGAGCGCTCGGAGGAGAACATCCAGAGGACTTTCGAGCAGATCGCTCGCTTCTCGGAGCGCGACGCCGAGACCTATCTGAGGCTGCTCGACGCCTACGAGAACCACTGGAAGGTGGCATTCCGCCGGCATCGGTTCAGCCTCCCGCCACCCTGGGGCACGCCGGACCCGCTGGAGGAGCTGCTCGGCGTCCCCGGTTCTCTCATCGAGCCCGTGCATCAGTTCATGACGCTCGGCCAGCTCGCCCGGGATTTCTTCGAGAGCGCCGAGCTCCAGATCCTGTTCATGAGGGCGGCCACCACCTCGACGGGCTGCTTCCCCGACGACGTGCCTGGGCTCCAGGGACTGCTGCACACCCTTCCGCTGACCCTTTCGTTCGAGCCGGCCGCGATCGCAATCGGAGGCAGCCAGGCGATCACCGACGCATTGGTCTCGGCCGGCGAGAAGCTCAGGGTCCAGTACGAGACCGGCTGCGACGTCGCTCGGGTTCTCGCCGAGGGAGGGAGGGCGGCCGGCGTCGAGCTCGCCGACGGATCGCGCGTCGCGGCGGACCTGGTGGTAAGCAACCTCGGCCTCCCGCAGACGTTTCTGCGGCTGCTGCGGGATCAGCCCGTCGACGAGGGACTGTTGCGGCGGATCCGGAACATTCACTACGACCGCGGCCAGCTGCTCTGGGCCAACCTGGCGATCTCCGAGCCGCCGGACTACCTGGCCGAGCGGCAGAACCCGGGCGTTGGCGCACAGCCGCGCCTGTACTGGGGGCCGAAGGACGTCGACGAGCTGACCCACCGCTATCAGGCCGGGATCTCCCTGAACGGCTACGCCAGGCGCCCCTACGTGCTCTGCTCCGTCGACAGCCTCTGGGACGAGACGCGCGCCCCGACCGGCAGCCACATCGTCGGGGTGGAGGAATTCGCGGCGCCGCGCCGCCTGTTCAGCGCCGATCGCTGGAAGCGGATCAAGGAGGAGTTCACCGACAACTTGCTGCGCGAGTGGTCGCGCTACGCGCCGAACATGAGGCGGGACAATGTCATCGCCTCACGTGTCTACGGGCCCGATGACATCGAGCGGAAGCGCCCCGACATGATCGAGGGCGGGTACTCGACCGGCAGCACGATCGCCTCACAGCTTGGGCGCTTCCGGCCGATTCCCGAGTTGACCGGATACCGGCTGCCCCTCGAGAACCTCTACGACTGCTCGGCCAATCTGCACTCGGGCCCCGGCATCGGCCGAGGCTCTTCCCTGAACTGCTTCCGGGAGATCGCCCGGGACCATCGGCTCGAGGCGGCCCCGGCCCTGGCATGAGCGCCGAACGGCTCGCCGGGAAGCGCGTAATCGTCACCGGCGCCGCCCAAGGCCTCGGCCGGGAGTTCGTCCTTCACCTGGCGGGCCTGGGCGCAAGGGTGCTCGCCTCGGACGTGCAGGGGGATGGGCTCGCGGAGACCTGCGCCCTCGCCGGCCAGACGCCCGGCGAAGTGCAAGGCGCCGTCGCCGATGTGAGCTCAGCCGCGGAGACCATCGCGCTCGCCGAGACGGCCAATGACGCCTTCGCAGGAGTCGACGCCCTGATCAACAACGCGGCGGTCATCGCGGGCCTGACGCGTCGCCCCTTCGATGAGATCCCCGAAGAGGAGTGGGATCGGGTGCTGAGAGTCAACGCCAAGGGGCCCTGGCTGTGCGCCAGGGCGGTGGTGCCGCTCATGCGCGAGGCCGGCGGGGGCTCGATCGTCAACATCGCCTCCGAGGTCGCCCTCTCGGGCTCGCCCAAGCTGGCCCACTACGTCGCGTCGAAGGGGGCCGTGATCGGGCTGACTCGCGCCCTGGCCACCGAGCTCGGCCCGCTCGGGGTCAGGGTGAACGCGCTTGCCCCAGGGTTCATCGAGACGCCCGGCAGCCGGGACCTCCTCGAGGGTCGGGCGTACGACGCGAGCATGACGCCGCTCGGCAGGGTCGGCCGGCCGGAGGACCTGTTCGGTGCGCTCACCTTCCTGGTGTCTGACGAGAGCGCGTTCGTGACCGGCCAGACGCTCCTGGTGAACGGCGGGCGCCTCAAACAGTGAGGGCGGTCAGCGCCGCCGATCCACAACGCGCACCGCCTTGCCCTCGCTCCGCGGGACGGCGCCGGGCTCGACGACCGAGACCGGGATGCGGATCCCGGTGTTGTCGCGGAGCAGGGCCTCCAGGCGCTCGGCGAGGGCCGCGCGGTCGATCTCGGCCGAAGTCGGCTCGCATTCGACGCTGACCTCGTCCATCTCCGCCGGCCGCTCCACGATCAGGCGATAGTGGGGGCCGACCTCCTCGACACCGAGCAGCAGCGTCTCGACGGTGGAGGGGAAGAGGTTGACCCCGCGGATGATCAGCATGTCGTCGAGGCGGCCGCGCAGCGCCGTGATCCGGGCCATCGTCCGGCCGCAGGCACAGCGCTCGGTGGTCACCGAGCCGACGTCTCCGGTCCGGTAGCGGATCAGCGGCTGGGCCTCCTTGAGCAGGGTGGTGAAGACCAGCTCACCGTCCGCGCCCTCGGGGACGGGCTCGCCGCTTTCGGGATCGATCACCTCGGCGAGAAAGTGGTCCTCCTGGATGTGGAGTCCCTCTCGCGCGTGGTGGCATTCGGCGGCGACGCCCGGTCCGCACATCTCCGAGAGGCCGTAGAAGCTGATTGCGCGAATGCCGAGCTCACGGTCGAGCTCGGTCCGCATCTCCTCGGTCCACGGCTCTCCTCCGAACAGCCCGATCTCCAGGGCGAGCTCGGCCGGGTCGAGCCCGGCGTCGCGAATCGCCTGCGCGATGACCAGCGCGTACGAGGGCGTGGCGCAGAGCGCCTGGCCGCCCAGGTCCGCGAGGAGCATCGCTTGCCGGGCGGTGAACCCGCCCGATACCGGGATCACCGTGGCGCCGATCAGCTCAGCCCCGTAGTGGAACCCGTGGCCGCCGGTGAAGAGGCCGTAGCCGTTGGCATTGTGGACGACCATCCCGGGCCGAACCCCCGCCATCGTCATGCAGCGCGCCATCGCCTCGGTCCAGGCCTCGAGATCGGCGCGCGTATAGCCGACCACGGTCGGCTTGCCGTGCGACCCGCTCGAGGCGTGAATCCGGACGAGCTGCTCGCGCGGGACCGCCAGAAGCCCGAAGGGATAGTGCTCGCGCAGATCGGACTTGCGGCTGAACGGCAACCGGGCGAGGTCGTCGAGTGACGAGATCGCGTCCGGTCCATCAACGCCGGCCTCGGCGAGGCGGGACGCGAATACCGGCTGACCCTTCAGGGAGCGATCGACGGTGCTCCGGAGACGCCGCAGCTGCAGCTCCCGGAGGCGCTCGCGGGGGCCGGTCTCGATCGCGTCCCAGACCGCCGGGTCAGACCTCGCGCTGGTGGGCATTCCAGTGCTCCTCGAGGTTTCTGACCAGGGCCGGGCTCAGGTGGCAGTAGGCCTGCTCCCTGGAGAAGGTGGCCATGTACCGGCGGAAGACGTCCAGCGGCTCCTCCCCGACTCGCAGGGCGCGGCGGTTGGCGGCGGCGTTGATCAGTCCCGAGCTGGTCAGGGCCTCGACGCGTGCCTCGATCGCCCCGTCGACCCCGTCCGGATCGACGACCTCGTCGCAGAGGAGCTCGGCGGGGGGGACGCCGGCCTCGAACTCGCGCCCGGAGAGGATCGCCTGCCGAGCCAGCCGGTCGCCGACCGAGCGCGGCAGCCGCAGGGGTGAGGCGCCCGGAATGATCCCCTCCTTGCGGGCGGGGAGGAAGAGGCGGCAGCCGCGGGCGGCGAGCACGTGGTCGACCACGTGTAGGAGCTGGCAGGCGCCGCCGATGGCGTAGGTCTCGGCGGCGGCGATCCAGAGCTTCTCGGTGGTCTGCTCCGGGGCGTCCGGGCGGAACTCGGGGCCGCTCAGGCCGCGGTAGATCTTGTTGACGTAGCCCAGGTCGCGGGTGATGAAGAAGAGGAAGGGCAGCCGCCCCCGATAGAGCCGGGTCAGGTTCAGCCCGGAGCCGAAGATCCGCGCACCGGCGTAGCGCGGGTGGTCGACGACCCCGCCGCGCATCACGGCGACCTCGATCTCGGGATCGAGCAGGATCAGGTCGACCGCGCACTCGGTCGCCCACAGGGTGGTGTCGTCCTCGGCGTTCAGGTGGCGCGGGTTGCGGATCTCCAGGTATCCGGCGCTGCCCTCGCGGCGCACCTCGGCCGTGCCGAGGTCGGCGCCGCCGGCGGCGCGGAAGTCGTCGATCCGCTCGAGCGCCTCGCGGGTGGGGCGGAGCATCGCCCAGACGAGGTGGGCTCCCGCCCGCGGCGACGCGAGGACGTGCGAGAGGAAGAGGCCCTGCGCGATCTCCAGGCCCTGCTTGTCGGCGAGCCTACGGTCCGCCTCCGCCGCCATCTCCTCGCGGCTCGGGACCAGGCCCGGGTAACGCTCGGCGGCGGCGTCGAGCAGCTCATGGTCTCGGAGGGGCTTCTGCAGGCCGTCGGTGAGCTCGTCGTAGATCGCCTCGACGTTGGCGCGCAGGAACTGGTCGCGCCGCTCGTCGGTCCACTCCGTCGTCTCCGGGCTAAGTGTCAGAAAACCTGACAATATCTCAGTCTGAGCGTGACGCGTGTGGAGGAGATCGGAGCCGTGATGTGGACGCCGCCTGCGGACGTCCGCGAGACCACCCAGCTCGGGCGCTACCTCGATTGGCTGCGGGACGAGCGAGGCATCGACCACGCCGGCTACGAGGAGCTCTGGCGCTGGTCGGTCGACGACCTGGAGGGCTTCTGGGGCTCGCTCTGGGACTTCTTCGAGATTCGCGCTCACACCCCGTACGAGCGAGTGCTCGGTTCGCGCGAGATGCCGGGCGCCGAGTGGTTCACAGGCTCGCGCCTCAACTACGCCGAGCACATGCTCGGCACCGACGAGGACACGGACCAGGTCGCGGTGCTGGCTCGATCACAGACTCGGGACGACTTCGACCTCACCTTCGGGGACCTCCGCGGACAGGTGGCGAGGGCGCGGGCGGGGCTGCGGCGCCTGGGCATCGGCCCGGGCGACCGCGTGGTCGCGTACCTGCCGAACATCCCGGAGACGCTGGTGGCCTTCCTTGCCACCGCCAGCCTCGGCGCGATCTGGGCGACCTGCGCGCCGGAGTTCGGGCCCCGCAGCGTGATCGACCGGTTCGGTCAGCTCGAGCCCAAGCTGCTGCTCGCGATCGCCGGATACCGCTACGGCGACAAGCCGATCGACCGGCGCGCCGAGGTGGCCGAGGTCCGCGACGCGCTGCCCAGCCTCGAGCACGTCGTCCACGTCCCCTACGCGGGCGGCCCCGACGACGGCGTCCCCGGCGCGCTCGGCTGGGAGGAGGTGCTTGCCGAGTCCGGACCACTGGAGTTCGATCCGGTCGACTTCGACCATCCGCTCTGCGTCCTGTTCTCGTCGGGGACGACTGGCTTGCCGAAGGCGATCGTCCATCGCCATGGCGGCATCCTGATCGAGGCCTACAAGAACGAGGGGTTGAGCTGGGACCTGCAGCCGGGGGACAGACTGCTGTGGTTCACCACGACCGCCTGGATGATGTGGATGGCACTGGTCAACACGCTCCTCCTTCGGGCATCGATCGTGATGCTGGACGGCAATCCGATGTACCCGGACCTCTCGGCTCAGTGGCGGCTGGCCGAGGAGCTTCGCCCCACGCTGATGGGGGGCGTGCCCGCCTTCCTGATGGCTTGTCGCAAGGGGGGCGTCGACCTGCGCGACATGGACCTGACCAGCATCCGCCAGTTCTGCGCGGCGGGCTCCCCGCTTCCGCCGGAGGGATTCGACTGGATCTACGAGCAGCTCGGGCCCGACGTTCTCCTCAACGTGGGCAGCGGAGGGACCGACGTCTGCACCGGGATGGTGCAGGGCAGCCCGATGCAGCCGGTCTATCGCGGCGAGATCGCCGGCTGCTGCCTGGCGGTCGACGTGGCGGCCTACGACGAGAACGCCCAACCGGTCGTCGGCGAGCTCGGCGAGCTGGTGATCCGCCAGCCGATGCCCTCCATGCCGGTCGGCTTCTGGAACGATCCGGGCGACGAGCGCTACCGCGCCGCATACTTCGAGCACTTCCCCGGCGTCTGGCGCCACGGCGACTGGATCATGTTCACCGAGCGAGGCAGCTGCGTGATCACCGGCCGCTCGGACGCGACCCTCAATCGCGGTGGAGTCCGGCTCGGTACCGGCGAGGTGTACTCGGTCGTCGAGGGTCTCGATGAGGTGATGGAGAGCCTGGTCGTCCACATCGAGGACCCCGGCGGCGGCCCCGGCGAGCTGATCCTGTTCGTCACGCTTGCCGAAGGCGCCGAGCTCGACGACGAGCTCCGGAAGCGGATCGCGACCGAGCTGCGGGACACGCTGTCTCCGCGCCACGTGCCGGACACGATCGAGGCGGTGCCGGTGATCCCGAAGACACTGACGATGAAGAAGCTCGAGCTGCCGGTGAAGCGGATCTTGCTGGGGGATCCGCCGGAGAAGGTCGCGAGCCGCGACGCGCTCGCGGACCCGAATTCACTCGACGCGTTCGTCGCCTACGCGTCCACCCGAGCGCCGGCGAGCGCCTGAAGCCCTAGGCGCTGTCGGCGATCAGCCCGGAGAAGAAGTCGGTGTCGGCCTTCTGCAGCTGGCAGAGCTCGATCCAGTGGCCCAGCGTCGCCCTGGTGTCGACGTAGCCGAGCCGAGCGCGATCCGGGATCAGGATCGTGTACTCGAAGCCGAGGCCCTGCTCCGCGAGCAGCCTCTCGACC
>JBKPLC010000063.1:0-12648 GCA_046731495.1 Actinomycetota bacterium | reverse complement strand
CGCGGCTTCAGCCAGAGCGTGTAGACGAAGACGTAGCCCAGCAGCCCGGCGGCCGCGAGCAGGGCCGTCAGACCGTTCACCGTGATCCAGAGCTGCACCACCGCGACGATCCCGAGGGTCGTCCCGAAGAGGAGGCCGCGGCGCGGCTCGATGCGGCCGCTGGCAAGCGGCCGGCCGCGGGTGCGGGCCATCCGGGCGTCGGGCTCGCGCTCGATGTAGTGGTTGATCGCCCCGGCTCCGCCCGCGGCGAGGTAACCGCCGAGGCAGGTCCAGAGGATGGTGGTGAGCGCCGGCCCGCCCGGATCGGCGACGAACATCGTCGCCACGCAGGTCAGGAGGAGCAGCGAGATGATCCGCGGCTTGGTCAGCGTGACGTAGTCGTTGGCCACGCCGATCGCGGTCCGCATGGTCCGGATCCGCGCGTCGGCCGGCGTGACCGAGACCGGCTCGCCGCCGGGGCGGCGGCTCCGACCGACCCGTCCCGGGCCCGTGCCGAGGTGGACGCTCATGCTGCCGCCGCCGATGGTTCGGCGCGGGTATCGGATCGGCGCTCCCCGGCTGGTGCCGGGAGCCAGGCCAGCCGGTAGGCGATCTCGACCACCGTGATCCACAGGAGTGTCGCCGTGGTCAGGTGGGCGACCACCAGCACGCCGTGCTTGCCGAGCCAGACATTGAGCGCGCCGAGCAGGAGCTGGGCGACGAGCAGTAGTGCGGCCGCGGCAAGCCAGCGATCACGCGAGCCGCGCGCGTAGGCGACCCCGAGCATGGTCACGATCGCGATCGTCGCGAGGTAGACGAGCGCGCGGTGCGTCAGATGGATGTCCGTGAGGCGGTTGTTCCCGAACGGCAGGAACTTCCCGTCCCCGCATTCGGGGAATTCCTCGCCGCAGGCGAGATGGGCGCCCGCGCCGCTGACGCCGGCGACGCCCTCCTCCTCGGTGCCGGCCATGTAGCCGCCGGCCACGATCGCGGCGAGGAGCAGGACGACGGAGACCGTTGCGAACGGCTTCAGGCCTCGCACCTCCGTCCGGCGACCCGGGTGGTCGGTCGCGGGGGCCTCCGACCGAGCCTTCGCACCCAGCCAGAGCAGCAGAGCCATCAGGACCATCGCGGTCCCGAGGTGCGCCGCGACCAGCTCGTCCTCGAGGCTGTGCTCGACCGTCAGCCCGCCGAGCCCGGCCTGGACCAGGACGAGAACCCCGGCGAGGATGCTGCCGCGGAAGGCCCAGGAGTTGCGCTCGCGCAGGTCCTGGTAAGCGCGCCAGCAGAGCAGGGCGATCAGGGCAACGACGACGGTCGCCAGCAGGCGGTGGGAGAACTCGATCAGCCGGTTCTCGTCGCCCACCAGCGGGATCACGTCGCCGCCGCACAGCGGCCAGCCCTCGGTGCCGCTGCCGCCCGGTCCACAGCCCAGCCCGGAATCGCTTACGCGGACGACGCCGCCGACGAGGATCAGCAGGAAGGTGACAACGGCGGTGAGGTCTGCCAGGCGGCGAAACCGACGCAGTGCATCCCCGCCGCCGCCGGCGAGGGGTCCGGCCATGGCGGTCAGGCTACAGGCTCGGTGGTCTCCGCCGGCGTGGGCCTGGAGGCGTCGCGGCGGCGCACCGCGTCGCGGATATCACGCAGCGGCTCATCGCTCCGGACGTCCGGAACCACGTCGAAGTTGTGCGGTGGGGGCGGTGACGTCGCGAACCACTCGAGCGTCTCGCCACCCCACGGATCGTGCCCGGCCCGGGTCCCGCGGCCGACGCTCACGTAGGCGTTGACGATCGAAAGGACGATCCCGACCGACAGCACGAACGCCCCGATCGTGGCGATCAGGTTGTACGCGTTCAGATGCATCGCGTTGACGGCGTCGCTCCCCTCGAAGAACTTGAAGATGTCGACCTGCTGCCCCTCGAGCCCCGCGAGGAACAGTGGGATGAAGGTCAGGTGCGCGCCGAGCAGGATCAGCGTCACCGAGGGCTTGGCCAGGCCCTCCCCCATCGTGCGGCCGGTCATCTTGGGGAACCAGTAGTAGAGGGCCGCGAGGCCGCCCAGCACCGGCCCGCCAACCAGGACGTAGCCGGTGGCGGCCGTCGAGGCGGTCGTGTCGGCCAGTTCCCAGCCGACCGGGATGACGCTCTGGATCAGCTCGAGGATGAGCCCGAAGCTGAGCGTCGAGATCGCCGCCAGCGCGAAGACCAGCGGCGCCCGCATCCTCAGCACCCCTCCGGCGAGCGTCCCGATCCAGTCCACGAACACGGCCCCGATCGGCACCGCGAGCAGCAGCGCCATCAGCATCGCCCCGTAGAGCCAGCCGATCGGGATCGACGCGCCGTACATGTTCTGCATCCAGGCGAGCAGGCCGAGCGGCATGATCGCCGCGGTCGAGGCCATCAGCGCGCCGCGCGAGAGCAGGGGCTTCCCGGAGAAGACGGGCAGGATCTCCGAGATCGCGCCGATCGCCGGCAGCAGGAAGATCAGGTAGCAGCCGGTGAAGAAGATCCAGTTGAGGTGCTGGTAGTAGATCGGCGCCCCGCTCTCCCCCGGATCGAAGAACACGCCGCCGAAGTGCCGGTCCATCTCCATCATCACCAGCGCCGCCAGCATCGCCGACCCCGCGATGATCATCGTCCACGACGAGACCGCGGCGGAGAAGCTGAAGGTCGGCAGCCGGCGCCAGGCCATTCCCGGCGCGCGCAGCTTCGCGACTGTGACCGCGAGATTGATCGACTGCAGCACGAGCCCGAGCACCGTCAGGCCCACGGCTGCGATCCAGACGTCCGGCCCGTTGTTGGAGGTGAAGACCACGTCGGAGAGCGGCGGCCAGTTGTTGAAGCCCGTCTCCGGTGGCGTGTAGATGAAGCTGACGTAGAGCAGCGCGCCGCCGAAGATGTAAAGCCACACCGCCAGGGAGGCGAGGCGGGGGAAGGCGAGCGAACGCGATCCGATCTGGAGCGGCACCACGTAGGTGAACAGCCCGAAGGCGAGCGGGAGGGCGAAGAGCACGATCAGCGTTGCGCTGTCCACCGACAGCAGCCGGTTGAAGGTGATCGGCGCGATCAGGTCGTTCTCCGGCACGGCCAACTGCAACCGGATCAGCAGGAAGCCGACGATCCCGAGCACGAGGAAGGACAGGGCGCCGCCGATATAGATCCGGCCGACGTCCTTGTGGTCGCTGCTCATGACCGTGTCGAGCCACCGCGGCCGCGTGGGCGGCGGTGCCTCGGTGACCAGCTCCGGGCGGTGGGGCCGAATCAAACGGGTTGCTCCTCGGCTTTCGCCTCGGAGCACCCTCGCATCTCCGTCGCTCATCCGCCCTCTCCCAGTGTCTGCTGCACGAACTTCTGGGCCTCGTCGATGCCGGCCGCCTGCTGCTCAAGCCAAGACTGATAGGTCGGGACATCGACCACGCGGACGCGCGTCCTCATCGCTGCGTAGGAGGCGCCGGAGAACGCGTAGCTCGCGCCGTCGTAGACGCCTTCCTCATCGGCCTTGAACCAGGTGTTGTTGCTCGCCCCTGGGGTCGCGTCGAACTTGCCGCTCAGGCCGGGCACGTACCAGCGATGGACGACGTCGGTCGAGCAGAGATGAAGGATGACCGCGGTATCGACCGGCACGACGAGCTCGTAGTACGAGTAGGTGCCGTCCGGATACTCGTAGCGCCAGATCCACTGCTGGCCGCACGCCTTGATCTCCAGAGGCGCGTTCTGCGCCGAGGTCGCCGGGACGCTGAGGCCTCGCTGGGCGGTCAGCACCGACGATCCGTGTAGCCCGTCTGGGCCCGTCGCCTCGACCTGCTTGGCGTTGTGGGTGACGATCACGCCGAGCACGAAGACGACCAGCGCCAGCGCCCCGAAGGCGCCGGCCGTGGCGAGCTGGAGGGGCCGCCGAACCTTGAGCCGTCGCGGCTCGCGGCCGCGCGCCGAGCGGAAGCGCATCGCGAAGGCGACCAGGGCGCCGTTGATCGCGAGCAGCAGGAGGATTCCGATGACCAGCATCACCCAGTAGAGGGTCGTGAGGTCGTCCGCGTTCGGCGAATGCGCGCTGGGGGGGCTGAGGAAGGCCAGCAAGGCGGCGTGAGTCTATTAGCTGTCAGAATCGCCGCGATGGCTGAGAACGGGACGGCCACGCAGGCGCTTCGGCGAATGGCGGAGTCCGAACCCGAGCTGGCCGCGAGGCTGATCGTGCACGGGTTGCCGGCCGCCGCGGCGACCATGCCGCCGGGCATCAGCTATCGGCTCGAGCTGGAGGGACTCGGCGCCTGGACCGTGAGGCCGAACGGCGGCCGCGCCGACGTAATCGAGGCCCAACCCGGTGCCGATCTGAACGGCGAGGCATTCGCGATCTCGACCGATCCGACCACCCTGGCGCTCGTCGCCGCGGGTCGCAGCCCCCTCGCCGCACTGGCGCGTGGGCGGATCAAGCTGCGCGGGCGCCGGCGCAAGGCGCTCGCCCTACGCCGTCTCTCGACCGACGCCGGCCCCCGGGACCTCGCCCGCCTGGGCGCCCCCGTCGATGCAGATCTCGTCTTCCGCTCGCTCGCCTACGCCATCGAGCCGGAATGGACCCGCGGGCATCGCTTCTCCGTTGTCTATGAGCTGGTCGGGGAGGGCGGCGGCGCCTGGCGAGTGGACGTGGACGACGGCCAGGTGCGCGTCGGGCGCGGTCATGGCGAGAGCCCGGACGCGATCGTCCGGATCCGCTACTCGGACTGGGTGCAGCTCCTCTCGGGCGAGTTGACGCCACCGGAGGCGATGCGGCTGGGCAAGACCGAGGTCGAGGGCAGGATCCCGCCGGTCACGCGGCTCGGCCGCTGGATCGACCGGGCCGAGGGCGTCGACGGGCCCGAGCTCGAGCGGGAGGTTCGGCAGCGCCGGCTGCAAGCGGAGAACGCCGGCAGCTGGGGGAGCAAGGTGACCGCGAACGGCGCCTCCTCGGATTCAGGCGACCCGGCGGAGTCCAAGCGGCCGCGGGGCGGCTTGATGAGCTACGAGCAGCTTTACGCCCTCTGGGAGCGACAGAACTGGCGCGCGCACGAGCTCGACTTCTCGGTCGACCGGGAGCACTGGCTGGTCACCCCGGCCGAGGCCCAGCGGCACACCGCCTTCAGCATCGGCAGCTTCTACGTCGGCGAGGAGCGGGTCACAGCCGACCTCGCGCCCTTCCTAATCGCCGCGCCGAGCGGAGAGGTCGAGGCCTTCCTGGCGACCCAGCTGGTCGATGAGATGCGCCACGCCGTCTTCTTCGACCGCTGGGCGAACGAGGTGATGGGGCTCGAGTCGGGCAGCTTCCGCGCCCGCCTGCACGAGATCGAGGACCGGATGCTCGGTCCCTGGCGGTTCCTGTTCGACGATTCGCTGCGCGAGATCGCCAACCGGATCAAGAATCGCCCCGACGACCTCGAGCTCTTCGTCGAGGGCATCGTCACGTACCACATGGTCACGGAGGGGGTCCTGGCGATGCCGGGGCAGCGGATCATGATCGAGTACACCGAGGAGCACGAGCTCTACCCGGGCTTCAACCAGGGCTTCCGGCTGGTGGAGCAGGACGAGCACCGCCACATCGCCTTCGGCGTCCGCTTCCTCAAGGACGTCTGCGACGAGCGCCCCGAGATGAAGCAGGTGATCCTCCGGAGGCTCGAGCAGCTGCTGCCGAAGGCGGCCGAGGTCTTCTGCCCGCCCGAGGCCGATGACCCCTCCGACTTCGTCTCCTACGGCCACCACTCCTCGCAGATCTACGGCTTCGCGTACCAGGCGCTGAAGCGCCGGATGGCGGCGATCGGCATCGAGATCCCGCCGCCCGAGGAGCTCATGCCGGGGCCGGTGGACTTCGGCGGATTGGCGGAGCGGCGCGTGCTCGCCCAGGAGGCTGCCGCGGCGAGCTAGGGGATCGGCTGGCCGATCCCGAGCATGTTGCCCTCGCTGTCGCGGAACCAGGCGGCGCGCTCGCCGGTGCCCTTGCTCGGATAGTTGCCCTCGATCTCCGCGATGCCGTTGACCGTGCTCAGGCCGGGGAAGTCGTACTCCTCGAAGACGACGCCCCGCGCGCGCAGCTCGGCGACGGTCGACTCGATGTCATCCACCTCCCAGGCCATCTGGGTGTGCTCACCGGAGGGCTTGCCCGCCGAGGTGAAGATGCCGAACTCGCAACCGCTTGGCGATCGGTAGAGCAGACCACCGGGTCGCTCCTCGACCGGCTCGAGCCCGAGCTTCTCCGAGTAGAACGCCCTGGCACGCTCGAGGTCTTGCGCAGGGAGCCGCATCGCCAGCTTGCTCTCCTCCAGAGCCATCAGCTTGATCCTATGGATCGCCGATGCGAACATATGTTCGTGTTTGCGTCAGCGTCGATCCTCCATGCGGACGCCGACGCGTTCTTCGCCTCGGTGGAGCAGCGGGACGATCCGAGCCTGCGCGGGCGCCCCGTGGTCGTCGGTGTGGGCGTGGTGATGGCGGCGAGCTACAAGGCGCGGGCCTTCGGGATCCATGGCGGGATGGGTGGCCGGCGCGCCCGCCAGCTTTGCCCCCAACTCCTCGCCGTGCCGCCGCGCTTCGACGCCTACACCGAGGCGAGCAGGGCCCTGTTCGACCTCTTCGAGGAGACCGCGCCGCTCGTCGAGGGCCTCTCGCTGGAAGAGGCGTTCCTCGACGTCCGCGGGCTTGAGCGGATCTCCGGGACGCCGCGTGAGATCGCCGAGCGGCTCCGCCGCCAAGCGCGGAAGCGAATCGGGTTGGCCGTCACGGTTGGGGTCGCCCGGACGAAGGTGCTGGCCAAGATGGCGAGCCGGGCGGCAAAGCCGGACGGCCTCCTGGTGGTCGAGCCCGATCGGGAGACCGAGTTCCTGAAACCCCTTCCGGTCGAGGCGCTCTGGGGAGTTGGAACCGTGACCGCGGAGAAGCTCCACGCCCGTGGGATTCACACGATCGAGCAACTCGGGCGCGTCGCCGAGGGAGAGCTGGCGCGCTTCCTCGGCGCTCACGCCGGGCGGCACCTCCACGCGATCGCGCAGGCCCGCGATCCCCGACCGGTGCGCCGCGGCCGGCGGCGCCGCTCGATCGGGACGCAGTCGGCGTTCGCCGGAGGCGGGAAGTCCGGGTCGCAGCTCGATGCCCTGCTCGTGACGCTGGTGGACCGGGTCACGCGCCGCGCCCGGTCGGCAAACCGAGCGGGCCGCACCGTGACCCTTCGCTTCCGCTTCGGCGACTTCTCGCGCGCCACGCGCTCGCGGACGCTCCGTTACCCGACTGCGGGCACCGGGACGATCCTGTCGGCGGCGAGGGCGCTGCTGGCCGCCGCAAGGCCGATGATCGAGCGCCGCGGCATCACCCTGCTCGGGATCACGGTCGCGAACCTCAGCGACGAGGCCCAGCTGGAGCTGCCGCTCGAGCCGCGGGTCGATCCGGCGCTCGACCTCGCCATCGACGAGATCCGCAAGCGCTTCGGAAACGAGTCAATCCGGCGCGGCTCGCTACCGCCCTCACCGCCCCGGCACGTCACGCAGGTCTGAGGGACGGGCGCCCAGATAGGCTCCCGCGCCATGGCGAGCGTCAGGGAAGTCGCGTTCGAGCTCTTCCGGGAGCACGGGATGACCACCATCTTCGGCAACCCGGGCTCGACCGAGCTGCCGATGCTCGCCGAGTTCCCCGACGACTTCCGGTACGTGCTCGGCCTGCAGGAGGCGGTGGCGGTCGGGATGGCGGACGGGTTCGCGCAGGCCTCCGGCCGCCCGACCCATGTCAATCTCCACACGGCTCCCGGCGTCGGCAACGGGATGGGCGCGATCTTCAACGCCCAGGCGAACCACTCGCCGCTGGTGGTCACCGCCGGCCAGCAGGTCCGCGCCCACATCACCATGCAGGCGAACCTGACCAACCGCGACGCCACCCGCGTCGTCCATCCCTTTGTCAAGTGGAGCTTCGAGCCGCCCCGGGCGCAGGACGTCCCGCACGCCCTCGCGCGCGCGATCCATGCCGCCTCGCTGTCACCGAAAGGCCCGGCCTTCGTTTCGCTCCCGATGGACGACTGGAACGAGGAGGCGGATCCCGAGGCGAGCCATGTCGTGGCGCGCACCGCCGAGCCGCGGTCGGGCCCGGATCCCGACGCGATCTCCTCCTTGGCCAGGCGCCTCGAGGAAGCGAGCAACCCGGTTCTGGTGGCCGGCCCCGACATCGACGCCGCCGGTGGCTGGGACGACGCGGTCGCGCTCGCCGAGCGCCAGAGGCTGCCGGTGTTCGCATCGCCCGCGCCCGGCGGTGGCCGAATCGGCTTCCCTGAAGGGCACCCACTCTTCCAGGGCGTGCTCCCGCCGGCGATCGGGCCGGTGGCCGAGACGCTGAAGGGCCGCGACCTGATCCTGGTCGTCGGCTCCTCCGTCTTCCCCTACTACCCCTACATCCCAGGCCCGCTGCTCCCGGACGGCGCCTCGCTGGTCGCGATCACGAGCGACCCGGACGAGGCTGCCCGCGCTCCGATGGGCGACGTGATCCTGGCCGACGTCGGCCTGGCACTGAAGGCGCTGCTTGCGGAGGTGGGCGAGGCGAACCGCGCCGAGCCGGACCCGCTGCCCGAGCCGACGGGAGGAGACGAGACCGACCCGCTGACACCGACGATGGTGAACCGGGTGCTCGGCGACGTCTTCCCGGACGACGGCATCGCGGTGCTGGAGTCGCCTTCCAGCACGCTGTCGCTAAGGAACCAGCTCCGGCTCTCGAAGCCGGGCAGCTACTACTTCGGCGCCGGCGGCGGGCTCGGCTTCGGCCTCGCCGCCGCGATCGGTGTCCAGCTCGCCCAGCCCGACCGGCCGGTCGTCTGCATCCTCGGCGAGGGATCGGCGCAGTACGCGATCACCGGCTTCTGGACGGCCGCCGCGTACGCCGTGCCGGTGACCTTCCTCGTCCTCCGCAACGAGGAGTACTCGATCCTCAAGTGGTTCGCGGACATCGAGGAGGTCAAGGGCGCTCCGGGACTTGATCTGCCGAAGCTCGAGGTCGGCACCGTCGCTCAGGCCTACGGCGTCGACTCGCAGTCGGTCTCCGGACGCGATCAGCTCCACGAGGCACTGAAGGCCGCGATCGGATCCTCGAAGCCGGAGCTCGTGGAGGTCCCCGTCACGCCCGGCATGGCCCTCTTCTGAATTCCGCGATGCACCCAACTGCGGCGAAGGTGCAGGAGCGACTCGCGGCGCGCGGACTGGACGTCGAAGTCGTCGTTCTCCCGGACTCCACGCGCACCGCCGCCGAAGCGGCCCAGGCGTGCAAGTGCGAGGTGGGGCAGATCGTCAAGTCGCTGGTCTTCATCGTCGAGCAGCAGCCGACGATGATCCTCTGCGCCGGCGACCACCGGGTGACCCGGGTCGACGGCAGGCCGGCGAACCCTGAGGAGGCGCGGGAAGCGACCGGCTTCTCGATCGGCGGCGTGCCGCCACTGGGCCACGACCGCGACCTGCCGACGATCGTCGATGAGTCGCTGCGGCGGTTCGATCGGGTCTGGTGCGCCGCCGGCACCCCGCACGCGGTCTTCGAGACCGGGGTGGACGAGCTGATCGCGGCGCTGCCGGACGCGAGCCTCCAGCCGGTCTGAGGGGCCCGACCCTCGAGCTACGGGGTAGCGCCAGGAGAGGCGAACCGTTCGCGTGCGGCATTCGCCACGGGGCAGCGCCCCTCAGGGCGGCCGCAGGCGCCCGTGTCGCAGAGCCGGCACATCCAGCGGGTCGAGCCTGGACCGCGGATGAGGCCCGGCAGGACCCGCGCCAGCAGCTGGTCGAACTCGCGGCGCTCGGCGGGGGAGAGGGTCGCGAGCGCGCCTTCGAGCACCTCGCCGCGGGCGGCCGTCACCCGCTCCGCCGCCCGGCGTCCCGCCGCGGTCAGTCGGAGCGAGACCTCCCGCCCGTCGCGTCCCGGCCGCCGCTTGACGTAGCCCGCCTCCTCGAGCCGGTCGACGAGCCGCACGGTGCCGGACGGCGTGAGCCCGAGGACGCGGCGAAGCAGGTCTATCGACGGGTCGTCGAGAAAGTGGTGCAGCGCCGACAGGGCGACCGCGGCGGTCTGCGACTGCCCGGCAGCGGCGCCGACCGCGTCCGATGTCCGGTCCGCGACCGACAGGGCCAGCGCGCCCAGCAGGTTGCCCGCGCGGTCGAGGCTCACTCGAACTCGTAGTCGAGCGTCGCCGTGGCCGCGCACCCGTGGGGCGCCTTGAACTCGCCGGTCCCGCGCAGGCCACGGAGCTCATCGGTGCCGGATCCGGGCACGACTGACCACTCGCCACGGGCCTCGGTTCCATCGAAGGTGCCGACCGTCTGCAGGACGACGCTGCCCGAGTGGTCGCCGATCTGCCCGGAGACTTGCTGCAAGCCGACGAAATCCGCGGTCTTGTCCTCGCGGTAACACATGAGCCACTCCACGGACCCCTCACCCTCGATCTCGCCGGAGAAGGCCTGCTCGACGCTGGCCCGGGCGAGGCGGTCCCCGAACGGCTCCTCGTCCCACGATTGGATCTTGAACTCGCTCTTGGCCTGAGGACTCATCGCTGCTCCTCCCATCCTCAAATCATTTGTATGACTCAGTCACATATACCTGGGAGGGGGCCGTCTAAACGTGCCTTGCAGGAACATGGGCCCGGCTCTCAATAGTGCCTTGGCTGGCTTAGGCTGCGCGGCATGGAGCTGCTGGCGCCGGATGTCCACCGGATCGCGCCGGAGGGGAGCGAGGGGTCACGGGATCGGGCGCCCGACGAGCTCGCCGGCGGCACCCCCGAGCCGCTGCGCAGCGACCTCGTCAACCTGCTCGGCTCAGAGCGCGTCCTCACACGGGTCATCGACCTGATCCGTTACGCCTCGGACGCGAGCCCGTACCGGCTGCTTCCCAAGGCCGTCGTCATGTCCCGGGATGCGGAGGACATCTCCAAGGTCCTCTCCTACGGCCGCCGCACCGGGACGCCGGTCACCTTCCGGGCCGGGGGCACCAGCCTCAACGGCCAGTCCCAGAGCGACGGGATCCTGGTCGACGTCCGCCGGCACTGGAGCGGGGTGGAGGTGCTCGACGACGGCGCCCGCGCGCGGGTGCGGCCCGGCACGGTCCTCGGGCACGCCAACCGGGTCCTGTGGCCGTATGGGCGCAAGCTCGGCCCGGACCCGGCCAGCACCGACATCGCCTGCGTCGGCGGAGTCCTCGCCAACAACTCGGGCGGGATGCGCTGCGGCATCGTCGCCGACTCCTACAGCACGGTCCGCTCGCTCACCTTCGTGCTCCCATCGGGAACGGTGATCGACACCGCCGCCCCCGATGCATCCGAGCGCTTCGCGGAGGCGGAGGCCGAGCTCGCCAAGGGGCTGGCGGAGATTCGCGACGAGATCCGCGGCGACGAGAGCCTCGCCAGCCGGATCCGCAGGAAGTTTCAGATCAAGAACACCACCGGCTACCGGCTCTGCGCCTTCCTCGACGAGGACGACCCGGTCCAGATCTTCCGGCGCCTGCTGATCGGCTCGGAGGGGACGCTCGGCTTCATCGCCGAGGCGGTCATGGAGACAGTGCCCAAGCCGTCAAGGACCACCGTCTCCTGGCTTCACTTCGATGGCATCGAGTCCGCCACCGAGCCGGTGCCCGCCCTGGTCGAGTCCGGGGCCACCGCGGTGGAGCTGATGGTCGCGCCGGCGCTGATGGTCGCCGCGCAGAACATCGCCGGCGCCCCGCAGGACTGGCTCGAGCTGCCGCCGACCTCTGCGGCGCTGCTGGTCGAGTTCGGCGCCGCGGACGACGGCGAGCTCGAGCGCCTGGTCGCCGGCGCCGAGGAGATCCTCCGTGAGCACGAGCTGATCCGCCCGCCCGACTTCACGCGCGATGAGGAGCGGATCGAGGTCTCCTGGACGGTCCGCGAGGGCCTGCACGGCCTGATCGGCCGCTTCCGCCCGCCGGGGACCTCGCTGATCATCGAGGACGTCTGCGTCCCGCCGGCGCGCATCGCCGAATCGGCCCGCGACATCCAGGCGCTGCTCCAGGAGCACGGCTTCCTCCCCGGGGTCGCCGGCCACACCTCGGCGGGGAACCTCCACTTCATGCTCACTCCCGACTTCTCCAAGCAGGAGGACATGGAGCGCTACGAGGCCTTCATGGGGAAGCTGGTCGAGCTGATCCTCGACAAGTACGACGGTTCGCTCAAGGCCGAGCACGGCACCGGCGTCAACATGGCGCCCTACGTCGAGCGGGAGTGGGGCGCGAGAGCGACCGAGCTGATGTGGCGGGTGAAGGAGCTCGCCGACCCGGACGGGGTGCTCGCGCCTGGAGTCCTGCTCAATCGCGATCCCGGCGCCCACCTACGAAACCTGAAGACGACCCCGGAGATCGAGGAGGTCGCGACCACCTGCGTGGAATGCGGGTTCTGCGAGCCGGTCTGCCCGAGCCGCCACCTGACCACGACGCCGCGCCAGCGGATCGTGATCCGCCGCGAGATGGCGCGCCAGCCGCAGGGCTCGCCGGTCCAGCGCGCGCTGCTCGAGCAGTACGAGTACGACGGCATCCAGACCTGCGCCGCCGACGGCACCTGCCAGATCGCCTGTCCCCTCGGGATCGACACGGGCAAGCTGATCAAGGGCTTCCGGACCGAGGAGCACAGCGAGCGCAAGCAGCGGCGCGGCGTCCGCTTCGCCGAGCGCTGGGGCTCGATCGAGCG
>JBKPLC010000062.1:0-12982 GCA_046731495.1 Actinomycetota bacterium | reverse complement strand
TTTTTGCGCGGCGCGGTCGCAGAGTGAGCGGGAGCACGCTCCCAAAAAAACGTGGCGCCTGGGACCTTCCCAGGCGCCACTCCCTACGATCGTTATCTCTCTGGTGGCTATACCGCCGGAATCGCTACCTTCGGCGAGACTCCCGCCTGGCAGTCGACACGCGTGATCTGCATATCGCGGTCCCGAAGCGCGAGGTGATTTTTGTGCTTTGGGGGACCGTAGCTCACGGCCTCGACGGTCCGCTTCTTCGCCTTCACCGGCAGCGCGATCGTCCTCATCGACGCTCCCCCCTACTGCCTAAGATCGGCGCGGTGCTGGTGCTGATCATCCTCATCGTGTTCGGGGTCGGCGTCATTGCCCGAGCGTCCGTGGTGCTGTTGCGAGACCGCCAAGCGACCGGAGTACTGAAGGTGCGAGAGGCGCTCTACAGAACGCGCTCGACGACCGTATCTGCCCCGGTGCCTGCGAAACGACCACCAGAAGCCGACGAGTAGGCCGGCGGGTCATCAGCACTTAAAGCGGGCGAGCTTGACGGTTTCCTAGCCGTCGCCTCCGCGGTTGCCACCCTCCCCTGCCCCGGAATAACTGCGTGGGCGATGTCGGAGGAGAACGTCAAGATCGTTCACCGTGCCTTCGATGCATTCGAAGGCGACGCTGACGGCTTGGAAGGTTCAAAGCAGACGCGCTTTGGGAATAGTGCGGCCAACCAAGTCAAGGAGGGCCGGGTCATTCGTTCTTTCCAGCGCGCCGTCGTCGTGGTCGTGGCGATCGCGCTGCTGTCGCTCGTGTCCGCAGCGCCGGCCTTCGGCGCACGCTATGTGGGCCTCGGCGACTCGGCCGCATCCGGCCCCGTGATCCCCAATCAGATCCCTGATCCGCTGGGCTGCTGGCGCTCCGATCACAACTTCGCGCACGTGGTGGCGCAGTCGCTCGCTGTCTCGCTGAAGGACGTCTCCTGCAGTGGAGCCAGGACCGATCACGTATGGAGCCCGCAGGACGTCTTCCTGGGTCCGAACCCGCCGCAGCTGGATGCACTCTCGAATGACACGCGCACGGTGACCCTGCAGTTCGGCGGGAACGACATCGGCTTCGGCGAGATCGTCGATGCCTGTACGACGGCATCGCCGTACGGGCATCCGTGCAAAGACCGCTATGCGCCTAACTGGCCCGACGGCCCTGACGTGCTGGCCGACCGGATCGCCGCGACGGCACCGAGGATCGCGGCGGTGATCCAGGCGGCCCACAGCCGCGCGCCGCGTGCGCGCGTACTGGTGGTCGGCTACGCCGCGATCCTGCCGCACACCGCGACCGACACCGGCTACCCGGGCTGCTGGCCGCAGGTCGCGATCGCGTGGGACGACGTGCCCTACCTGCGCGCCACGCACGAGGCACTCAACAAGATGCTGCGAGACCAGGCCGCCCTCAACGACGCGACCTACGTCGACTCCTACGCCGCGAGCATCGGGCGTGACGCGTGCCAGTCATCCAGCGTGCGCTGGGTCGAGCCGACCGTGCCGATCAACCCGGCGGCACCACTTCACCCCAACGCCCGCGGGATGCGCGGCGTCGCCGCCACCGTGCTGGCCGCGCTCGGCAAATGAGCGTCGCCACGGCCTGCACCCAAGCGCCGGCAGCCGCGTAGCGCCGAACCGTCGGATCTCGATTGCCAGCCCATCAGTTAGTCCTAAATAGATTCTTTGGTGCGTGTGGCTTGCCATTCGGCGGTTTTTCAATCTGGCCGATTTGCGTTGTGACCCTCCCCTCCGGGGCGAGATACTGCGTGGGCGATGTCGGAGGAGAACGTGGAGGTCGTGCGCAAGGCGATCGCCTACGAGTACGACGGAGTCGGCGACCGCGCCGAAGCGGAGGCGATCTTTGATCCCGAGGTCGTGCTGAATCCGATCGACGAGGGGCCGTCGCACGGCCCGGGTGAGATGCGATACGACTGGGAGCGGTGGTCGAGCGCATTTGAAGAACTCAGGGTGACGTTCGAGGAAATCATCGATGCCGGGGATCAAGTCGTTGTGGTCGCGCATCACAAGGGACGCGGCCGAGGAAGCGGGATCGATGTCGATGCCCGCTTCTACGAGGTCTATACGGTGCGCGAGGGCAAGGTCTCGCGAATCGATGAGTACGCCGATCGGGAGGAAGCCCTCCAAGCCGCCGGGCTGTCGGAGTAGGCGATGTCGGAGGAGAACGTCGAGATCGTGCGGGCCGCAACGAAGGCGATGATCCGCGGCGACGCCCGGGCGGCGCTTGAAGCTCTCGACCCCGAGATCACATGGCACGCGACGGTGGGAGGAGTCGATGAGGGCCGTGTCTACCGCGGGCGCGAGGAGGTTGCCCAGGCTCACGAGCCGCCTGCGCTCGCGCGTGGTCGTGTTGGGTCTTGGGATCTCCCTAGCGGTGGCGCTTGTAGTGGTGACCCTCGCGGCTGGAGCGTTCGTGGGACCAGACGGCACATACAAAGCTTGCGTGGCCGCAAGAGGGGGCTCCGTCCGAATCGTGGACCAGTCGGTTTCTTGTTCGGCAAAGGAGACAGAAATTGCCCTCGCCGATGGAACTGCCTTCTACACGAAAGCAGCCAGCGATGCCCGCTACGCGAGCAATTCGGCGCTCAGCTCGACCGACACTCGGGTGGCCGCGCTCGAAGGGCAGGTCGAGGAGCTGAGCGAACGCCTCGACGAGCTCACGGCGGCGGCGCCCCCGCGCCGACGGGTCTGCAGGCGACGCCCGGGAACGGGCAGGTTGCCTGTCTTGGAATCCCTCGGCCGGTGCGACGAGCTACACCGTCCTCCGCTCGATACGAGCGGTGCGGGATACAGTTCGCTCGCAACCGGGCTGACGGGGACGAACTACACCGACAACACGGCAACCAACGGCACGACCTACTACTACGTCGTCCGGGCCGTGAACGCCGGCGGCACCAGCGCCAACAGCAGCGAGGTATCGGCTACGCCGCGGCGGCGCCCCCCGCGCCGACTGGTCTGCAGGCGACGCCCGGGGACGGGCAGGTTGCTCTGTTTTCGGTGAAGTGGGCTTTTTGATCCATACCATCAGCGCTCCTAACGGAGAGATCGTCGGAGTAAGACTGCTGCTTTCCATGCAAAGCAGGGTTCGCGAACACCGCTCCACAGCCGACCTGGCGACTTTCTTCGGCTTAGCGAAAGGAACTCGCCAGATGGCGCGTTCTTCCGGAATAGCCGGAACGAGTCGCCACACTCCGCGCTTTCGTCGGGGTGGTTAGGCGCCCGAACCGGCGAGTTCCTTGCGGATCTCGCCAGGCAGCATGAAGCGGACGTCCTCGTTGACGGTCCTGAGCTCCGAGACGTCTTCGGCGCCGCGCTCGCGGAAGAAGGTGACGAGACGCTCGACCAGCTCTTCCGGCGCGCTCGCGCCCGAGGTGATCCCGACGGTCTCGACGCCCTCGAGCCACGCCTCGTCCACCTGGAGGTGATTGTCGATCAGGTAGGAGTCGGCGCCGTGCTCGCGCGCCACCTCGACGAGGCGGTTCGAGTTCGATGAATTGGTGGAGCCGATGACGAGGACGAGCTCGCACTGCTGGGCGAGCGCCTTGACCGCCTGCTGGCGGTTGGTGGTCGCGTAACAGATGTCGTCCGTCTTTGGCCCGACCGCGTTCGGGAACTTGGCCTTCAGCTTGGCGATGATCGCGCTGGTCTCGTCGACCGAGAGCGTGGTCTGGGTGATGTAGGCGATCCGGTTCGGGTCGTCGACATCGAGCGTGTCGACGTCCTCCTCGGTCTGGACCAGGACGATGTTCTCGGGCGCCTCGCCGGTGGTCCCCTCGACCTCCTCGTGGCCCTCGTGACCGATCAGGACGATCGTGTAGCCCTCGGCGGCGAACTTGCGCGCCTCGACGTGCACCTTGGTGACCAGCGGACAGGTCGCGTCGATCGTGCGGAGGCGGCGAACGGCGGCGTTGGCGTGGACGCTCGGCGCCACGCCGTGCGCGGAGAAGACGACCATCTGGCCCTCGGGCACCTCGGTCTCCTCCTCCACGAAGATCGCGCCCCGCTTCTCCAGCTCGTGGACCACGTGCTTGTTGTGGACGATCTCCTTGCGCACGTAGATCGGCTCGCCGTACAGGTCGAGCGCGTGCTCGACCGTCTGCACGGCTCGATCGACGCCCGCGCAGTAGCCGCGCGGCGCCGCGAGCAGGACCCGCGAGGGGCCCGTCTTGGTGTCAAGGGAGGTGGACTGCACGCCCGCGGGAAGGGTAGCGGGGAAGCCAGAAATTCCGGGTAGGCTCTTCAATCCGGCTATGGCACAGGGTCACATGGAGAGATTGAGCTCGATCGACGCCTCGTTCCTGACGAACGAGACCTCCAGCGCGCACATGCACGTGGGCGCGATCCTGATCTTCGAGGGGCCCCCGCCCGCCTACGACGACTTCCTCGGGCACGTCCACAGCCGCCTCCATCTGGTGCCGCGCTTCCGCCAGAAGCTTGCGTTCCCGCCGGTCGAGACCGGACGGCCCTTCTGGGTGGACGATCCGAACTTCAATCTGGCCTACCACGTTCGCCATTCGGCGCTCCCCTCGCCGGGGTCCGAGGAGCAGCTCCGCAACATCGCGGGTCGGCTCTTCTCACAGCAGCTCGACCGCTCGAAGCCGCTCTGGGAGCTGTGGCTGGTGCAGGGCCTCGAGCAGAACCGCTTCGCGCTGATCACCAAGACGCATCACGCGCTGGTCGACGGCGTCTCCGGCGTCGACATCGCCACGGTCCTCTTCGACCTCAAGCCCGTCCCGGAGCCGATAGAGCCGGATCGTGACTGGGTCCCGAGCCCTCAACCGTCCTCGGCCGAGCTGGCCGCTCGCGGCATCGTCGGTGTCGCGCGGGCGCCGATGGGGCTGGCTCGCCGGGCAGTGCGCGCCGCCTCGCATCCGGAGCGCACGGCGCGCAAGGTGATCGAGACGGGCGAGGCGCTCGCCGAGGTGGCCTGGAACTTCACCAACCCGGCACCCGAGGTCCCGCTCAACACCGAGATCGGCTCCCATCGCCGGTTCGCCTGGACCCGGGCCGAGCTCGGCGCCTTCAAGCGCATCAAGGACATCTTCGGCGGCACCGTCAATGACGTCGTCCTCACGGTCGTCAGCGGCGCGCTCCGCAGCTGGCTTCGCAGCCGCGGCGTGAAGACCGAGGGGCTCGAGCTCCGGGCGCTCGTCCCGGTCTCGATCCGCTCCGAGGACGAGCGCAGCCAGCTCGGCAACCGGATCGCCGCGATGCGCGGCCCACTCCCGGTCTACATCGAGGACCCGGTCAAGCGATTGGACACGGTCCGCCGCGCGATGGACGGCCTCAAGGAGTCGAAACAGGCTCTCGGCGCCGAGGTGATCTCGCGGTTCAACGACTTCGCCCCGCCCACGCTGCTCGCCCAGGCCTCGCGGATCAACTTCTCGACCCGGCTCTTCAACCTGATCGTCACCAATGTCCCGGGGCCGCAGATCCCGCTCTACGTGCTCGGGCGCGAGCTCCAGGACGTCTTCCCGGTTGCCTTCCTGCCGGAGAACCACGCCCTGGCGATCGCGATCATGAGCTACAACGGCGGCATCGACTTCGGGCTGCTCGGCGACTACGACGCGATGGAGGACATCGACATGCTCGCCACCGGCCTCTCCGAGTCGCTCGCGGACCTGCTCTCCGCCGCCGAGGCCGCCGAGGCGCGCCAGCAGGCGGAGATCGCCTCCGGCGCGGACCTGACGAACTAGAACTTCCGCTTCGCGTCCGGCGCCGGCGGTGGCGACTCGCGGTTGCCGTCCGCGTCGACGGCGATCGAGAAGAACGTGTAGCGGCCGCCCCGCTTCGGGTGGAAGGTCAATGAGGTTCGCTTCGTCTTGCCGATCCGGTGGTAGGCGCCCCCCTTCCTCGAGGCGAAGACGATCACCTTCTTCACCCCTGAAACGGGCAGGCCCTTGACGCAGTGAGGCCCCTGGCGATCCTTCCGCTTCAGGCGCAGCCTGATCACCGGGCCGCTCGCTCCCCTCGCTCGCTTCGCACTGCGGACGCGGGAGCTCGGCGGGTCGATGTCCCGGTTGAGCGCGGCCGCGACCGCCTCGTCCGCGCGGATGATCCCCCAGCCGATGCCGTTGCCGTAGCTGCCGCACTGGCTGGCGGTGGCCTTGATCAGGTGGACGACGCGGGTGTTCGGCATGTTCGGCTTCACCGCCCGGATCAGGGCGGCGACCCCCGCGACCTGCGGAGTGGACATGCTGGTCCCGACCAGGTAGGCGAAGCGGCTATCGCCGTTCAGCGACGTGCGACCCCCGAAGGCGTCATCGCTTACTGAGGTGCCGGGCCACGTGGAGAGGATTCCCTGCTGGCCCCCGATCGCCCCGGTCGCGGAGCCGAACGCGGCGACGGAGACGCGAGTGGTCGCCTCGGCGAAGGTCGAGCGCGTGCCGTTGTATTGCGCCGAGGTGACGACAAGGCCGCGATCGAAGCTCGCGTTCGGGCCGGTGCCGTTCGGCTGGGCCCACTCCTCCGGATAGATGCAGTCGTTGCTCCCCAGGAAGCCGCAGGAGCCGGAGGGATTGGGGGAGTTGTCCCCCGCCGCGACGACCACCGAGCCCCTGGACTGGGCGTAGTTGAGGGCGGGCACGATGGCGCTGTCGCAACCACCGATGCTCATGCTGATCACGTCGCTGTTCCGGTTGGCCGCGGCGGTCACCGCCGAGGTGACGTTCGAGCAGGGCCCCTCGTCCTCGATCTTCGCAATGAAGAGCCCGCAGGCAAAGCCGAGCGAGGCGATGCCGTAGCCGTTGGCGGTGTTGCCGCAGGCGAGGCCCGCCGTGTGGGTCCCGTGACCCACCGGGTCGGTGAGGGGCGACCCCACGCCGAACCCGGCGCTCCCGACGATCCGGGGCGCGAGATCCGGGTGGCTGCCGTCGGCTCCGGTGTCGATCATCGCCACCTCCGCCGCGCTCCCCTTGGAGAAATCCCAGGCGCGCGGCGCCCCCTCCTTCACCACGTTCCAGTCGCCCAGGTCGTTGTTCGGCGCGTGGACGTCGGAGTGCGTGAAGGCGAAGTCGTTCGGCGCGAAGCGCAGGTGGACCGGGACGTCGGGACGCACCGACTCGACCCGCGGGTCGCCGGCAAGCTGCTGCTTCAGTGCCGGGAGCCCGCCGCGCGGTAAATCGACGGAGAGCACGCCGACCTCGGGAACGGCCGTCTCGACCGAGAGGTCGTTGCGCTGCGCGGTGCGGTCGAGGATTGAGCTTGACCGGGCGCGGAGCTCGTGCCAGCGCTCCTTGGCCGCGGCGCTCTCCCCGGTGGGCAGCTCGGGCGTCGAGACCAGGACGACTGCGCGCGCGGGGGCCTGCGGTCCCGAGGGTGCGGCATGGCCCGCCGCAGCGGCCGCGCCTCCCGCGATCGTCGCCGCCAGCGCGGCGAGCATGAGCGCCACCCGCCTGATCACACTCACACCAACACTCTAGGCGCCGAGCAGTGCGCAGCGTCGCAGTAGGCGGCGATGCCCGACCCGTTTAATGGCGGGATGCCGTTCAGCGTCCAGCTGGGCCTGATCCTCGCCGTCGCGACGGCGCTCGCCTCGATCGTCGGCTTCCTCTACAAGCACCGTGGCGCGGTCGAGAGCCCGGCGGTCGATTGGCGCCGGCCGCTGTGGAGCTCCGTGGTCCTCTTCCGCTCCCGCTGGTACACGCTCGGTGTCCTGATCGCGATAGCGGGCTGGGGCCTGCACGTCGGTGCGCTCTCGCTGGCGCCGATCTCGCTGGTCCAGGCGACCATCGCCGGCGGGCTCGTCCTCCTGACGGTGGTCGCCGATCGCTTCTTCGCCCACCGCGTCACCCGACGGGAGTGGATCGGCGTCGCGCTCGCGGCCGCCGGGCTCGCCTTCCTCGCCGCCACCCTCGACGGCGACGCCGACTCAGCGCACTCGAGCTACGACACCGCCACGCTGGCCGCCTTCATCGCCGTCGTCGCCACCGCCGGCCTTCTGGTCGCCGCCGTGGGGCGCGGCACGCCGCGCGTCGGGGTGCTGCTCGGGGCGTCCGCCGGCCTGCTCTGGGCCGCCTCGGACACCTCGATCAAGGCGCTCAGCGACCACCTCGGCTCGGACTCCGCGGCGGCGATCCTGTTCAGCCCGCTGGCGGCGGTGATCCTGCTTGCCTCCCTGATCGGCCTATTGGTGTCGGCCCGGAGCCTGCAGATCGGCCCGGCGGTCTCGGTGATCGCCGTGACCAGCGTGGCGGCGAACGCGCTCACGATCGCAGCCGGCCCGATCGTCTTCTCCGAGCCCTTCCCGGATCAGGCGCTCGGCGTGACGTTGCGCGTGCTCGCCTTCGCGCTTGTGATCAGCGCAGCCGCACTCACTCCGCCGCCGCTGGAGGTGGAGCCGGAGCTGCCCGCGCCGTAGCTACGTGACCTGAACCCGCTCGCGCTGACGCCGCGCCAGGGCGTCGATCGTCACGGCCGCGAGCAGGACGCCTCCGGTGATCATGTACTTGACGTCGGACTCCAGCCCGAGCAGATCCATGCCGTTCGAGATGGAGCCGATCACCAGCGCGCCGAGCAGGGCCGACCAGACCGAACCGCGTCCGCCGAACAGGCTGGTTCCCGCGATCACCGGACCCGCGATCGCCAGCAGCAGGACGTCGCCCGAGCCGGACGCCTGGTTCACGGCGATCAGCCGCGAGGCCGCCAGGATTCCTCCGGCCGCTGCGAGCGTCGAGCAGAGCGTGAACGCCACGATCCGGACGCGGTCGATCGGGATCCCGGCGCGACGCGACGCCTCGGCATTGCCGCCGACGGCGAACAGGTGTCGCCCATAGCGGGTTCGCGTGGTTAGCCAGGCGAAGAATCCGCAGAAGGCGAGCAGGATCAGAACGGACAACGGGATGCCGCGGTCCGACTCGAGGATGGACACCGCGACGAACGATGCGACGCCCACCATCACAGTGCGCACGACGATCCCTGCGAGCGGATCGGTCTCCAGGCCAGCGTGCTGACGCCGCCGGTATTCGAGCAATCCCGTCGCGAGGGTCGCCGCGGTCACGATCGTGGCGATCGCGTAGCCGACGCCCGCGCCATAGAAGGTGCCGGCGAGGTCCGTCACGTGGCTCGGCGGCAGGTTGATCGTCCCCGTGGAGCCGAGCACGTATAAGAGCGCCCCCTGCCATGCCAGGAGACCGGCGAGGGTGACGACGAACGACGGGATCCGGAAGAAGGTCACCATGAACCCGTTGAAGAGGCCGATCGCCGCGCCCGTCAGAAGACCGGCAAGGATCGCGAGATCGGCGTTCCATCCATGCTTCACCTGAAGCACCGCCATCACGCCCGCGGCGAGCCCGCTGACGGCGCCGACCGACAGGTCGATCTCGCCGAGCAGCAGGACGAGCACGACCCCGACCGAGATCGTCCCGATCGCGGCGATCTGAAGGGTCAGGTTGGTCAGGTTGACCGCGGACAGGAACCGGTCGTTTTGCAGCTGGAAGATCGTCCAGATGACGGCGATGATGATCAGGACTCGCAGGGAGCCGAGTTCGCCCCGGGCTATCCGGGTGAGGACGCTGAAGCGTCCCTCTTCGGGCTCAGCGGGTGCAGCGGCTTCGGTCGCGCTCTCCATCACTCGTCCTCCTTCTTGGCCTTGAGCTCGGCCGAGGCGCCCGTGATCGCCGCCACGACCTCCTCCCGCGTCGTCTTGTCCACAGCGAAGGTGGCCTCCCGCCTGCCGAGCCGGAGCACGACGATCCGGTCGGCCACCTTGAAGACGTCATCCAGGTTGTGGCTGATCATCACCACCCCGAGCCCGCGTTCGCGGAGTCGCCTGACGAGGTCGAGCACCTGCGCCGTCTGCGCCACTCCGAGGGCGGCCGTGGGCTCATCGAGCAGGACGACTTTAGGGTCGCCCAGCAGCGAGCGCGAGATCGCAACCGACTGCCGCTGGCCGCCGGAGAGCATCCCGACCTCGGTCCGCACGCTGCCGAGCGTGGTCACCGAGAGCTCGTCGAGGAGCTCGCGAGAGTGCTGCTCCATCTCGGTTTCGTTCAGCACCGGCAGCCGGACGTCGCCGTCGCCGATCACCTCCTGGCCGAGGTAGAGATTCGCGACCACGTCCAGGTTGTCGCACAGGGCGAGATCCTGGAAGACCGTTGCGATGCCGAGCCTGGCGGCGACGGCCGGGCTGTTGATCGTCACCGGCTGACCCTCGAAATAGGCGTCGCCGGAATCGGGGGGCTGCACGCCGTCGATCGCCTTGACGAGGGTGGACTTCCCAGCCCCGTTGTCGCCCACCAGGGCGACGACCTCGCCGCCGTTGACCTCGAAGTCGACGTCGGAGAGCGCCTGCACGGGGCCGAAGCTCTTCGAGAAGCCCCGCAGCGCGAGGAGGTGATCGGGCTTGCCGTTGCCGTTCTGCTTCGTCTGGTTCACCTTTCTCATCTCCTCGCGCTTGGGGTTCATTCTCCTATTCGTTTGGCTCCTAGCTGATGCCGGCCTGCTGGCACGCCGACTGGTACTGCGCCGTGCAGACCTCATCAGCGGTCCAATAGCCATCCGGACCGATCAGCGGCTGACCGCCGTAGGTGACGGTCTTGATGTTGTCCTTCGTCACCGCTTGCGGGGTCAGCAGGACCGACGGGACGTCCTTCGTCTCGTTGTTGGTCTTGCCGTTGACTAGACCGGCCGGAACCGGCTTGTCCTGAGCAAGCGCGACCGCGATCTTGGCCGAGGCCTGCGCCTCAGGCTTGGTCGCCTTGTAGACGGTCATGAACTGCTGACCGACGAGAATCCGCTGAACCGCTTCGAGCTCGGCGTCCTGGCCGGTCGTCGGGACCGTGGTCGGGTCCACGCCGGCGGCCGACATCGCGGCGATCGCGCCACCAGCAGTGCCGTCGTTCATTGCGTAGACACCCTTGAACCCGGTCTTGCCGACCGCAGTGATCGCCTGGTCCATCTCGGACTGGGCCTTGTCGGGGCTCCAGTCGGGAGTGTCGTACTCCTGTGCGACCTGGACTCCGGCCTTGCTGAGCTCGGAGTCAGCGCCCTGACCGAACAGCTTCGCGTTGTTGTCGGTCGGGGAGCCGTTGATCTTGATGATCGGCCCTGTCGGGTTGCCATCGGACGCGAGCTTCTTCGCTAGCTCGCTGCCCTGCAGCTCGCCGACCCGGACGTTGTCGAACGAGACGTAGTAGTCGACCGCGTCCGAGTTGAGGATCAGCCGGTCATAGCTCACCACCGGCACGTCCTGCTGCTTGGCGAGATTGACCATCGACGCGGCGGACGCCGAGTCCACCGGGTCGAGCACGACGACGTCGGCGCCGTCAGTAAGCGCCGCCTCCATCTGCGACTGCTGCTGGGCGGCATCCTGATTCGCGTTGCTGTAGATGATGTCGCAGTCCGAGCAGGCCGCGTTCACGGCATCCTCAAACTCCGGATGGTCATGCGCCTCGTACCGGGTCGTCTTCGACTCCGGCAGAAGCAGCGCGATCTTCGGCCCTCCATCTCCCCCGCCGCCACCACAGGCGGCGAGGCCGAGCCCGATCGTTGCCGCCGCGATACCCATAACCGCGGCGCGGGCCCACCTCCTCCTTGAGTCGGACATCACTCCACCTCCTCCATTCGGATTGTTCCCTCTCTTTTGCATTGCAAGCTTTTTTCGTTCCTCCTCATGCCGCGGCGACCTCCCGCCACCGCGGCGGCGACACCATGAAGCGCTCCGGCGGCTGCAGGACGAGGGCGAGAGCGCCGAGCAGCTCGGCACGCTCGCCGAGCGTCCCCGGGACGACGGTCACCTGCTCGGCCGCGCTGTGGATCGCGTAGCGGCGGATCGATTCCAGGATCGGCTCGGTGATCAACTCGCCCGCGGCGCTCATGTCCCCTCCGACGATCACCCGGTCGGGGTTGATGACGTTGCAGAGGTTTGCCACCGCGACCCCGATCTCGCGGCCGGCCTCCCCGATCAGGCGCGCCGCCGCGGCGTCCCCGTTGTTGGCGAGCTCGAGCATCTGCCTGATCGAAACCGACTCGTCGCGGCTTGCGCCGAGCACCGCGGCGATCGCCCTCGCCGACGCGACCGTCTCGAGGCAGCCCCGGCTGCCGCAGCGGCAGATCGACCCGCCGGGCTGGACGACGGTGTGCCCGATCTCGCCGGCGGTTCCCCCGGTGCCGTGGTAGAGGCGCCCACCTAGGAGCATCCCCGCCCCGACCCCCGAGGAGAGCTTGATGTAGATCAGATCCGAGAACCCCTTGCCGCTTCCCCAGACAAACTCCGCAAGCGCGCCGAGGTTCGCGTCGTTCTCGACGTGCACCGGCATCCGCAGCCGCTTGGTCATCTCCGCCGCCGCATCCACCCCGACCCAGCCGGGAAGGATCGACGAGGAGCCGACCGTGCCGGTGGTCCGGTTGATGGGGCCGGGGAGCCCCATGCCGACCCCGAGCACGCGCTTGCGCTGCACCCGCGCCCGCTTCAGCACTCGCTCGACCAGCTCCGACGCCGCGTCGAGGCCCTCCTGGGCCGAGTGGTCGACGTCGAGGTCGCGCCCGTCCTCCGCGAGCACCTCGTGGGAGAGGTCCGAGACTGCGACGCGGAGGTGCGTGTGGCCGAAATCCACGCCGAGCGCGACCCCGGCGGACTTGTCGAGCGAGAGCAGAACGGGCGGGCGGCCGCCGTGGCGTCCATGAGCGACGGCCGTCGCCTCCTCCTGCTCCATGACCAGTCCCGCCTCGATCAGGCTGGCGACGATCGTGGAGACGGTCGATCGGGAGAGGCCGGTGACGCGCGCGATATCGGCCCTGCTCGCACGGCCGCGGTCACGAAGCACGTCGATGACGCGGCCGCGGTTGAGCTCGCGCAGCGATCGAAGCGATCCGGACTCTCCACCCACCACTTCGAGCGGCAGCCTTACCAACCGCGTGTGGTTTGTCAAGGCTTTGCACGAACTAATTGCGTTAAGTCCTGGTTATGTGCGGGGGCGTTACAAAATCCGGGCTCAGTACCTTGGACGGGG
>JBKPLC010000061.1:0-7164 GCA_046731495.1 Actinomycetota bacterium | reverse complement strand
ACCTGTCGCCCTCCGCGGTTGCCTTCGTCCGGATCGCCCTGGCGGCGCTCGTGCTGCTGCCGATCGCGGCGTCGCAGGGCGCTCTCCGCGGGGTGCGGTCCAAGGCCGGTTGGCTCGCCCTCGTCGGCGCCGTGCAGGTGGCCGGCCCGTTCCTGCTGATCTCCGCCGGCGAGCAGGAGATCTCCTCCTCGCTCGCTGGCATCCTGGTCGCTTCGGCTCCGCTGTTCACCGCGCTGCTTGCGATCCGAGTGGACCACGAGGAGCGCTCCCAGGGATTGCGGCTGGCGGGAGTGCTGGTGGGGTTCGGCGGCGTGGCGCTGTTGCTCGGGGTCGATCTCGGCGGATCCGGCGCTGCCCTCCTCGGGGGCCTCGCCGTGGTGCTCGCCAGCCTCGGCTACGCGGTCGGCGGCTTCCTGGTGAAGCACCGCCTCGCTGGCCTGGCTCCCGTTGGCATGTCGGCCGCGGTGATGGCGGCGAGCGCCATCTTCCTGTTGCCCCCCGCATTGCTCACCGCCCCCGAGAGCGTGCCCGGGCTCGGTCCGGTCGCCGCGGTCACGGCGCTCGGCGTGCTGGGCACCGGGGTCGCCTTCGTGATCTTCTACGGCCTGATCGCGTCGGTCGGCCCGGCCCGTGCCTTCCTCGTCACCTACATCGCGCCGGGGTTCGCCGTCGTCTACGGGGCGCTCCTGCTCTCCGAGGCCGTCACCGTCGCCACGCTCGCCGGTCTCGGGTTGATCCTGGCCGGATCGTGGCTCGCGGCGGAGGGCCGCCTGCCGGGGCGCCCGCGGGTCGACGTCGAGGAGGGGCCGCCGTCGATGCCGGTCGTCGAACGCGTCGAGGGCGAGCGCGCGTAGAGCCCATAAGCTGGCCGCCGTGACGCAAGGCGATCTGGATCGAGCGGTTCGCGCAGTCGTGCGCGAGTGCCTCGCTGTGAAGGACGGCGAGGAGGTGCTGGTCGTCTGCGATCCCCGCACCCAGCGGGTCGGAGAGCGGCTCCGCGACGAAGCGGCGGAAGCAGGTGCGGAGGCGGTGCTGGCGGTGATCACCGAGCGGCCTTCCCACGGGGCGGAGCCGCCGCGCACAGTGGCCGAGGCGATGGCGGCGAGCGACGTGCTGATGGCGCCGACGATGCAGTCCCTCTCGCACACCGCCGCCCGCAAGCGGGCCACGGACAACGGCGCGCGCGCCGCCACGTTTCCGGGCGTCACCGAGGAGATGCTGGCGCGGGTGATGAGCGCCGACATGGAGGGGTTGCGGCGCAAGGGACATGCGGTGGCCGAGGCGCTCGAGCGCGCCGCCGAGGCGCGGATCACCGACGCGAACGGCACCGATCTGGTGCTCGACATCTCGGGCCGCGAGGCCATCCCGGATGCCGGCGAGCTCACCGAGCCGGGCGCGTTCGGGAACCTGCCCTGCGGCGAGGGCTTCATCGCTCCGGTGACCGGCAACGGGATCCTGGTCGTGGACGGCTCACTGGCCGGGATCGGGCTCGCCGAGGAGCCCGTTGAGCTCGTCGTCGAGGGTGGGCATTTGACCTCCGCGCGCGGCGGTCAGGGCATGGCGTTCATGAACCTGCTCACCGAGCACGGGGAGGACGGGACGAACGTCGCGGAGCTCGGCATCGGCACGAACGAGAAGGCCATCCTGACCGGCGAGATCCTCGAGGACGAGAAGATCGCCGGCACCTGCCATGTCGCCTTCGGAGCGTCGGCGGGGATCGGCGGCACCGTCCAGGTCCCCGTCCACCTGGATTGCATCGTGATGAAGCCGACGGTCGAGCTCGACGGCGAGGCGATCGTCCGGGACGGCGAGCTGCTGATCAAGTGAGCGAGGCGAGCGGCGCCGGGGGGCGGCGGATGCCCCTGGTGGGGGTGCCGAACTTCTCCGAGGGACGGAACGAGCGCGTGATCGGTGCGCTCGAGGCGACCCTGGCGGCGCACGCGCGCGTCCTCAACCGCCACTTCGACGCGCAGCACAACCGGAGCGTCTACACGATCGCCGCGGAGCCCGAGGAGTTGGTCGAGGCGCTGTTCGCCGGAGCCGAGCAAGCCCAGGAGCTGATCGATCTGCGCGGGTACCACGGCCTCCATCCGCACATCGGCGCGCTCGACGTCTGCCCGGTCGTCTGGCAGTCCGAGGACCGACACCCGGACGCGGCAGCCACCGCCCGCGAGGTCGCCGACCGGATCGCCTCACTCGGCATCCCGATCTTCTTCTACGGCGAGCTCGCCAGCAGTCCGGAGCGCCGGGAGCGCGCGTACTTCCGGCAGGGCGGCCCGGCGGAGCTTGCCCGGCGGATGGGCGCCGGCGAGCTCAAGCCGGACCTCGGTCCGGACGAGCCGCACCCCAGCGCCGGCGCGACGCTGGTCACCGCGCGTGAGCCTCTCGTCGCGTTCAACGTCGAGCTGGACACTCCGAATCCGGAGATCGCCCGGGCGATCGCGGCCGAGCTGCGCGAGTCGGGCGGCGGACTGATCGGGGTGCGCGCGCTCGGTCTCCCACGGGAGGGGGAGCGTACGCAGGTCTCCTGCAACGTCCACGACCCCAGGGCCGTCCCGCTGGCGAAGGTCGTGGAGGAGATCACCCGGCTGGCGGCCGAGCAGGGCGTCCGCCCGATCGAGGCCGAGCTCGTGGGCCTCGCCCCGGAGTACGCGCTCGAGGGGTACCCCGAGGAGCCGCCGATCCGCAACTTCGATCCGCTCCGCGACGTGATCGAGAACGTGCTCGGCTAGCCTCCCAGGCGATGGCCCAGACGAAGCGCAAGCGCCGCCGTAAGCACCGCGGCACCCAGGGCGGACGGATCGACCGGCGTCCGGCTCGCGGCCGGGCGCGAAGCCGCGCGGAGGCCCAGCAGCGCGCTCGCAGCAAGACGAAGAAGAAGCCGGGCGACCGGACTCCGCAGCCGGCGAGCTGGTCGACCGCGCTGAAGAAGGGCGGGGTGGCGGCGGTCCTCTTCGTCGGGCTCCTCGCCCTGTTTGGCCAGAACCCGGCCGTCTCGTTGCTGATCGGGATCCTGATGCTCGGCTTCTACGTGCCGATGGCCTTCCTGCTGGACCGATTCATGTATCAGCGATACCTCCGCAAGGAGGAGCAGAAGCGGGCGGAACGCGAGGCGCAGCGGACCGGCGCCCGCCAGTCGGAAGGCTGAGCGAGATGGACGTCCGCATGTTGACGGTCGGCCAGATCGCCGAGAACTGCTTCCTGTTCCGGCGCGATGGCTCCGACCGGGCGCTGATCGTCGATCCGGGGGACGAGGCGGAGCGGATCCTCCACGCCGCCGACGAGCTCGGCGTCACGGTCGAGGGGATCCTCCTCACGCACACCCACTTCGACCACATCGGCGCGGTGGCGCCGATTGCGAAGGCGACCGGCGCGCCCGTCTGGTGCCCCGAGATCGAGACCCCGGTCCTCGCCGACATCAACTCGTTCGTCCCCTGGCCGGGCTTCGGCCCCTACGAGAGCTACGAGGCCGACCACACGGTCAGCGGCGGCGAGAAGCTCGAGCTCGCCGGACTCGAGATCGATGTGATCTTCACCCCCGGCCACAGCCCGGGCCACGTGACCTACTCGATCCCCGACGAAGCGGCGATCTTCTCCGGCGACGTCCTCTTCCAGGGCTCGGTGGGGCGCACCGACCTCCCCGGCGGCGACTGGGCGACGCTGCTGGATTCGATCCGCAAGCTGGTCGAGGGCCATCCGCCGGAGACGACGGTCTATCCGGGCCACATGGGCATCACCACGCTGGGCGCGGAGAGGGCGGCGAATCCCTTCCTGGCCGAGCTGGCGCGTTAAGCCGTAGGCTCGCGCCATGGCTGAGCGGTTCAAAGCCCCGCGGGGCACCTTCGACGTCCTGCCCGAGGATGCCCCGGTGCGGAGGCGCGTCGCTGAGGTCTCCCGCCGGGTGCTGGACTCGGCGGGCTACCGGCCCATCGAGGTGCCGATCTTCGAGGAGACCGAGCTGTTCGCCCGCGGCGTCGGCGAGTCCACCGACATCGTCCAGAAGCAGATGTTCACGTTCGAGGACCAGGGCGGGCGCTCGCTCACCCTGCGACCGGAGGCGACGGCATCGGTTTGCCGCGCCTATCTCGAGCACGGCATGCAGAAGCTGGCGCAGCCGGTGAAGCTCTGGACCGACGGCCCGTTCTTCCGCCACGAGCGGCCGCAGGCCGGCCGCTTTCGCCAGTTCTTCCAGATCGACGCCGAGGCGATCGGCTCGGACTCGCCTCTGGTCGACGCGGAGTTGATCCTGCTGGCCAACGACGTGATCGCCGAGCTCGGTGTCGAGGACGTGCGGCTGCGGCTCGGCAGCCTGGGGACACCAGCGACCCGCGCCGCGTATCTCGAGGAGCTGCGCGGCTACCTGCGCTCACGCGAGGCCGAGCTCTCGGACGAGGTGCGGAGCCGGATCGACGTCAACCCACTGCGCGCCTTCGACGCGGACCACGAGGGCACCCGCCACGTCATGGACGAGGCGCCCACGCTGCTCGAGCGGCTGGAGCAGGAGGACGCCGAGCACTTCGACGCCGTCCGACACGCGCTCGACCGAAACGGCGTCAACTACGAGCTCGACCCCACGCTCGTTCGCGGCCTCGACTACTACACGCGCACCGTCTTCGAGTTCGAGTGCGAGCGGCTCGGCGCCCAGTCCGGGATCGGCGGCGGCGGCCGCTACGACGCGCTGATCGAGATGCTCGGCGGCCCGCCCACGCCGGCCTGCGGCTGGGCGCTCGGGGTGGACCGGATCGCGCTGGCCCTGGAGGGGGCCGGGGGAGAGGAGACCGAGCGGGACGGTGTATTCGTGGTGGCCGAGCACGGCGACCGAGAGGCGGCCCTCGCCTTGGTGACCGAGCTGCGCCGGGCCGGAATCCGGGCCGATCTCGACCTGGCGGACCGAGCGGTCAAGGGCCAGATGAAGCAGGCCGACCGGGTCGGTGCACGTCACGCGCTGATTCTCGGGGCGGGCAAGGCGACGCTCCGCGACATGAGCTCCGGCGAGGAGCGGGAGGTCGACCCCGCGACCGTCGTTGAGACACTCTCCCCTTCATGAGCGACGGCTTCCCGGCGCTGCGCGCCAACGACTACCGCGATGGGTGGTGCGGGCAGGTCCTCCCTGACAGGGTCGACTCGGAGGTCCGGGTGGCGGGCTGGGTCCATCGCCGGCGCGATCACGGCGGCCTCATATTCATCGACCTGCGTGATCGCACCGGTCTGGTGCAGCTGGTCTTCAATCCCGACGAGGCGGGCGACGCCTTCGAGCTCGGGCACAAGCTCCGCTCCGAGGATGTGCTGACCGCGAGCGGCAAGGTCGTCAAGCGCTCGCCGGAGACCATCAATCCCGAGCTACCGACCGGCGAGGTCGAGATCCGCGTCACCGACGCCGAGCTGCTCGCCGACGCCGAGACGCCCCCCTTCGAGATCGAGTCGTTCTCAGGGGAGGTGAGCGAGGAGACCCGGCTGCGCTACCGCTACCTCGACCTGCGCCGCGACCGGATGCGCGAGGCGATCGAGCTCCGGCACCGGGTCGCCGCCGCAATGCGCGAGTTCCTCTCCGGCGAGGGCTTCCTCGAGATCGAGACCCCGGTGCTCACCCGGTCGACGCCGGAGGGCGCCCGCGACTTCCTCGTCCCGAGCCGGCTCCAGCGCGCCTCCTTCTACGCCCTGCCGCAGTCACCCCAGCTCTTCAAGCAGTTGCTGATGATCGGCGGCTTCGAGCGGTATTTTCAGATCGCGCGCTGCTTCAGGGATGAGGACCTGCGCGCGGACAGGCAACCGGACTTCACGCAGCTGGACATCGAGATGTCCTTCGTCGACGTCGACGACGTGATCGATCTGAACGAGCGCCTGCTGGCGTTCGTTCTGGGCCGGTGCGGGGTGGAGGTGGAGCTGCCGATGCGGCGGCTTTCGTACGACGAGGCGATCGCCCGCTACGGCTCGGACAAGCCCGACCTGCGCTTCGGCCTCGAGCTCCACGACCTCACCGAGGTCTTCCGGGGGTCGGAGTTCAACGCCTTCCGCCAGGCGATCGAGGGCGGCGCGCTGGTTCGGGGCCTGAACGCCGGCACCCAAGAGATGTCGCGCTCGGACCTCGACGGCCTGGTCGCCGAAGCGACGGAGCTGGGGGCGAAGGGCCTGGTCTGGGCGGTCCTCGAGGGCGACGGCTGGCGCTCGCCGGTCGCCAAGTTCCTCTCGGACGACGAGATCGGGGCGGCCAACTCGGAGCTTGGCGCGAGCGAGGGCGACGTTCTTCTGCTTGTCGCGGACGAGCCGATCATGTCCGCCGAGGTCCTCGGCGAGCTGCGCCGGCGCCTGGGCGAGAGGTTCGACCTGATCGATTCGGATGCGAACGAGCTCACCTGGATCCTCGACTGGCCCCTGGTCGGCTGGAACGCCGAGGAGGAGCGCTGGGACCCGCACAACCACCCCTTCACGTCGCCCGACGGGCCCTTCGATCCGGGCGATCCAGGCGCGGCGAGGGCAAAGGCCTATGACGTCGTCTGGAACGGATGGGAAATTGGTGGGGGTTCGATCCGCATCAGCGACCCCGAGGTCCAGCGGAAGGTGTTCAACGTGATCGGCATCGACGATCAACAGGCCGAGGAACGCTTCGGGTTCCTGCTTGATGCGCTGCGCTACGGCGCCCCGCCTCACGGCGGCATCGCCTACGGGCTGGACCGGATCACCGCCCTCCTGCACAGAACGGACTCCATCCGGGACGTGATCGCGTTTCCGAAGACGGCGTCCGGCGGTGACCCGCTGACCGGCGCCCCGACTCCCGTCGACGAGCGCCAGCTACGCGAGCTCGGGATCTCGCTTCGTGGCGGAGGTGGCAAGGGCTAGCGAGCGATGGAAGGGCGTCTTCCTCCCGACGGCGACGATCTGTTCGAGTGGACGGATTTGCCCGCGCGCCCGCCCCGGGAGGAGGGCACCGGGGAGCGGGAGCGGCAGGAGACGGGCGAGCGCGATCGACTCGGAACCGGCGAGCGCGATCGACTCGGGACGGGCGAGCGGGAGCAGGTCGAGCCTGGGACGGGCGAGAGGCGCCGCGTCCGCCGTGGGACCGGCGAGCGTCCGCGGCTTCGCCTTCCCACCCGAAGGCGCCGCCCGGCGAGGCCGGATACGGCCGAGCGCCGCGCCCTCCGGGGCGACACCGGCGAGTTCGAGCGC
>JBKPLC010000060.1:0-14223 GCA_046731495.1 Actinomycetota bacterium | reverse complement strand
AATCCGGGCGCCCCGACCTCAGACGACCACCTGCATTGGTTCAATTCCGGACCGAGCGCAGTAGATTGATCTCACCGCGGGGGGCGGGGAGGAGGAGATGAAGTCCGCAGGCCAAGGCAGGACGTACGGGTTGCTCCTGGTGGCGGTGGCGATCGCCTCGTCGGGCATCGCGCTGCTCCTCTACGCCACCGGCCTGTTCCACGACACTGAGCTCTCCAGCGTCGACACCCGCTTCTCGATCCGCGGTGACGAGAAGCCGCGCAGCGACATCGCCCTCGTTCTGATCGACGACGTGACCTCCCGCGAGCTGCCGGTCCGCTTCCCATTCCCACGCTCGCTGCACGCCCGGGTGATCGACGCGCTCAAGGCCGACGGTGCGAAGACCATCGCCTACGACGTCGAGTTCCTTCAGCCCACCAACCAGAAGCAGGACAGCGCCCTGCTCGACTCGGTCGCGGGCGCCGGCCCGAACAGGGTCGTCCTTGCCGACAGCCAGCCCGATCCGCAGGGTCGAAGCGGCGTGTTCGGCGGCCAGCAGATTCTCGATCAGCTAAAGGCCCGCGCCGGCAACACCCAGATCGGCGAGGACTCCGACGGCGTCCGCCGCCGGATCCCGTACGAGGTCGGCCAGATGAAGACCTTCCCGCTGGTCGCGGCGGAGATGGCGAGCGGCAAGACGATCACCGAGGACCAGATCGGCGGTCCCTCCGCCTGGATCGACTACGCGGGCGGCGTCGGCACCTTCCCGTCCGTTCCGTTCTCGCGCGTCCTCAACGGCCAGTTCCCGGCGGGCTTCTTCAAGGACAAGGTGGTCGTCGTCGGCGCCTCGGACCCGAGCCTCAAGGACCTCGCCCAGACGCCCACCAGCGGCGACGACCTGATGTCCGGCCCGGAGATCAACGCCAACGCGATCTCCACCGCCCTCGAGGACTTCCCGCTCAAATCGACGCCGCTCGGGCTGGACCTCTTCCTGATCGCCCTGATGGGGATCATCGCCCCGGTCGCGAGCTATCGCCTCTCGCCGATCCGGGCGCTCGCCCTCGGCCTGCTGGCCGCCGCTCTCTACCTCGTCTGCGCCCAGCTGGCCTTCAACTCGGGGCGCATCGTCCCGGTCCTGTACCCGATGATCGCGCTCAGCCTCTCGCTGGTCGGCTCGCTGCTCGTCTACTACGTCAGAGAGGCGTTCATCCGCCGCCGGGTCCGCGACACCTTCGCCCGCTTCGTCCCCGAGCAGGTCGTCGGACAGGTGCTCGCCCAGACGGACGAGGACCTGCGCCTCGTCGGCCGCCGGATGGACGTGACCGTCTTGTTCAGCGACATCCGCGGCTTCACGACCTTCTCCGAGTCGCGCGAGCCCGAGCAGGTGCTCGAGGTCCTCAACCGGTACCACGAGGAGATGACCGACGCCGTCATGGCCCACAGCGGCACCCTGATCTCCTTCATGGGCGACGGGATCATGGCCGTCTTCGGCGCCCCGATCGAGATGACCGATCACGCGGACCGGGCGTACACAGCCGCCAAGGAGATGCTCAGCGACCGACTGCCCAAGGTGAACGAGTGGATGCGGGAGCGCGAGGTCGGCGCGGAGTTCCAGATCGGGATCGGGCTCAACAGCGGCCCGGTGATGGCCGGCAACCTCGGCTCCTCGAAGCGCCTCGAGTACACGACGATCGGCGACACGGTCAACACCGCCTCCCGGCTCGAGGGCATGACCAAGGGCAGCGGTCACAGTCTCTTCGTCGCGGACTCGACCCGTGAGCTGCTCTCCGAGCGAGACGGTGAGCTCAGCTACGTCGACTCGCTGCCGGTCCGCGGCCGAGCGGAGGAGATCCGGGTCTGGGCACCGGCCTGACGGCCGGCCTCAGCGATTGCGCGCGAAGTAGCTCTGACCCGGCCCCAGATCGAAGTTCTGGTTGAGGTCGGAGTCGTGGACGGTGATGCCGATGCCGTCGGTGACCTTGAAGAAGGTTCCGCGACAGGTGTCCTTGGTGAGCCAGGTCGTGCCGCGGACGCTCCCGGTGCCGCCACCACCCGAGGTGCTGTAGTTGCCGCTGCCGCTGCCCCACACACGGCGGCGCCGCTTGCGCGAGGTGGTCGCCATGGGACCGCCGGAGGACTTCCCCGCCTTCGCCTCGCCGACCTTGTTCTTCGGGCAGCGGAGCTTCTCGACCAGCTTGGCGCTGGCGAGCGCATTGCGGTCCGCGCCCTGCTCGAGGCGGACCAGGCCGTCCCAGAGCCGAACGTTGTTGTCCTCGGTCGTATCGCCGAGGTCACCGGTCGCCGCGGTCACCTGGACCGTGCCGCCCCGCGTGTCGACGATGCTCCCGACCGGGATCTTCTCCAGCCCGTCGAGCGGCGTGTATCCGCTCTGCCCGGGCGGCTTGATCTTCACCGAGCCACCCGCCGGCTGGACGAGGAAGGAGATGCCGTGCTCGGGCTCGAGCGGCGGAGGCGGTGAGGACCTCTTCCCCTCGGTGACCGGCCCAACCGGCGGGGAGGTCGCCCAGTGGTCGCCGAGGTTGTTGTCGTGAATCAGGACCCGGACGAAATGGCCGAGGTCACTCGCCGGGATCGTGTAGGCAAGCCCGGTGTGCGACTCGGCGGTCAAGTCGGTCCAGTTGGGGTCGTTGTGGTCCGGCGAGTCGGAGCAGTCGGCCACGTCGGGATCGCAGCTCTGCCACTTGTAGAGCGCCTGGCCCGTCGGCCCGAGGCTGGAGGTCAGGGTGTTCCCCACCACCGGGTCCCCGGAGATGGCTGGACGCTCGCCCGCGGCGAACGCGACACCGCCCACAGCGACGGTCATCAAACACACGCAGCCGGCCAGCAGAGCCCGACCCTTCGCTCTGGCTTCCAACGTCACCTTCTCCCGATCCTTTGAGGCCCCCTAGGCCCCCCAACGAGGCCAGTGAAGCAGATCCCGGCGACGAATGCCGCCCGGATCCGGCCTATGTGAGCTGTCTCACGCCGGCGGCTCGCGCTCCACGCGCTCGATCGCGTCGTGGGTGGCCTTGGCGATGGCCGCGTCTCGGAGGTCGACGCCCGGCGGCAGCTCCACGTGAAGCTCGCCCGACGGATCCAGGCCGACGCGCGCGGTCTCGACCCGGCAGCCGAGCACGTGCCCGCCGCGCGCCCGGTCCTCGCTGAGGAAGTGCAGGTGCCAGCCGCTCACCTCGATCCCCTCGGCGAACTCCGGAAAGCGAAAGCCGACGATCGTGCCGTCCAGGCCCGTGAGCTCGAAGACATGCTGCTCGGAGACCACCTCGGTCAGCGGCCGGTAGGGCGGCTCCTGCCGCGGCACCGAGCGAGCGCGGACCAGCTCGAAGCGCCCGTCTATCCGCAGGGCGCAGGACGGAGCATCCTCGGGGATGCGCCTGTCGATCTCGGCGAGCAGCGCTTCGTATGCGACGGACCCCTCGAGGTCGAACGCGATCGCGGGCTCGAAGGGGACGATCACAGCGAACGGCGTCCGCCGATCCGGCGCCACCTCCGAGACGAATCCGTTTACGTCCGCGCGGTAGAAGCCGCCGTCGAGGGCGATCATCTCGCCGTCGAGGTGGTTGAGCGTGCCGAGGCCGAGATCACCGTGCTCAGCGAGCTCGGCGAAGGTCACGTCGCCCTCGAAGGCGCCATCCACCAGCGCGCCGATCGTGGACGCCTGGAAGAGGACGTGGGGCTCGTGCTCGGCGTGCAGGTCCGCGTGCCGCATCGCCTCGACGTGCAGCGACCGGATCCAGCGCTCGTCCAGCACCTCAGGCGGCGGCGCCGGGATCGAGCGTCCTGGCCGTCTCCGACTTCGAGACCTCCCGGGCCTCCGGGTTGGTGCCGAGCACCCGATCGCTGAGGTTGTTCGTGATCCCGTGCCAGTAGTGCTCGTTCTTGAAGTGGTGGAGCCGGTGGTTCCGCCAGATCGTCTTGTAGGCGCGGGTCCGCGGCCGGTGGGCGGTGTGGATCAGGAAGTGCGTCCACTCGTAGACGAAGACCATGCAGAAGCCCGCGAGCGACGCACTGACCACCGCGCCGAGCGGGACGGGGCCGGCGGCCAGCGTGACGATCAGCGCTCCGAGCCCGACGGTGAGCGGCACCGCGACCAGCATCAGGAATGCCGCCTGCCACCAGTAGAGAAGGACCATGTCGAGGTCGGTCGGATCCTGGTGATGCGCCCGATGCGCGCGAGCGGCGACGGTCTCGAGCTTGCGGCCGCGGATCCGTAGCGGCTTCGCGTGCAGCAGGTAGACGTGGATCGCCCACTCCCCGAAGGGGTAGATGGCGAGCATCGCGGCAACCGCGACGGCGTCGCGCCAGGTGAGGTCGCCGATCGCCACCCGCAGCACGGCGAGCGCCACGATGCCGGCGCCGATCACCCACGGCGACTCGTTCCGCAGGAACTCACGCCACGCCTGTGCCAGCGAGGTGACCTCTCTGGAACGCATCTCCGCGGCTCAGCCTAGTGCGAAGCGGGGGAACTGCGACACCGGCGCCGCTCCGTATGTAGACTCGCGCCCGCCTACGCATTAGTAGGTAAGACGACGGGCGAACTGGAGGGGTGGATCAGGTGAGGCGCGCGATGCTCAGGATCGGCGGTAGACGACGGGTTCTCGCCGTCGCCAGTGGAGTCGTGGTGCTGGTCGGGCTGCCGGGCCTCGCCCTCGCGCATGTCGAGCGCGCCTCGTACTGGCCGGATCCGGCCCCCGACACGTCTGTGACACCGCCCGCCGGCGGCGCTGTCCCCTCGGTGCGCAGCCTCTACACCGCGCTCGACTCCAAGCCGCCGGGCGACACCCGCGTTGTCTGCCAACCCGACTCGCTGCAGCGCCTCAACGCAAGCCTCGCGACCGCCCAGACCACCGGCTACAAGCTCCGCGCTTCGCAGCCGGCGGCCAAGATCACCAAGACGCAAGCCCAGCAGCTGAAGAGCTTCAACCAGAGGCTCTTCGATGCCTGCACGTACAACTCGATCCAGGCCGCGGTCACCGACTCGCACAACAACGACCGCGTGGAGGTGATGCCGGGCGTCTACACCGAACCGGCGTCGCGCGCGGCCCCGACGCACGACCCGGCCTGCGCCGACTACGTCGAGACCAATGACCACGGCGCGACCGGAGCTCTGTCCTACAAGTACCAGTTCCTCTGCCCCAACGATCAGAACCTGATCGCGGTCATGGGACGGGCGCTCACCGACATTCCGCCGCCGCAGCCGCCGTCCGTCGACCGCCACGGCATCCCGGACGCCGGTCCATGCATCCGCTGCAACCTTCAGATCCAGGGAACCGGCGTCAGTCCAGATGACGTGATCATCGACGGCGGCGATCCGTCGCTCGGCGACAAGGGAAATCCCGGTCCCGACCCGGCCGACTATGCGAAGGACAACGGGATTCGGGGCGACCGCGCCGACGGTCTGGTGATCACCAACCTCAAGGTCCGCCACTTCAACGAGAACGGCATCTACATCACGGAGTCGGACGGCTACCACCTCGATCGCATCAAGGCCGCCTACAACAAGGAGTACGGATTCCTCAGCTTCGTCGGCGACCACGCCCTGATCGAGAACTGCGACGCGTGGGGCAGCGGGGACGCCGCGCTCTACCCGGGCGCGACCGCCGACCTCGGCGACGCCGTTCCTCCCGAGCAGCGCCGCTATGGGACGGAGCTACGCACCTGCGACATGCATCACAGCGCGGCTGGCTACTCCGCGACCGACGGCAACGCCGTCTGGATCCACGACAACGAGTTCTATGACAACACCCTCGGCTTCACGACCGACGTGTTCACCGCGCCGGGGCACCCCGGATTCCCGGCGGACTCGGAGCTGATCGAGAACAACAATTTCCACTCGAACAACTTCAACCTCTACCTGCCGATCTGCGGCCCGGGAGAGCAACCAGGCCCCTACGGGCCGAACCAGGGTTGCTCGGATGTCGTCCCCACCGTCCCCGAGCCGGTGGGGACCGGGCTGTGGGTCGCGGGCGGGAACCACATGATCATTCGCAACAACCGCTTCTGGGACAACTGGCGGCGCGGAGTCATGATCTTCGCCGTGCCGGACCAGTTTGTCTGCGGTCCGGCGGGCATCGACCCGACGCTGCTCGCCGGGTGCGACCCGACCAAGGCCCCCCCGTCGACCTCGTACAACAACCACGTCTACGGCAACAAGATGGGGCAGTCGCCCACCGGCGCCAAGGCGCCGAACGGCCTGGACTTCTGGTGGGATCAGTACGCCGGGAACACCGGGAACTGCTGGTACGACAACACCGGCAAGAACGGCGACCGCGCCAGCGTCACGGCGGATCCGCCGCTCGCCCCGGTGGCGGGGCAGTCGCTGCCGGGCTTCCTGCCGGAGGACTGTGAGGCCGCTACGAACGTGGGCACCGGCAACCCGGTGAAGGAAGAGGAGCTGCTCGGCTGCTACGCGTCGTTCACCTATGACGTCGACGCCTGCCCCTGGTTCTCAACGCCGCCGAAGCCCTAGCGCGAAATCTTCACCGATCTGAGCGCCCGCGGCCGGCGTTACGCTGGCCGCGATCGTGAGGGGACCGTGAGGGAGTTCCGCCGCTCCGCGACGTTCGGAATCGTCGGCGTCATCGTGGTCGCGGCGATCACCGTCGCCATCGCCCTGAGCGCGAGCCCCACCGACGCGAATCCCAAGCTGCAGTTCGCGCTCATCTTCGGCGTGCTGGCCCTTTTCCTGATCGGGCTCTTCCTGTTCCAGCGCCGGGATCTGAACCGCGTGACGGTCGGCGACGCGCGGGACTTCGCCAAAGGGCCCCGCGACGTCGACGACCCCACCAAGCTCTCCGACGGCGAGCTCTGGGCGGCGCTCGCCGTCAAGCCGATCGACGATGAGGCACGCAGGGCGCGAGCGGAGCTCTGGGGGGCGGCGCGCCGATCCATGAACCTCGGCGTGGTGATCGTGGTGCTGATCTTCCTCGCCGTGCCTCCCGTCTACCTGTTCGACACGTTCATTCCCCTGTTGATCGGCGTGCCACTGATCGTGATCGCGGCGCTGTATGGGTCCTACCGCGCGATCGGGCCCGGGGGCGAGGTCGAGAGCGGATTCGACCGGATGGACGCAGCGATGAAGCCGTTGGGCCTCAACCTCACGGATCGGCCGACGGTGAGGATGGTGCCTCGCGCTCCGACACAGCCGGGGTACTCCGCCCGGCTGTTCGGGCCGACGGTGATGAGGGGGGAGCGCCATGGCCAAAAGGTCGAGGTACACCAGGAGCAGGGGGCGAGCGAGACGACCGTGCACGCCCCCGTTCCGGAGTTCGAGGCGCGTGTCCGGCGCGGCGGCTTCGTGGTCGAGGACGGGGCCTCCGGATTGGCTGCCGCCCTCGAGGCCGTGCCGGCCTCGGAGCGGTGGAAGGGTGTCACCGTGCACGGCGGACCGGACGGGGTGGTCGTCGCCCGGAAGGGCGATCCGAGCGCCTGGCTCTGCGATCTCTGGCTGGCCGAACACCTCGCCGAGAGGCTGTAAGCGGCGTTCCGGCATGCGGAGGGGACCGACCCGGGGAGCCTCTCCCGTTGGCTCCGCGCGCCGGTCCCTTCCTTGTCCCGCCGTGTACCCCTGAGTACGACTTGAAGCTTGATGCGCAGCATACCCAATTTTGTGCTGGTTGAAAATAGGTACGGACAGATATTCATTTTTGGGTACGCAGCGATTCACCGCTCGCCGGGGGGAGCGCCTGGAATCGCCCGCCAGGCCCGGCGGTACGCTGCTCTCGGGCCCCCGTAGCTCAGCTGGATAGAGCGCCGGCCTTCTAAGCCGGATGTCGCAGGTTCGAGTCCTGCCGGGGGCGCTCTTGGCGCCTGGACCTAGAAGACGACGGTCCGCTCGCCGTCGACCAGTACCCGGTCCTCGAGGTGGGCGCGCACGGCCCGGGCCAGGACGAGCCTCTCCAGGTCTCGTCCGATCCTGACCAGGTCTTCGACCTCGTCTCGGTGGGTCACCCTCGCCGTGTCCTGCTCGATGATCGGGCCGGCGTCGAGGTCCTCAGTGACGTAGTGGGCCGTCGCGCCGATCAGCTTGACGCCGCGTTCCCAGGCGCGCTGGTAGGGATCCGCGCCCGCGAACGCCGGCAGGAAGCTGTGGTGGATGTTGATCGCCGGGCAGCCGACGCTGCCCAGGAAGTCGCCCGAGAGGATCTGCATGTACCGGGCGAGTACGAGCAGGTCGATCTCGCCATTGATCAGCTCGAGCGCCGCCTGTTCAGCATCCGGCTTGCTCCCCGGATCGACGGGGACGTGGTGGTAGGGAAGCCCGAAGGAGCGGACCGCGGCCTCGTGGTCGGGGTGGTTGCAGATCACGAGCGCGGGCTGGCCGGGTAGCTCGCCGGAGCGGAAGCGCCAGAGCAGATCGAGCAGGCAGTGGTCCTCCCGCGAGGCCATCAACGCCACCCGCGGCCGTCGCCCGGCCTCGGCGAATCGATGCTCCATCGAGAGCGGCTCGGCCACCTGCTTGGCGAAGCCCCGGTAGAGCTCATGGCGCTGGCCCTCGGGCGCCGACTCGAAGACCAGGCGCATGAACAGCCGGCCCTCGCCGGTGGTCGAGTGCTGGTCGGCGTCGATGATGTTGCGGTCGTTCTCCGCGAGGAAGCCGGCCACCCGGGCGACGATGCCGGGGCGGTCGGGGCAGCTGATCAGAAGGCGCGTAGTTTCCACGGTTGCTGAGTCTCTCCGAAACTCCGGATGCGGGCGCGGGTTGGATCGGTGAGGGCCAAGTGGATATGGTGGCCGAGAGATCGGGGGGCCATAGGAGGTCGGAGGAGATGAAGTCGTATGTACGCGTGGCCGCGGGGGCGTTTTGTGTTGCTGCGATCGCCTGCCTGTGGTCGGCGCCGGCGTCGTTCGGCGCGGTGAGCTGTGAGTTCTCTCCACCCGACCACCTGCTCTCGATCTCGGCGACCGATGCCTTCACCAGGATCGTTCGCTCCGGGGAGGGGCTCGCCGTCGATGACGGTCATCAACCGGTCGAGTGCGCGGGGCCAACGGCGAATGTGCACAACACCGATCTGGTCCAGTTCGCCCACACGGGCCGCAGCGCCTCCTCCGTGGACCTCGGCGGGGGGCCGTTCGAGCCGGGCTTCACGAATGAGACGACCGGAACCTCCGAGATCGAGCTCCAGTACCTCACCCCGACCTTCGTCAACATCCGTGGGACGGCCGCGCCCGACAACCTCACCTTCGCCGCCGGCGGCGTCAACCTGAATGGCGACGACGACTCCGATGTCATCGGTTCGTTCACCACGCTGCTGGTCCAGGGCCGGGGAGGCAACGACGTGATCGGGCCGCAGGCGGGCTACACGAAGGCCGCTTCGAGACGGGTACTGCTCGGCGAGTCCGGCAACGACACGCTGATCGCGACGCCCGACGGGAGCCACATTCATGGCGGCAACGGCCAAGACAAGCTGATCGGGGGGCGGGGGTCCGACAACCTCACCGGCGGTCGGGGCAGCGACGTGATCCGGGGGAGGAAGGGCCGTGACCTGATCCGCGCGATCGACGGGACGAAGGACATCGTCAACTGCGGCGGTGGCCTCGACCGCGCCAAGGTGGACGGCATCGACAAGCTGAAGGGCTGCGAGCGGCTGATCAAGATCAAGCGTCGGGGTCCCCTCGAGAAGCGGTAGCTGCTGCTCCGAAACTCGAGCAATCCGCTCGGGTTAGATTGGCGTAACCGGGGAGGGAACCCCGCCAGAGAGGAGCAGGATGCACGCCCACGCCGTTTCGCTTCGCGTCCGGATGATCGCCGCGATCGCCGCAGCTCTGCTCATGATGGGCTTGCTCGCCGGTGCCGACGCGGAGGCGAAAGCCCCGAAGGCACCGAAGGGGCTCGCCTTCTACAAGCCGCCCAACAAGCTGCCGAAGCAGCACGGGACGCTGATCTGGGCGCGCAAGGCCGGCGGCCTGGTGCCGCTCCAGAACGCCCGCTACACGAAGCTCGTCCTCTACACCTCGCGGACCCCGCAGAACCGGAACGTGGCCGTCTCGGGGTCGGTCGCCGTCCCCAAGGGCAAGCCGCCGAAGGGCGGATGGCCGGTGATCACCTGGGCACACGGCACTACCGGCGCCGCCGACGTCTGCGCTCCCACGCGTGACTTCCAGGGCACGCCGAACCAGACCGGCGAGACCTACATCAACGGCGACCTGAGCGCCTGGCTGGCCGCGGGCTACGCCGTCCTCCGCACGGACTACCAGGGCCTGGGGACGCCGGGCAAGCACGCCTACCTGGTCGGCAAGGCCGAGGGCCGGGGCGTACTCGACATCGTCGAGGCGGCCCGTGAGCTCGACCCGCGCATCGGCAAGCGCTACCTGATCGCCGGCCACTCTCAGGGCGGCCACGCTGCCCTGTTCGCCGCCGGCGAGGCGAAGAAGTACCTGCCCAGGCTGCGCCTGCGCGGCACGGTCGCCTTCGCGCCGGCCTCTCACATCCTCGACCAGGTCCCTCTGCTCTCCGCGTTCACGTCGCCGAGCGGGCTGACGGCGCTCGCGACCCTGATCCTCTACGGCGCGGCGACCCAATCGGCGCAGATCAACGTCAACCAGCTGCTCTCGGACCAGATCCTCCAGTTCTATCCGCTGGTCGAACAGCAGTGCCTGGGACGGCTCGGGCAGTCCGATGAGCTGGGCGGCATCCCGCCATCGCAGCTCGAGCGCCCCGGCGCCGATCTGAGCGCGCTCAATCCCGTGCTCGCCGCGATGAACCCGCTGGTCCTCTCCCGGGCCCCGATCCAGATCGAGCAGGGCGACGCCGACACCACGGTCTTCAAGGTCTTCACGGACCAGCTCAAGGACGAGCTGATTGCGGCGGGCAACCAGCTGACCTACAAGACGTATTCGGGCATCGACCACGTCGGCGTGGTCACCGCCGGCGAGGCGGACGCGCTCGCTTTCTTCGAGCAGATGCTGCCGCCGCGCCGCTGACGCGCCCCTCGCTTCATCCGCGCCCGCTCACGCTAGATTGGAAGCCGACGCGGTGGGCGTAGCTCAGTTGGTAGAGCTCCTGGTTGTGGTCCAGGCGGTCGCCGGTTCGAGTCCGGTCGCTCACCTCTCGGAAGGCCCGCCTAAGGCGTGGCCTTCTTGATCTAAGGGACCTGTGCCGCGAACACGTTCGTGCGGTTCGCGGTGTCGACGCCGCCGTCCAGGACCGGCTTGCCCGCGGTCGAGCCCTGGGTTGACGTCCAGAACGGGACGAAGGTCGTTCCGAACGACCCCAGCCCGTCGTAGTCACCGAGGAAGTAGCCGAGCGCATAGGGCGCCTTCCTCGTGTCGAACGTCGTGCCGAGCAGCTCGTCAGGCCCGAAGGATGCGCCCCCGTCGGTCGAGCTGCGGATCCAGTGGGCCGTCTCGAGCCCATCGGTCGAGTTGATGTCGTTGAAACGGAAGTCGTAGTAGGTGACCGCGACGGTTCCATCCACGTCGACCTCCACCGACGGGGTGTGGGCATCGGTCGAGGCGACGGTGTTCACGACGCCGAGGTTCGTCCAGCTCTGGCCGTGGTCGGTCGACTTCGCGAGCCGGATCACGACCTTCCCCTCCGGTCCGCCGTCCTGCCAGACCACATAGGCGGTCCCGTCCCTCGGGTCGACGGCGATATCGGGGATGCCGTCCCCGGTGCGCAGCCGGCAGATGTACGGATCGAACTTGTGGCCGAGCATCTCGGGGCACGGCGCGCCATCGGGATCGGTGTCGCGCACGACCGCCGCGGCGATCGGGTCGATCACGACCGGATCGGACCAGGTATCGCCCGAGTCGGTGGACCACATCGCGGAGATCTTCTCGCCCTTGCGGCCGTGCTTGTTGTCGTTATGGATCCAGTCGAACACGTTGATCAACGTGCTCTCCGTCTCGCCTTCCTCGCGCGGGAGAACGGCGATCTGGTTGGCGATCGTCTGGTCGTTCCTGCCGAGATCGAGGATCCTCTTTGTCGTCCAGTCGCCGCCGTCGTCATCGGTCCCGTTCTCGGTCTTCGAGAAGTAGGTCGGGCCCGTGAAGGCGAACGCGTGCTCGAAGGCTTGACCCTGGGTCCGCTCGTTCGGGAACACCAGTCGGTCCCAGACCGCGTAGACCAGGTTCGAGTCGTTGGGATCCGACGTCAGCGAGTTCTTGTCGTTGAAGACGTGCGGGTTCGCATCGTCGATCAAGGTCACCGGCTCGGTCCAGTGGGCGCCGCCGTCCTCAGACTTGCTCACCAGCATGGCGTTGCGCAGGTTTCGGGTGTCGTTGAACGACAGGCTCATGAACCACATGTCGCCGTTCGGCGAGATGTCGCTCCATGGGTCGGTGGCTCGCTCCCAGTCGGAGTTGGTGCCGCTGTTGTCCGGGTCCTGGCAGTTCGTGATTGCCGGCTGGTCCGCCAGCGGCGGCACCGTCCAGCTGGCCCCGCCGTCGTGCGAGTACCCAACGAGCAGGCCGCTGGAGCCGCCCGACGAGAACCGGTCCTGCTGCCAGGTCCCAATCAGGGAGTCGGGGTCGGCGGTCAGGGCCGGGTTGTCGTTGTCACCAAGCCACGGCTCGACCTCCGAGTTCACGAACAGCGTTCCGCTCTGATCGGCGCCATGGCAGTCCCCGGGGTTCGGATATGGGCTGAGGCCGTGGACCTGGATCGCGGTCGCTCCCCGGGCAGTGCCGCTCGCGAGGGCTGCAAGCAGAACACCGAGGACGATGGCTACGCGAGTCGGGGGCAGCAGACGGAAGGGACGGCGGAGCATGGGAGTCCTTTCTCGTGCTTGCCGGCGCGACGCATTCTCTCAAAAAAACACCCACGTTCTCAAGGTCCGGGAGATGGGGTCAGTGATTTCCGGCGATCTGACCCGGTCCGAGTCGGGGTGATTCACCCGATGGCGTGCAAGGGTATGAAGGGATCAGCGATGCAACGTGACGCGCTGGCGCGATGAGGTGAGTTGTGCTGCTGGTAAAGGACGAGTCGGTCGGCTCCCGCGCTGAAGTGGAGGCCCGCGTGGAAGCGATCGGCCGGCGGCTTGCCGAGCTGCTGCCGGAGCCGGGCCGGGGTCCGGCGGCCATCGCCGAGCAGCAGGTGATGGAGCGAATGGCCACCGATCCGTCTTTGCGCAACGCCCTGTTCCGTTTCGTCGATGTGCGTCCCGCGTGTCGGAGCAACGCCGAGCTCGTCAGCCATCTCGAGCAACTGCTGCTGGAAGCCGACGGCTCGCCGCTCGCGCGGCGAGTGACCCGTGCCCTGCGCGTGCCTCCGGTCAGGCCGGTGGCCGCCGCCACCGCGTCTCTGGGAGTCAGGCGGGTGGCGCGGAGATTCATCGTGGGGATCGATGCGACGGATGCGCTGGAGTCCCTCGGCCGGCTGTGGAGCCGTGGTATCGCCACGACGGTGGATCTGCTCGGTGAAGCCACGGTCACCGAGGAGGAGGCAGACCGCTACGCCGCACGGTGCGAAGAGACGCTGCGGACCCTGAGCGAGACCGCCAGGCAGTGGGCCGCAAACGACCGCCTCGAGGCGGACCCGGCTGGGCCACTGCCGCGTGTGAACCTGTCGGTGAAGGTTTCGGCGCTCACGTCGGAGCTGAGACCGCTCGCGCCTCGTCGCGGCGCCGACGGGGCGCGGGAGCGCCTGCGGCGTCTGCTGCAGGTGGCCCGAGACCTGGATGCGCACCTCCACGTCGATATGGAGGCCTTCGATACCCGCGAGTCCGTGCTCGACGCCACCCTCGGTCTGCTCGGTGAGCCCGAATTCCATCAGGGACCATCGGCCGGAGTCGTGCTCCAGGCATATCTGGTGGATTCGCCAAAGCACCTCTCGGCGCTGCTCGAGTGGGCGGAGACCGTCCAAAGGGAGCAGCCGCTGATGATCCGCCTGGTCAAGGGGGCGTACTGGGACCACGAGATGGTCGAAGCGGAGCAGGCCGGGTGGCCGCCGCCGGTGTTCACCGATCGGCGCGAGTGCGACCGCAACTTCGAGCAGCTCTCGAGGGCGCTTATCGACGCCTTCCCGCGCGTGCGTCCAGCGATCGCATCGCACAACCTGCGCTCGATCAGTGCGGCCGCCGCCTATGCCGAGGTCAGAGGGGTTGCGCCAGAGGCTCTCGAGTTCCAGGTCCTGCGCGGCCTCGGCGATGAGACGGCCGTCGCTCTCTCTGCGGCGGGATATCGCGTCCGCTCCTACTGCCCGATCGGTGACCTGGTCGCCGGGATGGCCTACCTGGTCCGCCGGCTCCTGGAGAACACCAGCAACGACTCCTTCCTGGTCGCGCA
>JBKPLC010000059.1:0-8192 GCA_046731495.1 Actinomycetota bacterium | reverse complement strand
CGAGCACTCGTGCGGCGCCCCGGACGACGACGTGGTCGCTGTGCTCGCAGTCGACCTTGAGGTAGTCGACGGGTCCCTCCACCAGATCGTCGAGCGGGGCGGCCGGGACGTGCAGGCCACTGCCGTCGTCCTGGCCCACACGCGCCACCGCTCCGTCGGGAGGGCGGTGGAAATCGAGCTCGGCGCGCTCCGACCAGGCGGCCACCGGGACCACGGTGACGTTGGAGCAGCCGTGCCTCTCCAGGTTCGCGCGAAGGACGCTCAGGTTGAACTCATCGGGCTCGACTGCGAAGACGCGGCCGCCAGGGCCGACCAGACGGGACCCGAGGACCGAGAAGTAGCCGATGTTCGCGCCCACGTCGACAAACGTCATTCCGGGCTCGAGGACGTTCTCCATCAGCCCGCTGATCGGCAGGTCCCAGATGCCCTCGTCGAGGAGGCACCGAGTGACGTTCTCTCCTGACCGCTCCAGCCACAGGGGCCCGACGATCGTCGGCGCCTCGATGACACGCTCCGGATCCAGCTGAGCAGCGCCTGCGCCGGCCATGGCTAGACGCTAGCGCGAGCGCGCTTAGCCCCCCTTTCCCACCGACTCCATATCCTTCCCGCGCCCTTGGGCGTCTTCGCCGGAACCTACCTCTCTGCAGGGACGATCCTGCTCGCGTCCCTGCTGGTGGGTAGGGCGGTCATGCTCCTGCTCGGGCGCCGCCGGGCGTCCTATCTGGAGGGTGCCGCCGGCCTCGCGCTCCTCATCCTGGTCTGCACGGTTGCCATCCGGCTGCCCGGCCACCAGGCAACCTCGATCGGCTGCTGCGCGGTCCTGGTCGCCGCTTCGCTGGTGTTCCTGATCGTTCGCCCCGAGTCGATCTTCGGTCCGGCGTTCGGCATCGCGGTGCCGGTCGCGCTGGTCTCCGGACTCGTCGCGTCCTTCCCGTTCATCGCCAGCGGCCACATCGGCATCCCCGGCGTCGGGCTCAACAACGACCTGGCCATGCACCTGGTCGACGTTGACTACCTCGTTGATCCGAGCCGGCCGCAGCCGCAGAGCGTGGTCAACGGCTACCCCCTCGGGCCGCACAGCCTGGTTGGCACGGTGGTGAGCGTGTACGGCACCCAGCCGCTCTATGGCTGGCTCGGGCTCCTGGTCGCCGTGCCCGTGCTCACCGGGATCACGGCTCTCGCGAGCCTCAAGGAGTTCCCCGGGTGGCGGCGGCTGGTGGCGGCGGTGCTCGTCGCAAGCGCCTATCTGACTGTGTCGGTCCTCGGGATCGCCGGCTTCAAGGAGCTGATCGCCGGCATGTTCCTGATCGCGTTCGCGCTCGGACTCCGAGAGATCGAACACGAGTCTGGCCGAGTCGCGATCCTGATCGGGCTGGCGCTGATCACGGCGGCGATGATCCCCGTCTACAGCTTCCCGGGTGGGGCGTGGCTCGCGATCACCGCGGGCCTTTGGATCCTTCTGGAGCTGCTTCAGATCCGGGCGGAGCGAGGCATGGACGGGATCCAGGCGGTCGTCCGGCGCTCGCTGCCGATCGTGATCCCCGCACTGATCGTCGTGATGCTCGCTGGCCTGACCCAGCTGCCCAAGGTGATCGACTTCTTCCAGTCGGGCTCCATCGGCGCGGTCGCGAATACCAACAGCAAGCTCCGCTACGTGGTCTCGCCGCTCGAGACGCTCGGCATCTGGCCGAGCGGCAACTGGCTTCTCGGGACGCACGACGTCTCGAGCTTCTGGATCTTCGGGCTGATCGGCCTGGCGGGTCTTGCCTTCGGTCTCGCTTGGTGGATCGCTCGAACCGACTATGCGGTGCCGGCGGCCGTGTTCAGCGGGATCCTGGTCTACCTCGCCACGAAGTACATCCAGGACGGCGGGCTTTACATCCTCGCGAAGGCGGTGGTGGTTCCCGCGTCGGCGGTGATGCTGCTCGTCGTGACCGCATTGCTGTCGCCGGGCGGCTGGCCGAAGCGGATCTTCGCGGCGGTCTTCATCGGGCTGGCGGCCTACTCCTCGTTCCTCGCGCTGCGCGACACGATCGTGGCGCCGGACCACCGCCTCCACGAGCTGACCGCTTTCCAGGACGACGTGGCCGGCCAGTCCGTACTGGCACTGACCAGCGACCGCTTCGCGGATTACGGCCTGCGGACCGCGGTCGTCTCGAGCCCGGCGTTCAACTCCGAGATCCGGGTGCCCTCGGCGGCGACGAAGAACCAGCGGCTGCCGATCGACTTCGACTCCGTCCCCTCCAACATCCTCAACCAGTTCCCGTACGCGGTCACCACCAGCGCGATCTACCAGAGCCAGGCGCCGCCGGGCTGGACGATGGTCGACCGGACGGAGTCTTACAAGCTCTGGAGGCGGACCGGGAGGACGCCGGCGATCTCGAACCTCTACGAGGAGGCTCGCCCGGGACGGGTCTACCACTGCAAGAACCCGAAGATCGGGGCCTTCCTTTCCGCGGGCGGCGAGCTCCTCACCTGGCAGCCGCGCCCGGTGATCGCGAAGCGGCTCTACTGGAAGGCGGGAGCGCCCAGCGGGGCTTTGGCGCAGGGCGGCGTGAGCCCGGACAAGTCGGCGCCGATCGACAACAACCTGGCGCCCGGAGAGACCGCCAGCCAGCAGATCTACCTGCCCCCCGGCCGGTGGGAGCTCTCGCTGCAGTACGTCAGCCCGGTGACCGGCGTGACGGTGCGGGCGCCGGGTCTGAGCGTGCATCTTCCCTCGGGCGTGGACGCGGCGATTCCCTACCGGCCGGATCAGGGCCCGTACTGGCCGGTGGGCGCCCTGAGCAGCAAGGGAGCCAAGATCACGGTCAGCGTGCAGGCCGACGACATCCACGCCTACCAGAAGCTGCTGGGCGTCGACGCTCCTGCCGTGATCGGCAACCTGACCGCCGTCCGCCGCGGCGGCTTCGTGCACGAGCCGAACACCGCGGCCGCCTGCGGGCTGTTCGTCGACCACATCATCGGCGCCAGCCAGGCGCGCAACGCAGCTTCCTCGGGTAAATAGGTCCGTCCCTAACATGCGGCGCATGAAAGTTGGCGTCGTGGGGCTCGGGTACGTCGGCCTGCCGCTGGCCGTGGCCTTCGCGGAGGAGGGGCACGAGGTGGTGGGCCTCGACGCGGACCCGCGGAAGATCGATGCCCTCGCCGAGGGCCGCAGCTACATCGAGGACGTGCCGTCCGAGCGCCTCGCCGCGCTCGACGGGCGGCTCGTCCCCACCAGCCGCTATCCGGACCTGAGCGCCTGCGACGCGGTGATCATCTGCGTCCCGACCCCGCTCACCAACTCGCGCGAGCCGGACCTGAGCTACATGGTCGACGCCGCCACCTCCCTGGCGGCGGTGCTGGGGAGAGGCCAGCTGATCGTGCTCGAGTCGACCACCTACCCGGGGACGACACGCGAGCGGCTCCGTCCGATCCTCGAGGAGTCCGGGCTCGCAGCCGGGCGTGACTTCCATCTCGCCTTCTCGCCCGAGCGAATCGACCCGGGGCGCACCGACTTCACGATCCGCACTACCCCCAAGGTCGTCGGCGGCCTGACCGACGAGTGCACGCGCCGGGCGGTCGAGCTCTACAGCCAGATCTGCGACACGGTCCTCGAGGTCTCGACGCCTGACGCGGCCGAACTGTCGAAGCTGCTCGAGAACATCTTCCGCTCGGTCAACATCGCGCTGGTCAACGAGCTGGCGATGCTCTGCGAGCGGCTCGAGATCGACGTCTGGGAGGTGGTCGAGGCGGCCGCATCCAAGCCGTTCGGGTTCATGCGCTTCGATCCGGGGCCGGGAATGGGCGGTCACTGCCTGCCGGTCGACCCGTTCTACCTCTCCTACAAGGCGCGCGAGCACGACTTCTACACCGAGTTCATCGAGCTCGCCGGAAAGATCAATCAGAACCAGCCGCAGTGGTGCGTGCGGCGGATCGAGCGGACCCTCAACGAGGCGGGCAAGGCGACCAACGGCTCGAGGGTGCTCCTTCTCGGCGTCTCATACAAGGCCGGGGTCGGGGACATCCGCGAGTCCCCGGCGCTCAAGATCATCCGGCTGTTGCGCGAGCTGGGCGCCGAGGTCTCCTACCACGACCCGCACGTGGCGGAGCTGCCGGAGCTGGAGGTCTCCTCGGTGCCGCTCGAGGAGTCGCTTGCCGCCGCGGACCTCGTCTGCATCGTCACCGCGCACCCGTCGCTCGACTACCGCGACGTGGTGGAGCGCTCCTCGCTGGTCCTCGATTTCCGTGGCGTCACCCGCGACATCGAGGCCGGGAACTTGGTGCGCCTCTAGCCGACGGTCTCGGCTGACGGCCGCACCGGCCCGAGCGCGATCGTTTCCATCGTCTGCATGCCCTCGCGGAAGGCGATGCTGCTCGCGCGGAGCCGGGACTCGACGACCTCGACCCGCGGGTCCAGGCGGCCCGCGCGGAGGTCGCCGAGCATCCCGTTCGCGGTCTCCCATACCTCATCGGCGCGCCGCTTGATCTGATCGCCCGCGCGGTCGAGCTCCGGATCGGGGCCTGCCTCGACCAGAAGCGGGGCGTTGCGCGCGAGGTTCTCGGCCACCGCGCTCGCGACCGCCGGCATCGCCGTCTCGCGAGGTCTGTACCAGCGCTCGAACTCGATCGGTAGCCGGTTCCAATCCCCTTCCCACCTGAACGCGTCGCGGAGACCGTCGTCGATCCGGCGCCAGCCGGCGGCGAGCGCCTCATCGTCCACCTGAACCAGGTCCCGGCCGAGCAGCCTGCCTACCTCGTCCAGGTAGCCGGCAATCAGACAGCCCATCGCCATTAGGTCGTAGGCGACGAAGAGCTCGCGGAGATCACTATCGCCGAGCTCCTCGAAGCGGCGGGGCGTCTCGAGCTCGTTGCGGCACAGCGACCGGTGCAAGGGCGTCGCGTACGGGATCGAGAACTCCGGCCTGTCCTTGCGCAGAAAGTGAGTGGCGTTTGTCGGCCCGTAGCCGCGAAAGCGGCCGGTGATCGTCTCGATCTCCTCCGGCAGCAGGTGGAGCAGCGGGGGAGCCTCCGCGGCGTAGGCGGTTGAGATCCCATCGTCGCTCAGGCGGCAGCCGAAGTCGACGTCCTCGCCGCCCCTCATCTCCTCGTCGAACCAGATCCGGATCCTGTCCCGGCGGACCCCGATGCTCGCGCCGATCGCATAGCGGGCGGTGGCGGCGTCGAGTGGACGGGCGTGGAAGTAGCGCTGGTAGTCGATGAACGCGGTGATGGGGCCGCGCCGCTCCACATCCACAGGGGTGGTGACGGCGATCTCCTCGCCGCCGAGCCTTCGGGTGAGCGCATCCACCCACCCGGTCGAGGTCAGGCAGTCGTCATCGATGAACAGGACGATGTCGTTGCGAACCTCGCGCAGGCCGAGGTTGCGCGCGGCGCCGATCCCCGGGACGGGACTCTCGATCACCCGCAGCCGCGGGGAGCGGACCTCGAGCACGCGTCGGCCCTCGGCCGGTCCGTTGGGCACCACGATGACCTCGCCGGCCGGCATCCCCGACACCGCCGCGAGGGCGCGTTCGACCACCGGCGCGACGGTGTCCCGTCGCATCGTTGTGGGGATGACGATGCTGGCGCTCAGGCGATCCAGAACGCCGAGGATCGTATGGCGCGGCCGTGGGGGGCCGCTAGTGGACCGGCTTGCCGCTCGAGTGGACGACGTACCAGTAGCCACCGAATTCGTTGACTGCCTGGCAGAGCACCTCGCCCGGCTGGTTGTCGCCCTCGTAGAAGTACAGGGGGTGGCCCGCGTAGGTCGCCTGCAGCTTGCCGTCATCGCGGCGAGTCGTGCCGATCTTCCCCGACCTCACCCCGCGTCCCGCGACCGGCTTCGACTTGACGATGTAGGGCGGCCAGGCGGTGGCGCAGCCGCCCGAGCAGTTGCTGGACTTGCCTCGGTCGGCGGTGAACAGGTAGAGAGCGCGCCCACGGCCGTTGGACAGGATGGTCCCGTAGTCGCTCTCGACCAGCTTCAGCTTCGGTCCCTTGGCGGCCGCCGCCGCGACCTGGGTCGAGGCTGTCGCGGTGGGGTCGTCTTGGGCACTGGAGCTCGAGGATCCACAGCCGGCGAGCGCGGCGATCATCAGGGCTGCAACTGAGATCAACCTGACTCGCATGCCGAGGAGTCCCGCCGCGCCCCGATCCGTTACATCGCAAATCGCGTGTAACACCGCCATCCTCAGGCGGACGTTTGGCGCACCGAGAGGAGAGCCATGGACGAAACCATCAAGCAGATCAGCGGCCTGCTGCATGAGGCGGGCGAGACGCATCACACCGTCTACCGGATCACCGACGGAGAGGATCCGGACTGGGCCTCCTGGTACGCCGACTGGCTGATCGATCACTCAGAGCTCCCGGACCTGCTCGGCGGGGCCCCGGTGCGGAGCCATCTGGTTGCCGAGCTCGTCGGGCTCGAGGCTGAGTTCGGAGCCGGCGAGGGCTGGGAGGACAGCTATGCCGGCCGAATCGCCGAGCGTTTTAGGGTTGACGCCTGATGGCGAATCCGCTGGCCGAAGCCGAGGACAAGCTGGGCGGCGACTACGAGGCCCGCGTGCTGGAGCCCTCGCCGCCTGCCGTCACCGAGTTCCCCTACGCGGACGATCCGGTCGATCCGGGCGAGGTGCCCGAGGGGCGGAAGCTCGTCTCGCCGGTCCACAACCGAGGCGACCTGACCTGGGACGAGATCGCGCGTGAGGAGCCCGACCTCGCCCAGTGGTGCGCCGAGCGCTGGCTGGGCGCCTGGAAGCGGCTGGAGCCGCTGCCGCCCTCCTTCGCCGAGACCCGCATCGCCCTGCACAAGATCGCCGAAGCGGTGGTCTCCCCCGCCCGCAAGCCAGAGAACGAGATCGCACTGCGCTACACCCGCGGCGGCTTCGGGACTCCCTTCTTCGAGGAGGACGGAATGGACTGCCAGGTCCGCGTCGAGCACGGCGAGCTGGTCCGACAGCGGGGCGAAGAGGAGACGCGGGAGCCGCTCCCGAACGTCGACGTCGAGGCCGCGAGCGCGCTCGGGGACTTCTACGGCTTCGCCTGCTCGGTGCTCGAGCAGCTCCGTGCCGACGAGACCGGCGGTGACCCGTCGATCGTCCAGCTCTGGCCGGAGCACTTCGACATCGCCATCGAGCTCGGTTCGCAGGAGGCCGGACAGCGCGCGAACTACGGGGCCTCGCCTGGCGACGACGACCACGACGAGCCCTACCTCTACGTCGGCCCGTGGAGCGCGGAGGTGTCCGGCGAGCTCTGGAACGCGACCGGCTTCAAGGGTGCGGAGCTCCGCTACTCGGAGCTGCTCGAAGCCGAGGACCAGCGCCGATCGGCGCTCGACTTCATGCGGGAGCGCTACCGCGCGCTCTCAGGCTGAGGAAGCCGGCGAGCGGACTCGAACCGCTGACCCCTTCATTACGAATGAAGTGCTCTACCAGCTGAGCTACGCCGGCACATGCTGGTGACTCGCGCGATTGTAGGGTCCCCGTCCATGAACGAGCAGCCTTTGATGACCGAGCGCCGCGACCGGGTCCTACTGATCAAGCTCAACCGGCCGGACGCGCGAAACGCAGTCAACCTGGCGATGGCCGAGGCGATGGCCGCCGCCCTCGACGAGCTGGACGGCACGGACGAGCTCAGCGTCGGCGTGATCGCCGGCGAGGGCAAGGGGTTTTCCTCCGGCATGGACCTGAAGGCATTCGCGTCCGGCGAGCGCCCCTGGGCCGGCGACCGCGGCTTCGCCGGGATCGTGCAGAAGCCGGCCGAGAAGCCGCTGATCGCCGCGATCGAGGGATTCGCGGTCGCCGGCGGCCTCGAGATCGCACTCGCCTGCGACCTGATCGTTGCGGCGAAGGGCGCGAAGCTCGGCATCCCCGAGGCGAAGCGCGGTCTGGTCGCGGCTGGCGGCGCGCTCCGGCAGCTGCCACGCCGCCTGCCGGGCGCGATCGCGATGGAGCTGGCGCTGACCGGCGAGACCATCACGGCGGAGCGAGGCGCCGAGCTCGGGCTCGTCAACCGGCTCGCCGAGCCGGGCCAGGCCCTCGAGACCGCGCTCGAGCTCGCGGACGAGGTCGCCGCCAACGCGCCCCTCGCGCTGCGGGCCTCGAAGACCATCCTTCGCGACCAGTGGTCATGGGACGACCAGGCCTTCTGGGAGAAGCAGGGCGAGATCGTCGGCCCGGTCTTCACCTCCGAGGACGCGATCGAGGGCG
>JBKPLC010000058.1:0-32105 GCA_046731495.1 Actinomycetota bacterium | reverse complement strand
GGGTTTTCGCTTTCGCTGACCGAGCACGCGCTCGCCTTCGGCGCGCCCTCGGTTGACGAGTTCATGAGGATCGAAGGGGAGAACCATCCGCTGGCGATCGCGGCACGGCCGATTCTGGAGGAAGCCGGACGAGCCGACGAGGTGCGCGAGGCGATGCGCCAGATCTACGAGGAGGGCAACGAGGACCCGAGCGCGTTTCGCATTACCAGCCGCTACGTGGTGGCGGAGCTCACGCGGCCGGCTTGACCGGCTCCTCGGAAGGCAGCCCGTAGCGAGCGATGATGCGCTCGTAATTGATCCGCATCAGCTCGATCACGTCGTCCACGTCCTGCTGGGTGTCGATCCGGCGGGCCGCCATCGCCTTCTTGGCCGGGAAGACCGGGTGGTCGACGACCATCCCGCGCTCCCGGAGGCTCGTGCCGAGCTCCTTGCCGAACGCGAAGTGCGCGGCGCGGTCGCCGTGCAGGTGGCCGACCTCGTGGCCCCGTACCCGGAAGCCCCACTCGCCGCGCTTGCCGTAGCCGGCCTCGACTCCGGGCCACGCGGTGACGGTGTCGGTGATCTGCTCGCTCGGTGTGCGCGTCTCGTCGGTCATTGGGAGCCTCCTCTACTGGTGGCGTCTCCAGAAACTACAAGCTCAAGTGAGCTTGAAGTCAAGCCGGAATAGTGCTTTGCTGTGCCGATGGAGGATCTCCTCACGATCGGTGAGGTGGCGAAGCGCAGCGGCGTCGCCGCCTCGGCGCTTCGCTTCTACGAGGACCGCGGCCTGATCCGCTCGGAGCGGGCCGGATCGGGACACCGGCGCTACCCCCGCTCCGTGCTGAGACGGATCGCCTTCATCGTCTTCGCACAGCGGATCGGGCTCACCCTGGACGAGATCAGGTCGGAGCTGGACAAGCTGCCGCCCGATCACGCCCCCAACCGGCGTGACTGGTCCCAGCTCTCGGCGAGCTGGACCTCCCGGATCGACGAGCGGATCGCGGAGCTCGAGCGACTGCGGGCGGGCCTGACCGAGTGCATCGGCTGCGGCTGCCTCTCCCTCGACCGCTGCCAGCTCGCCAATCCCGGCGATCGCGCCGGCCGCTCCGGGCCGGGACCGCGCTTCTGGGTCGGCGACCCGCGCCCTGCCTAGGCACCCAGGGCCTAGATCCGGCGCACCAACCGGACGATCTGATTCGCCTCGGGAACGCGCAGCGCGAGCACGGCGGCGACGTAGGTGGCGAAGCCGGCCGCCAGCGCCAGGCCCAGCGAGACGATCTGGGCGATCGTGCTGCGCCCCAGCTGCTCGTCGAGCCCGTACCAGACCAGGTAGCTCACCCCGGCCAGCAGCGCCGCCGCTACCAGCACTCGGGCGGCCGTCTCGAAGAGGCGGCCGAGGTCGAGCCCGTGCAGCTGTCTTCGCAGGATCACCGCCTGGGCGACCACGCTCGAGACCGTGGCGATGACCGTCGCGGCGACCACTCCTCCGACCCCGAAGGGCGAGTAGAAGGCGAACGAGAAGATCACGTCCACGACGAGGTTCGACCCAGCCACCGCCGTCGGTACCCACGGGCGCTGGAGGCTGAAGAAGGTCCGGGTGAGCAACAGGTAGAGCCCGTTGAAGGGCAACGAGAACGCGAACCAGAAGAGCGCCTGGGCGACCAGATGGGTCTGCGCCGCGTCGAACTCACCGCGCTGGTAGACCAGCCGGGTCATCGGCACGGAGAGGACGAGGACCGCCGCCGCTGCCGGGATCAGCAGCAGGAGGATCTGTCGCATCCCGTTCGCCATCGTGTGGCGCAGGTTCTCCCACTCCTGACGCGCCGCGAAGCGGGCCAGCGTTGGGAAGGCGACCGTGGCGACCGCGACCGAGAAGATCCCCTGGGGCAGCATGTAGATGCGGAACGCCTTGTCGATCGCGGCCGGCGCCTGATCGGAGACCAGGGTGCCGACGATGCTGTTGAGCAGCAGGTCGAAGTTGATCAGCCCGAGGCTGAGCGTCACGGGCAGCATCAGCAGGAGGACGCGCTTCACCTCGGGGATGTGCCAGTTGATGTCCCGCGTGAACCTGAACGGTGTGTTGCGGAGATCCCAGGCGGGAATCGCGAGCTGCACGACCGTCCCGACGAGGACGCCGATCGCGTAGGCGTAGATCCGGTTGTTCCCGTGGAACGCCGGCTCCAGCAGCACCAGCACGAGGATGATTACGACGTTCCAGAAGAACGGGGAGATCGCGAAGGCGGCGAAGCGGTCGTAGCTGTTTAGGACCCCGACCACCATCCCCGTGGCGCCGAGCAAGATCAGGATCGGGAAGAGGATCTGCGAGAGGTTGATCGTCAGGTCGAGGATCTCCCCGCTGAATCCGGGGGCGAAGATCGGGACGACCACCGGCGCCGCCAGGACGAAGATGGCGGTAATCGCCCCCAGTACGAGGGTGACCATGTAGATCAGGGTCGAGGCGAGCCGGAAGGCCTCCCGCTTGTTCCCCTTCTCGAGCTCCTCGGTGAAGACGGGGACGAAGGCGGCCTGGATCGCCGCGTCAGCGAACAGCGACCGAACCAGGTTCGGGACCTGGAAGGCGATCGTGAAGGCCGACATCGGCCCCGTGATGCCGAAGTAACTGGCGGCCACGATCTCGCGGACCAGTCCGGCGACCCGCGAGAAGGCGGTCGCGATCGAGAAGAAGGCGGTCGAACGGCCCAGGCGCCCCTGTCTCTCATCGAACTCGGGCGGCACGAACGGCGTCCGCGGGGTCGGCGCCGGGATCGCCATGAACGTCTCGGTGTCCATCGAGATCGCCTCGTGCCGCCGCTCGATGCGCTCTGCCTCCCGCTCGTCGGCCGCCTCGCGTGAGGCTGGGTCGACCGCCGGGAATTCCCGGGTTGACGGGTCGAACGGCTCCGGCGGAACCGGCGGCTCCTTGGGCAGGCCCCGTCCCCTGTCGCCCCTCTCGGTCATTGCTCTATTCTCTTCGCCGCCCGCCTCGCGGGTCTTTTCATGGCCAATATCGCGTCACAGAAGAAGCGAATCGCACGCACCGAGCGTGAGCGGCAGGAGAACCTGCGGTTCCGCAGCTCGGTGAAGACGTACTTCCGGCGCCTGGAGGCTGCCGTCTCCGGGGGCGATGCCGAGAAAGTCGCGGCCGAGCACAAGGCGCTGGTCTCGCACATCGACAAGGCGGTCCAGAAGGGCGCGCTTCACCGCAACACGGGCGCCCGCAAGAAGTCCCGCGCGGCCGCGCTCGCGGGCGATGCGGCTGCGAGCCAGGCCAGCGCCCCCGCCGAGACCGAAGAGGGTTAGAGGGACCAAGCCAGCGGCTCGGTCTCGTCGGGTGCGAGCCCGACGGCGCGCCGGAGCGAGAGCGTGAGAGCCGCAGTCTCGGGATAGTCCGAGCCCCCTCGCGACCAGAGCTCGAGGTCCGCCAGCGCCTGAATCGAGGCGGCGATGTCCTCCGGCGTCCGCCCTTTCACCTTCGAGACCAGCATCTTCGCGGCGTAGGGGTGTATCGAGAGCCCCTTGGCCACCTCGCCGGCCGGCCTGCCGGCCTCGAGCTCCGCGGCCGCGCGGAGCGCCTGGTGCAGTCGAGGCGCGAGCGAGTAGACGATCCTGGGCAAGGCCTCGCCCTGGGCGACGAGCCGCTCGGCGATCCGCATCGTCCCCGCGTCGTCGCCGGCGACCACGGCGTCGGCCAGAGACCAGATCGCCTCCTCGGAGGTGTCGGCGACCATCGCCTGCAGGTCCTCGACCCCGACCTGACCCCCTTCGCCGGCCCAGAGCGCCAGTCGCTCGAGCTCGGTCCGCAGGCGCATCGGCCGCGCCCCGAGGCGCTCGACGAGCAGCCGAGCCGCGGCCGGGTCGAGCTCGAAGCCGAGGTCGCGGGCGTCGGCGACCAGGTGCTTCGGCAGCTCCCGCTCACGGGGCGCCTCGTACGAGAGAACCTCACCGCCGGCGGCCTTGACCGCCTTGTCCAGCCCGCCGGGCGCCTTGCCGTGGGCAACCAGCGCGATCGTCGTCTCGGGCGGGATCTGGCCCAGGGCGTCGATGGCCCGCTTGGCGTCCGTCTTCCCCCACGCCTCGACGCCGTCGATGAGCAGGTAGCGACGGGAGGCGATCAGCGAGATGGCCGCCAGCGACGCGACCACGGCCTCGACGTCCGGCGAGCGGCGTCCCTCCCCCGCCTCGAACAGCTCAAGCGCCCCCGGCCCTCCCTCGCGCTCGGCGCGGTCCCGGAGCCGGGCGCGGGCGCGCATGATCTTCCCCTCGTCGCTCCCGACGATCAGATAGGCGGGCTTCATGTCGGCCACGCGCCGACTCTAGGGAACCGGAGGGACGGCCGGAACGGTCAGCACGCTGCTCACGCCCGCCCTGCAGAGCCGCGTTCCGCGCTTGGAGACCTTGGGAGCCTTGGCCTGGTAGGTCCCGCCGTAGGCGGGGTGGCTCAGCTCGACGTGATACTTCCCGGCCTTGCCGGTGCGCTGTACCGACACGGGTTGAATCTGGCCGGTGAAGGGATCCGTGTAGTAGACGGTCACCAGGCGCTGGCTCCGGCACGCCTTCAGCTTCGAGCTCACAGTGCCGGTGAATCGGCTGTCCGACGGGTGGGCGAGCGTCACCTGCGTCGCGTAGCCCCGCTTCTTGTGCCTGTTCTTGGCCGCAGCCAATCCACCGCACACGCAGAACGCGAGCACGACTAGGAGGAGGGCAACCGTGGTCCGCCTCAAAACCACCATCTCGAGCACGAGTTACCCCTCCTGCGGGGCCACCAACCACCCTGAGCCGCTCGCCTCGATGTCGATCTCGCCTCCACGGTCGGTGCGCATGGTCGGCACCTGGTGAGAGCGGAGCTCGGCGAGGGTCTCGCTGGTCGGGTGCCCGAACGGATTGCCGGCGCCCACCGAAATCACTGCCAGCTTCGGGACCGAGCGCTCCAGCAGCTCGTCCAGCCCTTCATCCGCCGAACCGTGATGGGAGACCTTCAGCACGTCGACCGGCCCCGGATCCATCGGTACCGATTCGGCCTCTGCATCGCCGGTCAACAGCATCGTGAAGTGCCGCCAGCGGGCAACCAGGACGAGGCAGAACAGGTTCGGGTCCTCCCCGGTCTCGCCGAGCAGCTCGCGCGGCGGCCAGAGCGCGGTCAGATGGAGGGCGCCGAAGTCGAGCCCGGATCCCTCCGTGAGCTGAAACGGTTGAGCACCCGACGAGAGCGCCGCCGCACGCAGGCGTCGGTCGTCGCGGCCGTAGACGACTCGGTCGACCTCGACCGACTGCAGCAAGTCGCCGAGATCGCCCGAGTGATCGGACTGGTCGTGCGAGATCACAATCGCGGCGAGATGGCCGATGCCGAGGTCCCGCAGCCGATCCTCCACCCCATCGCCAGGTGGCCCGGTATCGACGAGCACCGCCTCGCCGCCGGGCGGCTGCAGCAGGATGGAGTCCCCCTGCCCGACATCGAGGACGCGGACGACTAGATCTCCGGCCCGTGCCGGCGCGCGGTCGCTCGGATGCAGCTGCCACGCAGCGAGCACGACAAGCGCCACCAGCAGGATCACGGCGGGCCGACCGGGGATTCCGCTCGGAAACCCCAAAACCGTTTGTGGAGGTTTCCTCGCGGAACCCCGGCCGTCCCGCCGTGACGTCAGCCATCGCAGGATCAGTTCCATCGCGACCAGCAATGCCAGGTACGCCGCGATAACGGTCCAGACCGAGCGGAGATGAACGGTCAGCAGCGCCCAGTCGGGCGCCGCAAGCCAGTGAGCGACCTGCGCGATGTAGGCGAGGCAGAGGGAGTCAAGCCAGTTGATGGGCTCGACCGGGATCAGCGGGAGCTGGCCGAGGATCCCGGTGAGCATCCCGAGCCACATCGCGGGCGCCACCGCAGGCGCAGCCAGGACGTTCGCCGGGAGGGCCGCGGGTGAGAACTGGTCGAAGGCCGCCGCCATCAGGGGCGCGGTCGCGACGGTCGCGGCAACCGTGACCGCCACGGCCTCCGCCAGCGCGCGGCGGGCCGAGCCGCGCTCCGTATCTCCCGAGATCAGGGCGACGAGCCGGCGCGACCAGAGCAGGATCCCGATGACCGCGGCAAAGCTGAGCTGCCAGCCGACGTCCCCGTCGGCTCGCGGGTTGACCGCGAGCGTCACTGCGGCAGCGAGCAGCACGGCGTACCAGCGAGATCGCGGGCGGTCGGCGAGAGCCGCGACCAGCCCGGCGGCGCCCATCACCCCGGCGCGCTGGATCGACGGGCCGGCCCCGGTCACCGGAACGTAGACCGCGATCAGGCAGAGCGCCCCGATCAGACGAGCGCGCAGGGTCAGGCCGATCAGCGCCAGAAGCGGCCAGGCCAGGACGCAGAGCAGGATCACGTTCTCGCCGGAGACCGCCAGCAGGTGGGTGAGGTTCGAGCGCTGGAAGTCGTCCCGCGTCCTCCCGTCGATCCGGTCGTCCTCCCCCAGAACGAAGCCGCGCGCGAGAGCGGCCTCCCGCTCGGGCGTTCCCCGCTCCAGGGCGGCCTCGGCCCGGTCCCGGATGCCGTCTATCCAGCCCGCGAGGCCGCCGCGCCGCGCCGGGCCGAGATCGATCCGGTCCGTGCGCAGGACCATCGCGACGCCCTGGCGGCGCAAGTAGCCTCGCCGCCAGGGCTCGGGGCGGACCAGGATGCCCTCGGCGCTCACCTCGGAGCCGACCCGGAGGTCAGGCACCGGGCCCTGTGAGACGAGCAGAACGCGCCCGGCCGGTGAGTCGACGCGGACCGACACCTCCTCCCCGGATCGGCGCGGGACGGCCGCCACGAATCCGTCGATGCGCGCCTCGGTGCCGGGCCGCGCGCGCAGCGCACCCTCATCGATCGCGTGGAGCCGCGCCCCTCCGGCGAGCAGGCCCGCCAGGGCGGCGACGAGCGCGATCAGAACCAGCCACGCCCACCATCGGCCACCCTCCTCCCGCCGCGGCCGCACGGCGGCAAGGGCGATCACGGCGATTGGGACGGCCCCCAGTGCCCGCGCCGAAGGGTCCGCCATCGCGAGGGGCGCGAGGGCGAGGCCGGCCGTCGCTCCGAGCAGGGCCGCGAATCGCCAGTCGGGTTTCACTCAGTGGGCAGGTGGTACGCGGGACTGAACGCGGCCCCGACGACGGAGGAGAAGCGATGACCAGGAGTCGAAGGACACCGGAGCGTGACACCGCCAACCGCACCGACAGACCCGCCGTGGGCGTCCCGCCCCTCGAGGAGCGACGCATGAAAATGCACGCAGCCGAGGGCCACGCCGGGAGCGTTCCCCGCAGCAACCCGGAGCTCGAGCACGGCAAGATCGGCGAGCGGCGACGCGAATACGAGCGGCTGCTCGGCCACTAGGGCTGCAGCGCGGAGCGGAGCGTCTCCATCGTCGACGGGCCGATCCCGTTCACCTCGTCGAGCTGCTCGATCGAGGAGAGCCCGCCGTGCTGGTCGCGGAACTCGATGATCTTCTGCGCCGTGACCGGCCCGATCCCCTCGATCCCGTCGAGCTGCTCGACCGTGGCGCTCCCGAGGCTGATCGGTCCCGTCTGCCCGCCCCCCGTGCTTGCCGCCGCCGCGCCGTGAGCGGGCACCACCACCTGCTGCCCGTCACTGAGGCGGGCCGCGAGGTTGATCGCATCCTGATTCGCGCCGGCGGTGAAGCCACCGGCGCGCTTGACGGCATCGGTCACCCGGGAGCCGGCGGGTAGCCGGTAGACGCCCGGTCGCCGGACCGCACCGGCGACGTGGACCACGACGTCCTGCGTGCCCTCCCGGCTCGGCCCGGAATCGGCGGCAAAGCTGAGCCCGGCGGCACCCACCGCGTCCCCGTTGCCCGCCCGGATCCAGCGAGCCCCGATGATCAACACGGCGACGGCGATCACGGCATAAACGAGGAGTTGGGTGCGGCTGAGCTCGGGCACGCCGGGGAGGCTCGCCCCGCGGCGGGCGCGAAAGCCGCGCGCTACGTCACGGATCAGCGCACGGAGTAAGTCTGGTCAGCGAACCTGGAAGCCGCTCAGGCCCTCGGGCCGCTCCTCGATGACGTCGATCGAGCTCACCTCCGCCCTGCTGGGCCCGCGGCGGCAGAAGTCGACGAGCTGATCGACGGCCGACTCGTCGCCTTCGAACACCGCCTCGACCGCGCCGTCTGGGCGGTTCGAGATCCACCCCGCGACGCCGGCGGCCTCGGCGCGGCGGCGCGCGCTGTCGCGGAAGAAGACGCCCTGGACCTGGCCGCTGACGACGACCCGCTTCCGGGTCACGGGGGAGTTACTCCTCGTCGTACTCGGAGGCGACGCCCACGCCGGAGCGCCCGAAGACCTCGCTGGCCGTCACCGGGGGCGACTGCACAGAGACGCAGCAGAGGTCGGCGCTGTTCGAGTTGGCGATCGAGTGATCCGTGGCCGGCGGCACCAGGACGAGGTCGCCCTGGGCGATCTCCTGCTTGTCGCCGGCGACGGTCATCGTGCCGCGACCGCTGACCACGATGTAGACCTGCTCGGCCTCCTCGTGGGAGTGGAGCTCCTGGTCGGTGTCTCCCGGAACTTCGAGCCAGGTCACGGACATGTTCCGCGAACCGAGCTCCCCGGCGTCCATGAGGATGTGATTGCGGAGCCTGTGCCACTCCTCCGTGGGGGCCTCCGCGAGCCGCCTGACCAGCACGGGGCCTTTCTAGCAGATCATCCCTTTACGACAAGGTTGACGAGGCGGCCGGGGACGACGATCTCCTTGACGATCTCCTTGCCGTCGAGGTGACGCTGGACGTTTTCACTGTCGCGCGCCGCGTCGAGCAGCTGGTCCTCCGATGCGTCGCTCTCGACCTCGATCCGATCGCGCAGCTTGCCGTTCACCTGGACGACCAGCTGGTAGGTGTCGCGCTCGAGCAGCGCGGGGTCGGCCTCCGGCCAGGGCTGCTCCCAGACCCGCTCGCCCTCGAGCCACTCGTAGATCTCCGAGCAGAGGTGCGGGGCGAAGGGGAAGAGCAGCGAGGCCGAGGTGGCGGTGGCGAACCGGACCGCGGCCGAGCCGATATGTGTGCGAGCGGGCTCCGCAGGCGAAGCCGAGGAGCCACCCGTTTCATCGAGCAGCGAGTCCTTGACCCGGTAGATCTCGTTGACCAGCTCCATGACGGCGGCGATCGCCGTGTTGAACTGGAAGCGGGGGTCGATGTCGCGGGTGGCCTTGTCGATCGCCCAGTGCGCCTTTGTGAGGAGGGTGCGGGCATCCCCTGCGGCGCCGTTCGTGGAACCACCGGCGTCGGTGCGCTCCTCGACCTCTCTGCCCAGCCGCCACAGCCGGGCGAGGAACCGAAACACGCCCTCGACGCCCTCGTCCTGCCAGTCGGCGCCCTTGATCGGCGGGCCTATGAAGCAGATGTAGGTGCGCAGCGCGTCCGCCCCGTAGCGCTCCACGTACTCCGCCGGGCTCACGGTGTTGCCTCGGGACTTGGACATCTTCGCCCCGTCGCGGGTGATCATTCCCTGGGTGAACAGGTTGGCGAAGGGCTCGCGGGCCTCGAGCCTGCCGATGTCGTGCAGCGCCTTGATGAAGAAGCGCGCATACATCAGGTGGAGGATCGCGTGCTCGACGCCACCGATGTACTGGTCGACGGGCATCCAGTAGTCGGCGATCTCCCTCGACCAGCACTCCTCGTCGTTGCGCGGGTCGAGGTAGCGGAGGAAGTACCAGGAGGAGTCGACGAAGGTGTCCATCGTGTCGGTCTCGCGACGCGCCTCGCCGCCGCACTGCGGGCACTCGGTTCTCACCCAGTCCTCAGCGGCGGCCAGAGGGCTCTTGCCCTTGGGCGCGTACTCCTCGATCTCCGGCAGAAGTACCGGCAGCTGGTCCTCGGGCACGGGGACCATGCCGCACTCGTCGCAGTAGACGATCGGGATCGGCGCGCCCCAGTAGCGCTGGCGCGAGACGAGCCAGTCGCGCAGGCGGTAGTTGACGGCGGGCTTGCCCTCCCCCTGCTCCTGCAGCCAGGCCGTGATCTTCTGGATCGCGTCGTCGGCCAGCATCCCGGTGAACTGATCCGAGTTGACAAGGCGCTCTCCTTCCGAGTGCTCGACGTAGGCCCCGTCGAACGGCGCCTCCGCACCCTCAGGTGGGGCCACGACCTGGCGGATCGGCAGGTCGAAGGCCTTGGCGAACTCGTAATCGCGCTCGTCGTGCCCGGGCACGGCCATGATCGCGCCGGTCCCGTACTCCATCAGCACGTAGTCGGCGACGTACATCGGGATCCGCTCGCCGTTGACGGGATTGACCACCTCGCGGCCGAGCGGAACGCCGGTCTTCTGGTGCTCCTCGGCGGCTCGCTCCTCGGCCGTGGCGCGGGCCGACTCGTTGACGTACTCGCGGACCGCCCCCTCGTACTCCGTCCCGGCGGCGAGCCGCTCGACCTCCGGATGCTCCGGCGCGAGCACGAAGAAGGTCGCGCCGAAGAGCGTGTCGGGACGCGTCGTGAAGACCGGGAAGTCGAGGTCGAGCTCCTCGCAGCGGAAGGTCACCTCGGCGCCCTCGGAGCGGCCGATCCAGTTCCGCTGCATCGTGATCACGTTCTGGGGCCAGGACTCGAGCAGCTCGAAGTCGTCCAGCAGCTGCTGGGCGTATTCGGTGATCCGGAAGAACCACTGCTCGAGCTGCCGCAGCTCGACCAGCGTCCCGCAGCGCTCGCAGTGCCCGTCGATCACCTGCTCGTTGGCAAGAACCGTCTGGTCCTTCGGACACCAGTGGACCGGCGCCTCGTGGCGGTGCGCGAGCCCGCGCTCATAGAGCTTCAGGAAGATCCACTGCGTCCAGCGGTAGTAGCTGGGCTCGTGGGTGCCGAACTCGCGGCTCCAGTCGATCGAGATGCCCCAGCGGCGCATCTGCTCGCGAAAGGAGACGATCGACTTCTCGGTCGATTCGCGAGGGTGCTCGCCGGTCTCGATCGCGTGGTTCTCGGCCGGCAGCCCAAAGGCGTCGTACCCCATCGGGTGAATCACGCGGTACCCCCGCCGGCGCCGGAAGTGGGCGATCGCGTCGCCGACGGAATAGGTCTTCAGGTGGCCGACGTGGGGCTCGCCTGACGGATAGGGAAGCATCTCGAGCACGTAGCTCTTCGGCTTCGACTCGTCGAATTCGGGAGCCCCTGGGTTCGCCACCACCCATGTGTTCTCGGCGTCCCAGACGAGCTGCCACTTGCGCTCGATCGCCTGAGGGTCGTAACGGTCGGCCGCCTGAGCCGTGTCCTTGGTCTCGGGTTCTCCCACGGCGGCCAGTGTACGAAGCCCTTACTTACCTCCGGCGTCATGGCCACGCCCAGGGCGCGGCGTATATTCGATCCAAGCGAGGAAAGGAGACGCCATGTCGAGGTTGATCAGGCTGGACCGGACGGGGCACACCGAGCTCGCCAGCTGGACCGCGGACGACCTGGCCTCCCAGGAGGCCGCGATCTCAGCGTTCCGGCGCGAGTTGGACGAGGGAATGCTCGCCAGCGCGACGCTGCCGGACGGGTCCGCCGAGGTCGTGCGTGAGCTGCCGCTGGACGCGGATCTGGTCGTTCTGCGTCGTCCGATCGCCGGCGGGTAGATGGAAGCTTCGATACTCGCCGAGGCCGCCGCGATGCCGTGGCGGCGGCGCGCCAGCGAGCGCACTCTCGCTAAGGAGGGGCGGATCTGGACGCTGTGGAGCATCGGCGTCGTGCTCACCTTCGGCGTGCCGGCGGCGCTGCTCGCCTGGATCGAGCCGCTGGCGTTCCCCGTCTCGGCGATCTTCCTCGGGCACGGTGTGGCGGTGCTGCACCTGCAGGCGCGCCGAGGCGCGCGGGGAGTCAGGCCGATCGGTGATCCCGGCGGCGCCGCGGCGGAGCGCCGAGCGCTGGGGCTGCTCGGGGACCTCGTGGGTCACGATTCGCGGGCCCTGTTGTCCGAGACCGGGCTCGCGCTCCAGCGCGGCCGGCTGGGGGCGTGGCTGGTCGGCCAAGAGGGAGCGATCCTCGTCCGTCCCGGCGGGCACCGGGTTCATTGCTTCTGCGTCCGGGTCGGAGAGGCGGACGACCTGCCCCCCGCGGATCGGGTCGCCCATCTGCTGCTGGCCCTCCGCGAGGACGAGGAGGGATTCGCGACCGTCGCCAACCGGAACTTCTCCGGGGCCAGGTGGCGCCTGTGGCCAGAGCTGCCGAAACGCGTCCGCCCCGCTCTTAGGATGGCCGCGTGGGATTGATCGGGAAGTTCCTCGACTCGGCAGTGAAGGGCCCGATGTACAAGGGCTATCAGCGGCCCTGGGACAAGAAGTTCGCAGCCGAGATCACCGGCATCCAGGACAAGGGTGGCCGCAGGGCCGTCCTCGATGTCAACTACTACACCGGCGACGAGGCTCCATGGCAGGGGCCGAAGCAGGACTCGATCCCGGACGACGATTCCCGAGGGAGTGGAGCCGCGGATCGGCCAGCGGAACGTGGTGGGATCAGGCAACGCCGGGAATTCGCTCAGCAACAACCCGGGCGAAGACCTATCTCGAGAATGGCGGCTGGCCGGATCCGGCCAAGCCAGGCGGCTAGTCCGAGCCGTTCCCGCCTGAGCTGCCCAGCTCCTCGCTGAGTATCCGAAGGCCGTCCATCAGCTGAGCTTTCTGGGCGGCTGACATTCGGCCGAGGCCCTGTGCCAGCGGTGCGAGCGTTCCCTCGAGTGCTGGGCGCACGTGCTCCTCGACCGATGGATCGATGCTCACGATCGTGCGCCGCCGGTCGGCATCGTCCTCGCGGCGCTCGACGAAGCCGGCGCGACTCAGCTCGCCGACGAGCAGGCTGGTCGTCGCCGGCGTGAGGCCGATTCGCTCCGCGAGCTCGCTCACGCTGGAGGGACCGCTGAGGACGAGCGCGAGCAATGGTGCGACATGGCGCTGGCCCAGCTCCGACTTCTCGAACGCGTCGCGCAGCTTGTCCTCGTTGGAGCCCGCGCCGGGTCGCCGCTTCTTCAGCCCGCTCAGGACTTCGGAGAGCAGGAGCAGGAGGTCCGTGGCCTCCTGAGCGGAGGACTCGCGCTTCTTGGTGTCTGTCTTTACCGGCATGGCTCCCTGTGCTATAAAGCTTGATCTTCAAGCTATATTGTATTCAAGCATCTTTGGATCAAAGCTAGTTGTAAATCTCACTATATCGCCACCCCAGGAGGCCACCGGATGAGCGCCAGCCAGACACCCACAGAACACAGCGGACCACTCGCCCGGATGGCGCGTTGGTCCGCCGGTCACCGGAAGACTGTGATCGTCGCCTGGCTCGTCGCCCTCGTCGCCGTGTTGGGCGTCTCGAGCGCCGTCGGGACCAAGTACGCGAGCGACTTCTCGAGCGGCAACACCGAGTCGCAGCGCGCCACGGAGCTCCTCAAGCGTGATTTCCCGGCCCAGGCGGGCGACACGGACCAGATCGTCTTCAAGACGACGGAAGGGAAGGTGACGGACCCGGCGGTCCAGTCCCGGATCCAGCCCATGCTGGCCAAGGTGGCGACGCTCCCCGATGTGGCGAGCGTCGTCAGCCCCTACTCCGCGGCGGGCGCCCGTCAGGTCTCCGCCAACGGGCAGATCGCGTTCGCGCAGGTCAACTTCGACCAGCGCGGCTTCGACGTCAGCAAGGCCGACGCGCAGCGGGTGGTCGACACCGCGCAGGCCGTGGACTCGGGCTCGCTGCAGGTCGAGCTCGGCGGTCAGGCGATCCAGCAGGCCGAGCAGCAGTCACTCGGCACGGCCACCGCGGTCGGGCTGCTCGCCGCGGTGGTCATCTTGCTGATCACGTTCGGCTCGCTGGTGGCGATGGGACTGCCGATCATGACCGCACTGCTGGGCCTCGGGACCGGCGTCGGGTTGATCGGGCTCGTCTCGCACTTCATCAACCTGCCGGACGTCTCCACCGAGCTCGCGGTGATGATCGGTCTCGGCGTCGGGATCGATTACGCCCTCTTCGTCGTCACCCGGTTCAGGGAGAACTACCGGAACGGGGTCGGACTCGAGGACTCGATCGCGGCGGCCATGGACACGGCCGGGAGGGCGGTGGTATTCGCCGGGGTGACGGTGATCATCGCGCTGCTCGGCATGTTCGCGCTCGGGCTCAGCTTCCTGAACGGGATGGCAATCGCGGCGTCGCTGGGCGTGCTGTTCACGTTGATTGCGGCGCTCACCCTCCTCCCCGCCCTGCTCGGCTGGCTCGGCCCGCGCGTGGGCAGGCTGGGCCGGCGGGAGCGGCGGCGGCAGCCACGTCCGGATGGACGGGGCGGCTTCTGGCCGCGCTGGGCGGAGATCGTGCAGCGGCGGCCGTGGGCGGCCGCGATCGCCGGCGTGGCGATCATGGCGATCCTGATCACGCCCGTGCTCTCCCTCCGCACCGGGTCGAGCGACGCGGGCAACAACGCGCCGAGCACGACGACGCGCCAGGCCTATGACCTGCTGGCCGAGGGATTCGGCGCGGGCTTCAACGGGCCGCTTCAGATCGTGACCGAACTGCCGCGCAGCGGTGACAGCCCCGCGCTCGACGAGGTGGTGAGCGCGGTGCGCGGGACGGACGGCGTGGATTCGGTCTCGCAGCCCCAGCTCAACGGGAAGAACGGCCGGACCGCGGTCTTCTCGGCTTACTCCAACGCCGCGCCGCAGGATCAGGCGACCACCGATCTGGTCAACCGCCTGCGGGACGACGTGCTCCCGGGGGTTGAGCGGAGTTCTCACGCGACGGTGCTGGTCGGCGGGCCAACCGCCAACGACGTCGACTTCGTGAGCACACTCTCGTCGAAGCTGCCGATCTTCATCGCGGTGGTCGTCCTGCTCGCGGCCCTGCTGCTGATGGTCGTGTTCCGCTCGGTCGTGATCCCGATCCAGGCGGCGGTCATGAACCTGCTGTCCTTCGGGGCCTCGCTGGGCGTCGTGACCGCGATCTTCCAGTGGGGCTGGTTCGGGTCGCTCCTCGGGATCACGGGCGGGCCGATCGACGCCTTCATCCCTGTGTTCCTGTTCGCGATCATCTTCGGGCTGTCGATGGACTACGAGGTGTTCCTCGTCTCGCGGATCCGCGAGGAGTGGGCGCGCGGCGGCGACTCATCGCGGGCCGTGGTGGGCGGCGTGGCGACGACCGGCCGGGTGATCACGGCGGCGGCGGCCATCATGGTCTGCGTCTTCCTGAGCTTTGCGCTGGGAGACGACCGGGTCCTGAAGCTGTTCGGCGTCAGCCTCGCCACCGGAGTGTTCCTGGACGCGTTCGTGGTTCGCAGCCTGCTCCTCCCGGCGGTCCTGCACCTGCTGGGCGGACGCACCTGGACGCTGCCCGGCTGGCTCGATCGACGTCTGCCCCACCTGTCGATCGACGAGGAGCTGGTGAGCGAGGGCCGGCTGGGGCGGCCCTCGCAGCCGGCCTTCGAGGAGGCGAGCTAGAAAGACGCCGGGGGGCTAAATGCCCCCCGGCGCAAACCGGATTTCAGTTGTCCCCGGCTCAGTCCTCTTGAGCCTGGCGCTCCTTGACCTTCGCCTCGAGCTGCTCCATCACAGCTGGGTCACGAAGCGTGGTGACGTCACCCATCTCACGGCCCTCGGCGATGTCGCGAAGCAGCCGGCGCATGATCTTGCCGGAGCGGGTCTTGGGCAGGTCGCCTGCCCAGATGATCCGCTTCGGCCGGGCGATCTTCGAGATTCGCTTGGCGACGTGGTCGTTGATCTCCTTCTGGAGCTCGTCGTCGCCGTCGAGATCGCCCTCGAGGGTGACGAAGCCGACGATCGCCTGGCCGGTGTCCTCGTCCTGCACGCCGATCACGGCGCTCTCGGCGACCTTCGGATAGGACACGATCGCCGACTCGACCTCCGCGGTCGAGAGGAGGTGGCCGGAGACGTTCACCGCGTCGTCCGCGCGGCCGAGGATCCAGAAGTAGCCGTCCTCGTCCTTGCGCGCGGCGTCGCCGACGTAGTAGTGGCCGCCGAACCTGGAGTAGTAGGTCTCCTTGAAGCGGTCCGGCTCCTTGTACAACGTGCGGAGCATGCCCGGCCACGGCCGGCGGAAGACCAGGTAACCCTGGTCGCCCTCGACCTCGTTGCCGTCGTCGTCGAACACGGCGGCCTCCATGCCCGGCAGCGGCCTGGTGGCCGAACCCGGCTTCGTCTCGGTCACGCCCGGGAGCGGGCTGATCAGGATGTGGCCGGTCTCGGTCTGCCACCAGGTGTCGACGATCGGACAGCGTTCGCCGCCGATCACCTCGTAGTACCAGAGCCACGCCTTCGGGTTGATCGGCTCGCCGACGCTCCCTAGCAGCCGCAGTGAGGAGAGGTCGTGCTTGTTCGGATACTCCACGCCCCACTTGATGCAGGCGCGGATCGCGGTCGGCGCCGTGTAGAGGATCGTCACGCCGTACTTCTCGATGATCTCCCACCAGATGTCCTTGTCCGGATAGTCCGGGGCGCCCTCGTACATCACGCTGGTGGTCCCGTTGGAGAGGGGCCCGTAGACGATGTAGGAGTGGCCGGTCACCCAGCCGACGTCGGCCGCGCACCAGAAGACGTCCGTCTCCGGCTTGATGTCGAAGATGTAGCGATGGGTGAACGTGACACCGACCAGGTAGCCGCCGGTGGTGTGCAGGACGCCCTTCGGCTTCGCGGTCGAGCCGGAGGTGTAGAGCACGTACAGGGGGTGCTCGGCGTCCAGTGGCTCCGGCGGGCACTCGGCCTCGGCCTTCTCCATCGCCTCGTGGAACCAGACGTCGCGGCCCTCCTTCATCTCGCAGTCGGCGCCGGTGGCGCGCACGACGAAGATCGTCTCGATCGAGGACATGTCCCCGATCTCCTCCTCATCGACGGCGCTCTTCATGGGGGCGGTCTTGCCCTTGCGGCGGGCGCCGTCGACGGTGATCAGGGCCTTCGCCTCTGAGAACTCCATGCGCTCCCGCACGGCCTCGGGGGAGAACCCGCCGAAGACGACGTTGTGAGGGGCGCCGATGCGCGCGCAGGCGAGCATCGAGATGACAACCTCGGGGATCATCGGCAGGTAGATGCCGACGACGTCGCCCTTGCCGATGCCGCGGTCCTTGAGCGCGTTGGCGAACTTCTGCACGTCACGGTGCAGCTCCGCATAGGTGATGTCGCGCTCCTCCCCCTCTTCACCGCGCCAGTGGAAGGCGACGCGGTCGCCGTTGCCCGCCTCGACGTGGCGGTCAAGGCAGTTGTAGGAGAGGTTCAGCTTGCCGTCGGCGAACCACTTGTAGAAGGGCTCTTCCGAGTCGTCGAGCGCCTCGGTGGGCTCCTCGGCCCAGTCCACCAGCTCCTGCGCCTGCTTCATCCAGAAGGCCTCGGGGTCCTTGGCCGCCTCCTCGTACATGGATTCATCCTGGATCAGGGCTTCCTTGTGGAACTCCTCCGGCGGCGGGAACTTCTCGACGTCGAGCAGCGTCTCGAGCTGCTTCTCGAGTTCCTCTGTCTTTACTTTGGTTGCCATCTGTCCTCCTAAGTCCTGGCTATGTCTCTAAGTCTTGTGCTTTCGGGTCTTGGGCTTCCCGCGGAGCGGCGAGGGCGAGGGCGGCGCGGCCACATCTGGCGCGCCGCCCATCCGCCGATGCTGTGCCTCTCAGCGCCTTTCTGCGACCTCCTCTCGCCTCGTGGCCTGCAGCGGCATCACCGGTGCCACCGTGCGGCCGAAGGTCGAGTTGATGACGGCGGCAAACGACGCGTACCAAGCCGCTATCGCCGTAGCGATACCGACGTAGCCGCCCCACTTGATCACGTTCGTGTGGTCACCGGAGTTTCCGGCGGCCAGCAGGATGAACGTGATGGTCAGCAGGAGGAACACGAGCGCGACGGCCCCAGTGGTCCTGAGCGAGGCGATGAACATGTAGGCCGTGAAGATCGCCCAGGCCCACAGGTAAAGACCGACCGAAGCTCCGAGCGCTTCCTCCGGAATCGAGTCCTCGAAGAAGGTCACCAGCGCCCAGAACGAGATCCAGAAGGCGCCGAACGACGAGAACGCGACCGCGCCGAAGGTGTTGCCGGTACGGAACTCCCACATCCCGGCCAGCAGCTGTGCGATGCCCCCGTAGGCAAGGGCAAGGCCCAGGACGACGGGCTCACCGCCCTTGTTCACGAGATCCGCGTTGAACATGCTGAGGACGAACGTGGTCATGGCGAATCCGGCGAGCCCCAGGGGACCCGGATCGGCTGGAACCCACGATGCTCCGACCCTCGAAGATTCCATCTTCTCTCCTTCCTGCTGCCCCCGAACCACGGGCGAAACGCTCACATTCAGCGCCGCGGTTCGGCGGGCGGCTGGTTAGTGAGGTTCTGCGAGCCGGATACCCAATGCCAGGTATTTGCTAACGCAAGCGCTGTGGCGAGGGTTCGAGCGGCTAGAGGTCGGCGGCCTCGGCGAGCAGGGTGACCTGCTCGGGGTCGCTCGATGAGGGGAAGAGAATGAGCTCGTCACAGCCGTTTCCCTCGAACGCGGAGATGAGCTGCTTGACGCTGTCCGCGTCCTTGGGTGTGCTCTGCGCGATCATCTTGGCCGTGTCCTCGCCGAGCCACTCGTAGTAGTGCGGCAGGTAGTCGTGGGCGTTCTTCTCGGCGTCGGGGCCGAGTGAGAAATACGCCAAAGCCATCTTGTACGGCTTGTCGTCGCGGCCGGCGTTCTTCCAGGCCTCGTCCACGTTCCTGGAGTCCTCCACGAATTGGTCCGGGCCGGAGCCGCCCTGGATCCAGCCGGACGCGTACTTTGCGCCCCGCTCGAACGATGCCTTGACGCCGCCGCCCACGATCAGGATGGGGCCATCGCCGCTCGGCCGCGGGCCGACCTTGGCCTCGAGGTCGCCTTCGCCCCTCCAAGTCCGGTTGATCTCCTCGCAGGCTGAGTCGAGCCACTGGCCTCGGTTCTTCATGTGAAGGTCGCTGACCTTGTAGTCGTCGTCGCGAGCGCCGGCACCGATCCCTAGAACCGCACGGCCGCCGCCGGCCAGCGCATCGAGGGTGAGGAACTGCTTGGCCAGGAGGGCGGCGTTTGCGCGGAGCGGGCCGAGGATGACGCTGGACGCGAGACGGATCCGGTCGGTGACCGCCGCCGCCGCTGCGAGGGTGACGAGAGGCTCGAGGTTCGGATAGACGATGCGGTCGATGGTGCCGAGGACGGAGAAGCCCGCCTGGTCGGCGGCACGGGCGAAGTCGGTGAGCTGCTTGCCGGTGGTTCCCGGCACCGCGTTTGGAAGTCCGATTCCAAGCTGCATTGAGCCTCCTTTCGTGGACCTACAGTGAGTGGGTGGCTTACAGGGAACCTACCGAGGTAGTTGCGTGGGCAAACAACTTGCTCGAGACGGCAAGGGTGGCGCGGCTCGGCTTGCTCGACCTCGAGGGGGCGCCGCGGGTGCTGCCGGTGACGTTCGCGGTGGCGGAGGGACGGATCTGGAGCGCCATCGACAAGAAACCGAAGCGCGCGGAGGAGCCGGCACGGCTGCGGTTCGTGCGGCGGGATCCGCGGGCGGCGCTGACCGTGGATCGGTACTCGGATGACTGGGAGGAGCTCGCCTGGGTGCAGGCCGTTGGGCGGGTCGAGATCGTCCCCGTCGAGGAGGGGACCGCTGGGTTGGCGGCTCTCAGCGCGAAGTACGAGCCGTATCGGGAGGAATCACCGCCCGGGCCCCTGCTCTGCCTCGAGCCGCAGCGATATCTGTGGTGGCGAGCTGCTGAAGCGTCGCTTTGATGGAGCTAGCGGGACTCGAACCCGCGACCTTTCGGCTGCCAGCCGAACGCTCTCCCAACTGAGCTATAGCCCCAGCGGTTGGCAGCGGCCAGTGTAACGCCGGGATTTGGCTAAGCCGCGCGGTCCTGCTGCTCGCCCGAGTCGTCCTCGACGTCGAGGACAAGGCCGTCGCGGCGCGTGTCCCGCACCACGAAGTCGAACGGCGCCCGCTCCTCCAGCTCCCGGAGCAGTTCGACAGGGCTCGCCAGGTTCATCGAGAGCGTCGCACGCCTGTCCGAAAAGCTCATCACCCGGATGTCGGATGCCCCATCGACGCCGGCCGCGGCGTCCTCGAACATGGTCAACTGCGCGAAGTCCCGGAGCGGACCGATCTCGACCTGAACCTCCCCGGCATACCGTCCGTCCCCCGGCGCCCGGGCGCCCTCCTCCATCCCGAGGCGCGCCCGCGCCACATCCGTCAGCTCCGTGATCCTCGTCCCCAGCTCGTCGCGCAGCCGCGTCAGCTCGGTCACCCGGTCAGCCATCTGCACCGCGTCCTCCAGCGCCTTCATCCGGATCCGGGTCGCCTGCCGCCGCGCCTGCCCGTAGATCTCCTCGATCCCCTTGCTCACGGCGGCGGTCATCGGCTTCCTGAGCGCATCCTGCAACCGCTTCTCCCGCTCCACCACCCGCTCGGCGAGCCGTTGTGCCTCCCGCTCGAGCCGGGCCAGTCGCGCATCGCGCGCCTCGATCGCGGCATCGACCTCCTCGGGGTCGTAGCCACGCAAGGCGCGCCGGAAACGCTCCTTGGACACGGGCGGAACCCTAGATTCGCCCTCGGACGGCTAATTCACGCAAGTAGCGAAAATCGCTTACGCGGCGCCGCGCGCGCCGGCCAGGTCCAGGTCCAGCTGCGGCGCCTCCCCCCAGAGAACCTCCAGCCGATAGCGGTCCCGCAACTCCCGCGTGAAGACGTGCACCACGCAGTCGAGATAGTCCATCAACACCCACTCCGCCTCCCGCTCACCCTCGACCCGCGCCGGCAGCCACCCATCTCTCTTCATCCGGTGGTAGATCTCGTCGTGGATCGCCTTGGCCTGTCGCTCGTTCCGCGCCGTCGCGATCAGCAGGTAGTCCGTGTACCCAACCAGGTCCCGCACGTCGAGCGCGACCAGATCCCTGGCCCCCTTGTCGTCCGCGATGGCCGCCAGCCGCCGCGCCAGCTCCTCCGGCCCGATCTCCTTGCCCCGCGTCACCGGTACAGCCCCCTCTCCGAGATGAGCTGGATCACCGGATCCGGGACCAGATGCCGCAGCGGCTTTCCCTCCCGAGCTCGCTGCCTGACTGTGGTCGAGGACGCTCCGCAAAGTGGCATATCGATTATCTCCGCGCGGCCGGATGCACCCAGCCGCTCCAGCGCCGAATTGACCGCCCCGAGCCCCACGCCCGGCCTCGGCACCACCCCGAGCTTCGCCAGCTCCACCACCCGCTCGGGCTCCTTCCACGCGGCCAGCCCGGCCGCCATATCCGCGCCGAGCAGGAAGAAGAGCTCGCCATCCGGCTCCTCCTCGGCCAGCAGCTCCAGTGTCCGATAGCTGTACGACACCTCGTCCCGCTCGACCTCCAGCCCCGAGGCCTCAACCGCGTCCTCTCCCCCGGCCGCCGCGCGCGCCATCTCCAGCCGCACCTCCGCGCCAGGATCGTCCTCGATCTCCTTGTGCGGCGCACGACCGGTAACCATCAGCAGCACCCGGTCCAGGCCGAGTTGCCAGCGCGCCTCCTGGGCGAGGAGAAGATGTCCGACGTGGGGCGGGTTGAAGGCCCCGCCCAGGACCCCGAGACGAGCGACGTCCCTACTCCCTGATCTGCCCGCTGCCGTGCACGACGTACTTGGTGGTCGTCAGCTCGCGCAGTCCGATCGGACCCCGCGCGTGCAGCTTCTGTGTCGAGTTGCCGATCTCCGCCCCCATCCCGAACTCGTATCCGTCGGTGAACCGGGTCGACGCGTTGACATATACGGCGGCGGAGTCCACACCGTCCGTGAACTCATCGCCCACCTGCTCGGAGTTGGTGACGATCGCGTCCGAGTGCCCCGTGCCATGGCGGTTGATGTGCCCAATCGCCTCGCCCAGCGAGTCCACCACGCCGACCGCCATCTTCAGCCCGTGGTACTCGGTGTCCCAGTCGGCCTCCGTCGCCTCGCCCACGGTGACCGAGCCGGCCGACTCGCGCGTCCGGTCGTCCCCGACCAGCTCCACCCCGGCCCCGCTCAGCTTCTCCAGCAGGCTGGGCAGCAGCTCCCCGGCCACGTCCCTGTGAACCAGCAGCGTCTCCGCCGCGTTGCAGACCCCCGGCCGCTGCACCTTCGCGTTGTAGGCGATCTCCTCGGCCATCCCGAGGTCCGCGTCCTGGTGCACGTACACGTGACAGTTGCCCGCAGCCGCGTACATCACCGGCACCTTCGCGACGCTCTTCAGCGCGTTCTTCAAGCCCTCGCCGCCGCGCGGAATGATCAGATCGACCAACCCTTCCGCGGTTGCCAGCTCGCTGAGCTGTTCGTGCCCACCGCCCGAGAGCAACGACACGGATGCGGCCGGCAACTCGGCGGCAGCAAGCGCATCCGCGATCAACCCGGCGAGAAAGGCGTTCGAGCTCTCCGCGCTGCTCGAGCCGCGCAGGACCGCCGCATTGCCGCTCTTCAGGCAGAGCGCAGCGGCATCGATGGTCACGTTCGGCCGGGCCTCATACACCACTGCCACGACCCCGATCGGCACCCGCTTCTTCGCCACATCAAGTCCGTTCTGGAGCGTCCACTCCTCCACCACCTCGCCGACTGGGTCATCCAGATCGGTGATTTCGCGCACGCCCTTGGCCATCTCGGCCACCCGCGCCTCGGTGAGCGTGAGGCGGTCGATCAGCGCCTCGTTCAGGCCCTGCTCGCGGCCCGCCTCGACATCTGCCCGATTCGCGTCGAGCAGCGCCTCGACGCTGCCGTCGATCCGATCGGCCAGGTCGCGCAGGCACCCGTCCTTCTCGTCCCGAGTGGCGCGCGCGAGCAGATGCGAGGCGTCCTTCGCCTCACGACAGACCTCGGCGACAGATTTCGTTGCGGTGGCCACGTCCGAAACTTTAGAGGGGCGGCCCCGCGATCATGCGACCGCGGTGGCGGCCTCCGATAGCGTCAAGCCATGAGCGCGAAGCGGGGGATCTTCGTCGCCCCCTTCGACGAGCTGGTCGAACCGAGCCTGCTCGCCGAGCTCGCCCGCGACGCCGAGCAGCGCGGTTGGGATGGGCTCTTCCTCTGGGACCACGTCAACTACGAGCCCCCGGTCCGGGCCGTGGCGGACGTCTGGATCGCTCTCGCCGCAGTCGCCTGCGCCACCAGCCGGCTCCGGATCGGCCCGATGGTCACGCCGCTCTCACGACGCCGGGTGCAGAAGGTTGCGCGGGAGACCGTGACGCTCGACCACCTGAGCGGCGGCCGGCTGACCTTCGGAGTCGGTCTCGGCGCCGATCGCAACGAGCTCGAGCCGTTCGGCGAGGTCGTCGATCCGCGCGAGCGAGCTCAGCTTCTCGACCAGGGGCTGGAGCGGCTCACGGCCCTCTGGGCCGGAGACTTCGAGCCGACCCCGATCCAGCAGCCCCGGATCCCCGTCTGGGTGGCAGGCCGCTGGCCGAAGCGGCGTCCGCTGCGGCGCGCGGCGCGCTGGGATGGGTACTTCCCGATCGGCCTGACCGGGCCCGACGATCTCGCGGAGCTCGGGAGCGAGCTTCGCGACCTCCGCGGCGATCGAGACGGCCCGTTCGACCTGGTAGTCGAGATTGATCCGGGTGCCGACCCCGAGCCGTGGGAGTCGGCGGGCGCGACCTGGGTCCTGACCAGCCTCGAGTCACCGCCCAGGCTGGAAGAGGTGCGGGCGGCGATCGAGGCCGGACCGCGCTAGCGCTCAGTCCGTCTCGGCTTCGGCGCGGGCGCGCGCCAGCTCCGCGGCGACCGTCGAGGTCTGGTTCGGGATCTGGAGCCGCCGCTCGAGAATCGGAATCGCCTCCTCGGGGTGACCCGACAGCCGCAGCGCGTTCCCGAGGTTGTAGAGCGCGTAGGCGTAGTTGATGTCGGTTGTGCCCTCCGGGAAGGACGCGACCGCCTGTCGCAGGATCGGCACCGCCTCGTCGGGGCGCCCCGCGTTGATCAGCTCGTATCCCTGGGCATTGAGGGCGGCGCCGTCGGCCGAAGACGCACCGGTCGGCTCAGAGACGGCGGGCGCTGGGGCGACGGCCTCGCCGGAGTCGCTCTCGGTGGACTTGCCCGACGTGCCCGACGATCCCCGGTCCTTCTTCGCAGCCTTGGCCTCCTTCTTCGGGCTCTCCCCGCCAGAGCCGCCGCCCACTAGCGCGATCCCCGCCGCAGCGAGACCGGCTACGACCACGAGCGCCAGCGCCAGCACCGCTCCCGCGCGCGATCGCCGGCGAGGGACGCGGCCGACATCACGAGTCATCCCGCGCGTCCACTGCGGCGGACGGCGCGGTAGGGGCGGCTCGAACGGCGCCGTGACCGGCCGTGTGTCCTGCTCTCCGCGGTGCAGCGCGTCCTCGAGCTCGTCCACGAGCTCCCCGGCGGACCGCGGCCGCCGCTCGGGGTCAGGAGAGAGCCCTCGCATGATCACCGCAAATGCCGCGCTCGGCGCGTCCGGCCAGCGCTCGGCCAGCGTCAGGCGATCGGGAGCGTGTCCGGCCTCGACCTCGACCGAGGCTCCGGAGAGCACCTCATAGGCGACGGCGGCGAGAGAGTAGATGTCGCTCTCCGCACGGCCCGCGCCGGCCGCCGTGAAGCGCTCGGGCGCCATATAGGTGGCCGTCCCGATCACCTTGCCCTCCGCCGTGATCTGCGTGGCATCCACAGCCCGCGCGATTCCGAGGTCCGCCACCTTCACCGTCCCGTCCTCGCGGACGAGGATGTTCGCCGGCTTGATGTCGCGATGAACCACGCCCTGCCGGTGAGCGTGATCGAGGGCCTCCGCAGCGCCGCGCAGTATGGAAACCGCCGCGCTCGGCTCCATCGGACCTTCCGCCTCGAGCTCCTCGAGCGATCTGCCGGGGACGTACTCCATCACGATCAGCGCCCCCTCGTCCGTCGCGACGGTGTCGAACACGGACACCAGGTTCGGGTGGTTGAGCGTGGCCCCCAGCCGCGCCTCCCGCCTGAATCGCTTCAGGCTCTCCTCGGGCGCATCGGTCTTGAGCCGCTTGATCGCGACCTCACGGCCCAGGCGCTCATCCTCGGCCAGCCACACCGTCGCCATGCCGCCGGCGCCGAGACGGCGGAGCACGCGGTAGCGATCCGCGAACAACTCACCTCGTCGGATCTCCCTGGTGATCATGGGACCGCCACCGCGCCGCCAGCTCTATGAGCCGGTCTGCGCCTTCTCCCTCTGTTCCTCGTGGACGCCCTCGGCGAACTCCTCGACGATCTTGGAGTTGAACGCCGGGATGTCGTCCGGCTTGCGGGATGTGACCAGGCCGGAGTCGACGACCACTTCCTCGTCGACCCAGTTGCCGCCGGCATTGCGGATGTCGGTCTGCACGCTCGGGTAAGAGGTCAGCTTCCGGCCGTCGACCAGGTCCGCCTCCACCAGCGTCCATGGCGCGTGACAGATCGCGCCGACCGGCTTGCCCGCGGCGAAGAACTCGCGGAGGAACCGGACGGCGTCCTTGTCGGTCCGCAGGTTGTCGGGGTTTGCGACCCCACCGGGCAGCACAACGCCGTCGTAGTCGTCGGCCCTCGCCTCGGAGGTGGTCTTGTCGACGTCCCAGGTCTTGGCCTTGTCGAGATGCTCGAAGCCCTGCACCTGTCCCGACTCGGTCGCGACCACATCGACTTCGGCGCCGGCCTCCTCGACCGCCTTGCGCGGCTCGAAGTACTCGACCTGCTCGACACCCTCATTGGCCATCAGGAAGGCGATTCGCTTGCCCTGCAGCTCGTTCGCCATCGTTCTCGACTCCTTTCGCTCTCAGCTTTCTCAGGAGGCGGTTACCCGACTCCCAGCCAGAGCGAACCGAGCGAACTCTAGATCTGGATGCTCTTGACTTCCAGGAACTCTTCGAGCCCGAAGCGGCCGTATTCCCGGCCACTGCCGGATTGCTTCACGCCGCCGAAGGGCGCGATCGGGTTGAAGGTCGCCCCGTTGATCTGGACCTGTCCGGTTCGCATCCGCCGCGCGAACGCCTTCGCCCGCTCGGGATCGGCCGACCAGACGCCGCCGTCGAGCCCGTAGATGGTCGAGTTGGCGATCTCCGCCGCTTCGTCCTCGTCCTCGTAGGGGATGATCGACAGCACAGGCCCGAAGATCTCCTCCTGGGCGATGGCCATGTCCGGCTTCACCTCGGAGAAGACCGTCGGCCGGACGAAGTAACCGCTCTCCAACCCCTCCGGTGCCTCGACGCCCCCGGTGACCAGCTTGGCGCCCTCCTCCTGGCCCTTCTCGATGTAGCCGCGAACCCGTTCGCGCTGAGCGTCGGAGACGAGCGGCCCCAGCCGCGTCCCCTCCTCGAAGGGATCGCCGGGCCTCGCCTTCTCCGCGACGGCCGCAGCGATCTGCTCCGCCTCGGCAAGCTTCTCGCGCGGCACCAGCATCCGGGTGTGCGCGCTGCAGGTCTGCCCGGAGTTGAGGTAGCAGTTGGCCACGCCGTAGCCGACGGCCGTCTTCAGGTCGGCGTCATCGAGGATCACGTTCGCCGACTTGCCGCCGAGCTCGAGCGCGACCCGCTTGACCGTCTGGGCAGCGACCTCCGCGACCCTGCGCCCGGCCCGGGTCGAGCCGGTGAACGAGACCATGTCGACGTCGTCGTGGGCGGCGATCGCCTCCCCCACCACCGGGCCGTAGCCGGTGACCAGGTTGAAGACCCCGGCCGGCAGCCCGAGCGAGTCGACGATCTCCGCGAGGATGAAGGAGGTCAGCGGGGTCACCTCGCTCGGCTTGACCACCACCGAGCAACCGGCCGTGAGCGCCGGCCCGACCTTGGCGCAGATCTGATGCAGGGGGTAGTTCCAGGGCGTGATGCAGCCGACCACGCCGACCGGCTCGCGGACCACCAGCGAGTTCCCGATCTGCTCCTCCCAGGCGACCTCGTTCGCCACCTGTCCCATCGAGCCGAAGTCCATCGCCGGCAGCCCGGCCTGGATCGTGCGCGCCTGCATCAGCGGCATGCCGACCTCGGCCGCGATCAGCGAAGCGATCTCGTCGGCCCGCTCTGCCAGCGCGGCGCTGATCCCCATGCACGCCTCGACCCGCTGCTCGACCGGCACCTCGCGCCAGACCTCGAATCCCGCCCGGGCGGCCTTGACGGCGCGATCCACGTCCTCGGGCGTGCCCTCCGGAATCCGACCGATCACCCCCTCGGTGGTCGAATCGATCACCTCGATCGTCCCATCCCCCGCGGGCTCGACCCACTCTCCTCCGATGTAGAGGCGGTCGCGGGCGATCTCCTGGCTGGGATGGCCTACCTGCGTGGGTGCCGCGGTCTCAGTAGCCAAGTCGTGCTCCTCTCTCGTTCCAAGATCAGGTTAGGCGGGCGCCGCCGCGGCCTTCTCATCCGCCGTCGCACCCGCGTCCTCCGCGATCGCCTCGGCCGTGCGGTGGGCGAGCGACATGATCGAGATCATCGGGTTGGTGCCGGAGGAGGTCGGGAAGGCGCTGCCGTCGCCGATCCACACGCCCTTCGTGTCGTGCAGCTCGCCGAACGGTCCGGCGACGGAGGTCTGCGGATCGGTCCCCATCCGGCAGGTACCCATCTGGTGGGCGCTGAACAGCTTGTAGCCGCCGGCGCGGAACGGGATCCGCTTGACCCCTGCGATGAAGGCCTCGAGGTCGTCGCCGCGCCGCCAGGTCGGCGCGCCTTCCGCGAGAGGACCGATCTGATGCGCGCCGGCCGCCTCGTGCAGCCGAATCTGAACCTCGATCCCCTTCCGCAGGTTCTCGAGGTCGATCGGGTCCGTCACCGCGTACATCGGCAGTGACTCACCGTTGGCGTCGACGGTCACCTGGCCGGAGCCACGATCGCGCGTGAGCGAGATGAAGGTCCCCGTGAAGCGGAACTCCTCCATGCGCTGCTTGTGGTCCGCGCCATTGATCCAGGGCGTCGCCGAGCCGATCAGACCGGGCGCGTACTGCGCGGTCTCGATCAGGAAGCCGTAGCCCTCGCCGGTGTCGGCGAATTCGTCGCACAGACCCGCCTGTGGCGGTCCCCACCAGGCCTGCTGGTCGGTCCCGTAGGCGCCGCCCACCACGCTCGACGGATGCAGCCGCAGGTTGTGCCCCACCGCGGGGCCGCCGATCCCCGAGCGGAGCAGCAGCGCCGGCGACTCCAGCGAACCGCAGGCCACCACGACCCTCGGAGCCTTGACCGTGACCTGCGCCGCGCGCCCGTCCGGCGCCTGCCAGACGGCCTGGACGCCGCTCGCCCGACCCCCCTCGGTCAGCACCTTCGTCCCCCGGGTGAAGGTCAGGAAGCGGGCGCCGTGGTGCTGCGCGTCCGCCAGCCAGGTGCGGTCCGCGCTCTGCTTGGAGCCGGACTGATCGCCGAAGCCGAGGTAGCCGGCCGTCTCCGGCGTGTAAGCCTCCGGGTCGGTATTGCGGACGATCGTCTCGAAGCTCCAGCCGAGCGCCTCGGCGCCCTCGCGCAGCCGTTGCTGGGTCCCATTCAGGTCGCTGCATCGGTCGTTCGCGTTGATCCGCCCCATGACCGCGTCGAGGTGCCGGTCGAACTCGGGCCCGTGCACGCCCTCCAGGCCGTGCTCCTTCGCCCATTGCTCGCGCACCCAGGGTCGGGTCCGCAGGCAGTTGGTCCAGTTGATCGTCGTCCCGCCGCCGAGCGTGGTGCCGGCGACCAGGCTGACGTTGCCGTCGGCGGTCGGAGTCGGGCCGCCGCGCCAGAAGCTCCGCTGGTAGGCCGGCAGCTCGAGCTGATCGAAGTCGGATTCGTTGTAGTAACCGGCGGCCTCGAGCACCACTACATCCAGCCCGCGCTCGGCGAGCACCGCCGCCACCACGGCGCCGCCGGAACCGGAGCCGACGATGCAGACGTCGGCCTCGAGTGTCTCCTCGGAGCCCGCGGGCTCGTGGACCTTGAGCGGCTTCTCGGCATCCGGGGGTCTTGAGATCGGACCCGGGTAGCGGAACGTCTCCCAGTTCGGGTTCTTGCCCGTCTGCGGATCGGGCGCCCCGTAATGCAGGAAGAGCGTCATCCCGATCAACGACGCCACCCCGGCTGCCGCCCTCGGATCGGAGAGCGCCGTGTTGCGAAGGATCTGCTCGCGCGACTCCTGCGAGGGAGCGCGGGTGATCCCCTGGCCGCCGATCGCGTCGATCAGCATCAGGATCCCGCCGAGAAGCTCGGGATCCGGGATCTCGGAGATCAGCTGCGCCGCGCCGAGGTCAACCCCGATGTCGCTCGCCTTCCGACCCCAGAGGCCCTCCGGGTCGCGATCGCGCGGCAGCGAGGGTACGACTGTGTCGCAGATCGCCGTCAGGATCGCCTGCTGAGCGTCACTCAGCACCGAGGCGGCTTCCTCTCCCGAACCCATCGACCGGGACTCTAGTACTCGGGCTTTGGACTGGCTGGCTGGCCAGTCTCGGGAAGCGCGGTGGAGGCCACTGCGACGAGCAGCGCCAATGCGCAGCCGCCCGCCGCAATCCCGAACGCCGGACCCGCGCCGTGGTGCTGGGCGAGCACGCCGATCACTGCGGCGCCGATCCCGCTGCCGACGGCGCTCGAGGTCGAGGACCACCCGAACGCCTCGGCCAGGAAGCGCGACGAGGCGAGATCGAGGAGCACGATCAGTGTGGTCAGCACGGGTGTGAGCACGGTTCCGAGCACGAGGAGGACGGCGCCGGCTAGGACGAGGTCATCGACGGGGATGAGCAGAGCGAAGCCGATCGCGCTCAATGCGAGCAAGATGACGAGCCGGCTCCGCGGGGCCGAGGCCCAGCTACGACCGCCGTAAACCAATGCACCGGCTATGCCCCCAATGGAAGTCAGAGCGAGCAGGAAGCCGGCCGCGGAGGGGTGGCCCCGAGAGGTCGCCAGCGCCGGCACACCGATCTCGACCCCACCGAGCGCCACTCCAAAGAGGAACTCGAGCGCGAGCACAACGCGCACGCCGCGTTCCCGCAACGGTCCGCGTCCCGTCTGCTCAACGGAGTCCCGCGGCGCCGCGGGCACCGACGCGCCTAGCCAGACCAGGCCGGCGCAGGAAGCCAGGGCCACGACGATCAGTGCCGCGGACGGAGACGCGGACCCGGCCAGCACTCCGACCAGTAACGGCCCGGTCAGGATCGACCCCTCCTGGATCATCCCGATGGCGCTGTAGACGGTGGTGCGATCCTCGCCCGCCAGGTCCGCCCAGACCATTCGCTGGGTCTGCGACACGGGCGGCAGGCCGAGACCGGCGGCCAGGGACAGCACGACGAGCACCACACCCGACAGATCCGATCGAGCCGCCGGCACCAGGACCAGCAGGGCGGCGGTATGGGTGATCGCGATCGCGAACAGCACGTAGCGCGGACCCCGCGTGTCGATCAGCCGGCCCTGGATCGGCCGGGCGATCGCCGCTCCGATCACGAACCCGGCGAGCGCCGCTCCCGCCAGTCCCAGCGAGCCGCGCTGCTGCTGAATCAACAGGATCAGCGCCAGACCCGCGCCGCCCTGGCTGAGCTGGGCGAGGAACCCGCCCAGCGCCTGAGGCCGGAAGCGCGGCTCGTCGAGCAGGGGTCTGAAGAGAGCGAAGTCCGGCAAGCCGGACCTCACGCTACTTACGGCGGAGCTTGACCTTCTTCTTCTCCGTATGCGGGCTGCCGCCCGTCGGCGTGAAGGTGATCTTCGGCTTCACCGTCACCTTGCCGCTCTCACTCAGCTTCTGGGCGTTCTTGCCCTTGGCCCCGATCACGACCTTCACCTTCCCGGCCTTGACGCGCTTCGCGCGGACCGCACTCACCGAGCCCTTGACGCCCTTGCCGCCGACCGAGAGTTCCCCTGGGTTCGGCAGGGTCAGCGTCACCATCGCGGTGCCGTTCGGCTGGGCCTTGACCTTGCCGATCGCGAAATCGCTCGTGGGGGTGACCTCGGCGCGGAGGTTGACCCGATCATCGTCGGATGTGTCGAAGGTCGCCGACGCGCCATCGGCGAGATTCCCACCGAATAGGAAGAGGGCGTGATCCCCGGGGGCATTGAAAACGCACGCTCCGCCCCCGGTGATGTTGGCTCCCAGGACGTCCCCCGCTTTGACCTTGAGATTCGCCCCGAATGTGTTGAGGCCGAGGACGAGATTGTGCGTGGCCTCGTGCCCGACGGCCATGTACGTGCCGGGGTCAGCGACCTTTCGGAACGCCTTCAAGGCCATCGACTGAGCCGCCGGGGCGATCGACGCGTTGGTACTCCAAGCGGTGACCGTCCAGGCCGTGATGCCTCCTGTTGACGGCACCACGTAGGCGTTCCCGGAGGTCACGGTCGGCTGGAGCATGTCGTAGGGAGCAACCTCGCAGGCGGGAGCCGGCATGGGTGCAAGCTGACCGAGCGTCAGCCCCGAAGCCGAGGAAGCGGTAGTCGCCGAACCGAGCGACATGAGTGCTCCGGCAACGCACGCGAGACCGCCCCTTCTCCCCAGTCGAGGCATCGAGCCCGACCCTATCCCAGATGAATCAGGTCAACACGAAGTAATCGCGGTGCACCGCCTCCTCGGAGGCATGCGGGAGCAGCTCGCGCACCTTGTCGGTGCGCAGACCCTTGATGCGGCGGAGCTCGCCGGCCGAGTAGTTGACGATGCCCTTGCCGATCGTCTTGCCGTCGGCCGCCACCTCGACCGCGTCCCCCGCCTCGAACTCGCCCTCTACCTCGGTGATCCCGACCGGGAGCAGGCTGCTGCCGCTCTCGCGGAGGACTCGCGCGGCGCCGTCGTCGACGCGGAGCGTCCCGTGGCTCGGCTTGGCGTAACGGAGCCAGAGCTTGAAGCTGGAGGTCCGCTCGGGATGGGGCTCGAAGCGCGTGCCGGTCGGCTCACCCGCGGCCGCCGCTCGGAGCGTCCCCGCCGCGGTCCCGTCGCAGATCACGGCAGCGATCCCGGAGGCGCCGGCCATCCCCGCCGCCGCGACCTTGCTCCGCATCCCGCCGAGACCGAAGGGCGAGGTGTGCTCGCCGATCTGATAGGCGCCGAGCTGGGACTCGTCGGTCACCTCGGACACGAACTCGGCGTCGTCGTGACGCCGAGGGTCCTTCGTGTAGAGACCCGCCTGGTCCGTCAGGAGCACGAGCAGTCGCGCCTCGAGCATGATCGCCACCTGCGCCGCGAGGAAGTCGTTGTCCCCGAAGGTGATCTCGTCGGTCGCCGTGGTGTCGTTCTCGTTCACGACCGGAACCACCCGCCAGGCCAGCAGCCGGCTGATCGTCTGGCGTGCATTCAGGTAGTGGGTGCGCAGCTGCAGG
>JBKPLC010000057.1:0-4861 GCA_046731495.1 Actinomycetota bacterium | reverse complement strand
GGCGTACTCGCCGGTGCTCGGCAGGTGGAGTGCGCCGTCAACGGCATCGGCGAGCGAGCCGGCAACTGCTCGCTCGAGGAGATCGTGATGCTGCTCAGGACCCGCCGTGACGTGCATGGCCTGGACACCGGCATCGACACTCGTGAGCTGGCCCGGACGAGTCGCATGGTCTCGCGCCTGACCGGCTACTCCGTGCCGCCGAACAAGGCGGTGGTGGGGCGCAACGCCTTCGCCCACGAGTCCGGGATTCACCAGGACGGCGTGCTCAAGGAGCGCTCGACCTACGAGATCATGGATGCGACCGAGGTCGGCCTCGAGTCGAACTCGATCGTGCTCGGCAAGCACTCCGGTCGCCACGCTCTCCAGGATGCTCTGCAGCAGCTCGGCTTCAAGGTGGAGGGCGGGGCGCTCAACCAGGCGTTCAAGCGCTTCAAGGAGATCGCCGACAAGAAGAAGCAGGTCACGGCGCTCGACCTCGAGGCGATCGTCTCCGACGAGATGCGCGAGTCCGCGCAGGCCTACAACCTCGGCTGGTTCGAGGTCGAGGCCGGCTCCGAGCGCGCCCCCGAGGCGCGCGTGAGCGTCGTCCTGCCGAGCGGCGAGGAGTCGGTCGCGCAGGCCTCCGGCGACGGACCGGTCGACGCGATCTTCGGCGCGATTCGCGAGGCGACCGCGACCGACGCCGAGCTACAGCGCTACGAGGTCGAGGCCGTCACGGGCGGCACCGACGCGCTCGGCGAGGTGAGCGTCTCGGTCCGCGCCAACGGCAGGCTGGCGAGCGGCCAGGGCGTCGCGACCGATGTGCTCGAGGCCTCGGCGCGCGCCTTCGTCCGCGCGATCTCGAACGCCCTCGAGGGCGTCGCGATCCGCGAGGCGGAGGAGGCGACCGCCGACGCCGCCGTGGAGCGCACGCCGGGTCCGTAGGGCCCAAAACCGGCTCCGAAGAGGGTGCCCCAGGCCTTCTGCGTCGACTTACGTCCGGACGCCGGATGGATTCGACACAGTTAGTCTGGGCCGGGCCGTGAAGCTGCCGAACGTCCTGCCGCCGGCGCCGAAGTCGACCTCGCCTCTCTGGTGGTTCTGGGAGCGGTTCACCGACTTCCACACCGCCGTCTACAAGGCGAGCGGCGGCCGGATCGGCGGCACCGCGTACGGTGTTCCCGTTGTCTTGATCGAGTCGGTAGGGCGCAAGTCCGGCAAGCGCCGAACACATCCGCTGCTCTGCAAGCCGGACGGCGACAACCTCGTCCTGATCGCCTCCAAGGGGGGCACCGACCGACATCCCGCCTGGTACCACAACCTGAAGGCGCGCCCCGAAACCACCGCCTGGTGGCAGGGCGAGAAGCGGCGCGTCCGCGCCCGCGACGCAACCGGCGAGGAGCGCGAGCGGCTCTGGCGGATGATGGCCGACGCCTACCCCGATTACGAGAGCTACCAGCGCCGCACGGACCGGCAGATTCCTGTGGTCGTGCTGGAACCCGCCGAACGCTCGGGCTGAGTATGTCCCGGACGAACGTCGAACTCGTCCGTTCGGTCTACGACCTGGTCGGCGACGTCGCCGCGCTCACCCGCGACGAGAAGGCGATGGACCGCGTGGAGGCGAAGCTCCGGGTCATCCTCTCGCCTGACGTGAAGACCGTGCTGAACGGTCCGAGCTACAGCGGCATCCACGAGACGGCATGGGGGATAGATGGCTACCGGACACTGTGGCGGGACTGGACGCGGCCGTTCCACAGCTACATGATCGAGCTCGAGGATCTGGTCGACCTCGATGGCCGGGTCCTGGCGCTCACCATCGGCCGGGCGCAGATCGAGCCGGGTAGCCCGGTCGTCGCCAACCGCGGCGGGACCATCTGGACCGTCGACGACGGGGTGGTCACGTTGGTCGACTCCTACACGGAGAGGGAAGCCGCCGAGCGAGCTGCATACGATCGTACGTGATAGCGTACGGCGATCTTGGCAGCCGCGACCGCGAAGACCGCCAACGGCACCGTCGTCACCACCGAGGGGACGGTCGGCGCCCGCGTGAAGCGACTCCGAGAGGGGATGGACCTCTCGCTGCGGGATCTGGCCGAGCGGAGCGGCGTGAGCGCGCCGATGCTCTCGCAGGTAGAGCGGGGCGAGACCAGTCCCACGCTGGCGGTCGCGCAGAAGATCGCCGCCGGCCTGGATTTGACCCTCTCGCAGCTGCTGCGGCTGGACGAGGATCGCCACGTCGTCATCGTTCGCGCAGGGGAGGGGAGGACGCGCCGGCGGCGCGGGCACCGGGTTGAGGAGCTCACCCCGCCACTGCCCGGACAGCGCGCCGACGTCTCGGTCCATACGCTCGCGCCGGGCTCGGTAACCGGTGGCCTGGACGACCCACCGCTTCACGAGCCGGGCAGCCGCGAGACGGCGGTCGTGCTCGAGGGCGAGGTCGAGCTCTTCATCGACGGCCAGCGGCACGAGCTCCAGGAGGGAGACAGCGTCACCTTCGACGCCGACCTGCCGCACCATTTCGAGAACAATGGATCCGCGGAGACGCGCCTGATCGCGGTCGTCGCCGCAGGCCTGAGGCGAGGCTAGGAGACGAGATGGCGAAGAACCTGTTCGAGAAGATCTGGGACGCGCACGAGGTAGACCGCGACCTGATCTACATCGACCTCCATCTGGTCCACGAGGTCACCTCGCCGCAGGCGTTCGACGGGCTCCGTCTGGCCGGGCGGCCGGTTCGCCGGCCCGACAAGACCCTGGCAACGGCGGACCACAACGTGCCCACGGACGGCACGCCCGCCGCTCGCCTGATCGCCGACGAGCTGTCGCGCAAGCAGGTCGAGGCCCTGGAGAGAAACTGCGAGGAGTTCGGCATCCCGCTCTACTCCCTCGGCTCGGACCGCCGCGGGATCGTGCACGTGATCGGTCCCGAGCTCGGCGTCACCCAACCCGGAATGACGATCGTCTGCGGCGACTCCCACACCTCAACCCACGGAGCCTTCGGTGCACTGGCGTTCGGCATCGGCACCTCCGAGGTCGAGCACGTCCTCGCGACTCAGTGCCTGGTCCAGCGAAAGCCGAAGACGATGCGCATCGACTACTCCGGCGAGCTCGGCTTCGGCGTCACGGCCAAGGACCTGATCCTCGCCACGATCGGCCGGCTGGGAGTCGGTGGGATGCAGGGCCACGCCGTCGAGTACGCCGGGGAGGCCATCCGCGGCCTCTCGATGGAGAACCGCATGACGATCTGCAACATGACGATCGAGGGGGGCGGCCGCGCGGGAATGGTGGCCCCCGATGAGGCGACCTTCGAATACATCCGCGGCAAGCCCGGCGCCCCGGATGACTTCGATGCCGCTGTGGCGCGATGGAGTCAGCTGCCCACCGACGAGGGAGCGAGCTTCGACACGGAGGTACAGACCGACGCCGCCTCGATCTCGCCGATGGTGACCTGGGGGACGACGCCCGGGATGGTCGTCCAGGTGACCGACGCGGTCCCCGACCCCGGCAGGATGGACTCGCCGGCGGACCGCGAGGCGGCAGAGCGCGCCCTCGCCTACATGGACCTGCGGCCTGGCACGCCGATGACCGAGATCCCGCTCGACCGGATCTTCATCGGCTCCTGCACCAACTCGCGGATCTCCGACCTGCGCGAGGCGGCCTCGCTGCTCGACGGCCGGAAAATCTCATCCAGCCTGCGCGGCATGGTCGTGCCGGGCTCGCAGCAGGTCAAGGCTGAGGCGGAGGCCGAAGGACTGGATGATGTCTTCCAGTCCGCCGGCTTCGAGTGGCGCGAGTCGGGCTGCTCCGCCTGCCTGGGGATGAACCCGGACATCCTGCAGCCGGGCGAGCGCTGCGCCTCCACCTCGAACCGGAACTTCGAGGGCCGCCAGGGCGCCGGCGGCCGCACTCACCTGGTCAGCCCGAAGATGGCCGCCGCCGCGGCCGTCGAGGGCCACTTCGTCGACATCAGGGACTGGAGCTGAGCATGCCGGTCGACCCGATCGAAATCATCGAGGGCCGCGTCGCGGTGCTCGACCGCAACGACGTCGACACCGACCAGATCATGCCCAAGCAGTTCCTGAAGCGGATCGAGCGCACTGGCTACGGCGAGTTCCTGTTCTACGACTGGTTCCGCTCGGGCGAGGTCGAGCTCGAGCCGCACCCGATCCTGGTCACCGGCCGGAACTTCGGCTCCGGCTCCTCCCGCGAGCACGCGGTCTGGGGTCTCAAGGACTTCGGCTTCGATGCCGTGATCGCTCCGTCGTTCTCCGACATCTTCTATTCCAACTGCACCAAGAACGGGCTGCTGCCGGTGATCCTCGACGAGGAGCACTGCCGAGCAGTCGCCGCCGCCGGCGAGGCGCGCATCGACCTCGACGACCAGACCGTCAACACGAAGGACGGTGTCTTTCCGTTCCAGATCGACGAGGACATCAAGCATCGACTGATCAACGGGCTCGACGACGTGGCGATGACGCTGGAGCGGGGCGAGAAGATCGATGCCTTCGAGGACGCCGGGAAGGCCGACGCCGGCCCGGTGACCACCTTGCTGTGAGCGCCCCGGACTCGATGAACACCGGTCCCCGCGAGTGGGACGCCCAGACCTACGACCGCGTCTCGGACCCCCAGTACCAGTGGGGCCTGGAGGTGCTCGACCGGCTGGAGCTGGAGGGCGACGAGTACGTGATGGACGCGGGCTGCGGCTCCGGGCGGGTGACCGCGAAGCTGCTCGACAAGCTGCCGGATGGACGGGTCCTCTGCGTCGATGCCTCCGAGCAGATGATCGAGGTGGCGCGCGAGGCGCTCGGCGAGCGGGCCGACTACCTGGTCGCGGACCTGGCGGAGCTCGAGGTCGCGGAGCCCGTCGACGTGGTCTTCTCGACCG
>JBKPLC010000056.1:0-6329 GCA_046731495.1 Actinomycetota bacterium | reverse complement strand
CAGGTCGAAGTACTCGATGCCCGCCGGGACGATCAGGGCGTGGGAGGTGAGCGAGTAGTAGCGGTTGGTCACCTGCCCCGTGGTGAACATGTGATGCGCCCAGACGCTCATCGAGAGCGCCGCGAAGAGCAGCATCGAGATGACGAAGAAGGAGTAGCCGAAGAACCGCCGCCGGGAGAAGGTCGAGACGATCTCGGCGACGACCCCGACGAAGGGGAAGAACATCACGTAGACGACCGGGTGCCCGTAGAACCAGAAGAGGTGCTGGAAGAGAGCGGGGCCGCCGGCCGAGTCGAACACGGGGCTGACGTGCCGGTCCCACTCGAGCAGCGCCATGTTGCCGACCAGGACCGGGAACGAGGTGACGACCATCAGGCAGGTCGCGACCATCGACCAGGCGAACGGCGGCATCCGCAGCAGCGTCATGCCGGGCGCCCGTTCGCGCAGCGCTGTGGCCAGCACGCAGGCACCGATCAGGAACATCCCGATCACCGCCATGCAGATGCCGATCACCCACATGTCCATGCCGATGCCGGGCGTCCAGTGGTCGGCGGAGAGCGGGTAGGTCGGAGCCCAGCCGTTCCGACCCGAGCCCTGATCGGTCAGGAAGCCGGCGAACATGATCGCCCCGCCCCACACAAAGAGCCAGAGTCCAGCCAGCGCCAGCCGCGGGGACCAGACCTCCGGCGCGCCGACCTGGAGCGGCACGAAGTAGAGACCGAGCGCCAGCGCCAGCGGGGTGACGACCAGGTAGATCATCCCCGAGCCGTGCAGGGTGAAGAGCTCGTTGTAGGTCCCCTCGGAGACGACCTGCAGGCCCGGCTGTGCGAGCTCCGTCCGCATCACCAGGGCAAGCGAGCCACTCAGCACGAAGAAGATCAGCGCCGCGATCGCGGTGCGGATCGCGGTGACCTTGTGGTCGGCCGCCGCGACCCAGGTGAGCGGGCCGGACGGGACCCGCTCCGCCGCGACGGCCCCACCGACCGCGTCGGCAGGCGGCTTCACCGCGCGCCCCCGTGGTCGACCAGCCAGCTTTGAAATTCAGATGGAGATAGGGCCAGGACGTTGAACGCCATCTGCGAGTGGCGCAGCCCGCAGAACTCCGCGCAGACGCCGCCGTTCATCCCGGCGTGGTCGAAGTCGAGGTCGAACCGGGTCGAGCGGTTGGGGAAGGCGTCGCGCTTGAAGCGCTGGTCCGGGATCCAGAAGGCGTGGATCACGTCCCGCGAGGTCAGCGTGAAGCGGATGGTCTCGCCGGTCGGGACGGCGAAGGTCGGCGGCGCATCACTGTTTCCCGTGACCGTGACGCCATTTGGGTAGCGCCAGGTCCAACCCCACTGAAATGCGGTGACGTCGATGCTCAGGGCGGGGTCGCTTGCGACTGCGTCGACCTTGTCCTCCGTCCTGAAGGTGGCGGTGACGAGACCCGCCGTGATCAGGACGAGCACCCCGACGTAGGCCAGCTCGAGCTGTCTGTGGTTGGCGAGCCTGCTCGGCTCCCGATCCGGCCGCCGCCGGTAGCGGACGGCGGCGAAGCCCACCGCCCCGAAGACGATGACCGCGACGGCGACCCCAATCCAGAGGTAGGCGTCGAAGAGGTCCTGGATCTCGACCCGCGTGTCGATCGCCGCGGTGGTCAGGTCCCCCTCACCGCCCCTCGATGATCATCACTCGTTGCGCTTCAGTCCCGTGGCAGCGGCGACGGCTCCCGCGCCGGCGAGCGCCGCGGCGCCAAGCGCGCGACGGTGCTTGCCGAGCCAGAGCAAGGTGCTCCGCCGCCGGCTTCCCTCCTCGAATCGTCCGTGTGCGCCGTGATCGCCCTCGACCGGCACGAACAGGTTGTCCGGCCGCTCGCCGTCCACCGGCTCGTCGGCCTGCTGGCTCTCAAATCCGTTCTTCGCCAGGTAGCGGTCGGCGAACCCCGGCACGAACCGCCCTCCCCAGATCGTCTTCCAGGTCGGGGCGCCGACGTAGACCTCCCGCTCGCCGCTCCGCGCGGCCCAGGCGATCGCGTCTGCCGCGACCTCGGGCTGGTAGATCGGCGGTACCGGCTGCGGCTGCTTGGGCATCCGCGTGCGCGAGTACTCGAACTGCGGCGTGTTGAGGGCCGGCAGTTCGACGATCGAGAGCTTCACGTTGCTCCCGTCGTGCAGCAGCTCGGTCCGCACCGACTCGAAGAAGCCCTTGATCGCGTGCTTCGAGCCGCAGTAGGCGGACTGCAGCGGGATCCCGCGGTAGGCGAGGGCGCTGCCGACGTAGACGATTGAGCCGCGGTCGCGCGGCTGCATCCGCCGCAGCGCGGCGCGCGTCCCCCAGACGACCCCGAGGTAGGTGACCTCGGTGACGCGGCGGAACTCGTCGGGCTCGATCTCCATGAAGGGCGCGAAGACGGTGGTCATCGCGTTGTTCACCCAGACGTCGATCGGGCCGAGCGCCGACTCGGCGCGCTCGGCGGCGTCCTCGACCTGGTCCTCGTCGGCGACGTCGGTCGGGATCACGAGCGCGCGGCGCCCGAGCTGCTCGATCTCGAGTCGGGCGCCCTCCAGCCCCTGTCGGCCGCGGGCGACGAGCGCCACGTCGTAACCGTCCTCCGCGAGCCGACGGGCGGTCGCGCGGCCCACACCCGCAGAGGCACCGGTGACCAGTGCGGTGCCCTCCATCGTGCCCGTTCACTTCCCCTCGCCGCGCGCGAGCAAACAGCCGCCGCAGTGGTGCCACGCACGTTTCCCGCAGGAGCGTGCAGGAAAGACCCCAAGCAGATACCAAGCCTAGGAGGGCCTCATGTCGAAGACCGCCGCCGACTTCATGCTCGAGCGACTGAACGAATGGGGCATCGAGCGGGTCTACGGATACCCCGGCGACGGAATCAACGGGATACTCGGCGCACTCGGTCGCCACGAGGACACCATCGAGTTCGTCCAGGCGCGCCACGAGGAGATGGCGGCGTTCATGGCTTGCGGCCACGCCAAGTGGACCGGCCAACCCGGCGTCTGCCTCGCCACCTCGGGACCCGGCGCGATCCACCTGCTCAACGGCCTCTACGACGCGAAGCTCGATCACCAGCCGGTGGTCGCGATCGTCGGCCAGCAGGACTCGATGGCGATCGGCGGCAACTACCAGCAGGAGGTCGACCTCCAAACGCTCTTCAAGGACGTCGCCAGCGAATACATCGTCTTCGTATCAACGCCGGAGCAGATGCGCCACGCGGTAGACCGGGCGGTTCGCATCGCCAAGGCCGAGCGCACGGTGACCTGCATCATCGTCCCCAACGACGTCCAGTCGGAGAAGGCGGTCGAGCAGCCACCGCACGCCCACGGCACGATCCACTCCAGCATCGGCTACTCCGAGCCCCGCGTCATCCCGCAGGACGACGACCTGACCAAGGCGGCCGAGATCCTCAACTCGGGCAAGCGGGTCGCGATGCTGATCGGTCAGGGCGCGATGGGCGCGGCCGACGAGGTCAAGGAGACCGCCGAGCTGCTCGGGGCCGGCGTCGCCAAGGCCCTGCTCGGGAAGGCGGCCCTGCCGGACGACCTGCCGTACGTGACCGGCTCGATCGGCCTGCTCGGCACCAAGCCGAGCTGGGACCTGATGATGGGGGCCGACACGCTGCTGATGGTCGGCTCGAGCTTCCCGTACTCGGAGTTCCTGCCCGAGGAGGGCGCCGCGCGGGGGGTCCAGATCGACCTCGACGGCCGGATGATCGGGATCCGCTACCCGATGGACGTGCACCTCGTCGGGGACGCGCGGAACACGCTCCGGGCGCTGATCCCGCACCTCGAGCGCAAGGAGGACCGCTCCTGGCGCGAGGAGATCGAGGACGGGGTGGAGCGCTGGTGGAAGATCGTCGAGGAGCGGGCAATGCTCGACGCCGACCCGATCAACCCCCAGCGGGTGTTCTGGGAGCTGAGCTCGCGGCTGCCGGACTACGCGATCCTGAGCTCGGACTCCGGCTCGGCGGCCAACTGGTTCGCCAGGGACCTGAAACTTCGCGAAGGCATGATGGCGTCGCTCTCGGGGACGCTGGCCACGATGGGGCCCGGGGTCCCGTACGCGATCGCCGCCAAGTTCGCGCATCCGGACCGGCCGGCCATCGCATTGGTCGGCGACGGCGCGATGCAGATGAACGGCAACAGCGAGCTCATCACGATCGCGAAGTACTGGAAGGAGTGGTCGGACCCGCGTCTGGTCATCCTCGTCCTCAACAACACCGACCTGAACCAGGTCACCTGGGAGCAGCGCGTGCTGGAGGGCGACCCGAAGCTCGAGGCGACCCAGGACATCCCGTACTTCGACTACGCGGGCTACGCGAGGCACTGTGGCCTCCACGGGATCCGGATGGAGAAGCCCGAGGACGTCGGACCCGGCTGGGATGAGGCCCTGTCGAGTGACCGGCCGGTCCTGATCGACGCGATCGTCGACCCGACGGTCCCGCCGCTGCCTCCACACATCCGCATGGACCAGGCCAAGGCATTCGCCTCCGCGATCTTCAAGGGCGATGCCGAGGCCTGGGAGACGATCAAGCAATCGATCAAGGGCAAAGCGAAGGAGTTCGCGACACGCTGATGGACACAGCTGGGGCGACCTACGCAGGCACGGCTCTGGGGACGATGGGCCAGGCGACACCGCCACCGGTTCGCACCCGCACCACCCACGTCAGCCCCAAGGTCGGGGGGCTCGAGGTCACGGCCTACGAGATCCCGACCGAGCAGCCGGAGTCGGACGGCACCCTGGAGTGGGATTCGACGACGCTGGTGATCGTCGAGGCGTTCAACGGGCGCGAGAAGGGCATCGGCTACACGTACGCCGACCGCTCGGTCGCCACGCTGATCGAGTCGAAGCTGGCGGAGCTGGTCAAGGGGGCCGAAGCGATGCGCCCCTCCGCGGTCTGGGCCGAGATGCGACGCGAGCTCCGCAACACCGGCCAGCAGGGGGTGGGCTCGATGGCGATCTCGGCGGTGGACATCGCGCTCTGGGACCTGAAGGCGCGCCTGCTCGGCGTCTCGCTCGCGGACGCCCTTCCCCGGGTCCGCGACTCGGTGCCGATCTACGGCAGCGGCGGCTTCACCTCCTATGACGAGTCGGATCTGCGCGAGCAGCTGCGCGGCTGGATCCACAACGGGATGCGTTCGGTGAAGATCAAGGTCGGGCGCGATCCCGAGGCCGACCCTGCCCGCGTCGCGCTGGCGCGCGAGGTGATCGGCCCGAACGCCGGGCTGATGGTGGACGCGAACGGCGCCTACTCGCTGCCGCAGGCCCTCGGTCTGGCCGAGCGCTTCGCCGAGCACCAGGTGAGCTGGTTCGAGGAGCCGCTCAGCTCGGAGGACCTCGAGGGACTGGCGGAGCTCCGCGGCCGGATGCCCCCGGGAATGGCGATCGCGGCGGGCGAGTACGCCTGGAGCTCGATCGAGTGCCATCGCCTGCTGGAGGCGGGCGCGGTCGACGTGCTGCAGGCGGACGTGACGCGCTGCGGCGGGATCACCGAGCTGCTGCAAATCGGCGGCCTCTGCTCCGCCCGGCAGATCCCGTTCTCGGCGCACTGCGCGCCCGCGGTCTCCGCCCACGCCTGCTGTGCGATCGAGACCGCGCAGCACATCGAGTACTTCCACGATCACGTCCGGATCGAGTCGATGCTGTTCGAGGGAGCGGCTGAGCCGAAGGATGGGGAATTGACGCCGCGTGACGCGCTGACCGGGCTCGGGCTCGAGCCGCGGCGCGAGGCGCTGGAGGAGTACCGCATCGAATGACGCGGGAGGCGGTCCCGTGCGCGTAGACCCACACGTGATGCGCAAGGCCCCGGGGGTCGACGAGGTCGACACCGATTCGCTCGAGCGGATGCTGCGCAAGACGATGCGCGGCGAGGTCCGTTTCGACGCCGGCCACCGGGCCGCCTACGCGCACGACAGCTCGAACTACCGGCAGGCGCCGATCTGCGTGGTCATGCCGATCGATGCCGACGACATCGAGGCGGCCGTGGCGGCGGCGCGCGAGCACGGCGCGCCGGTGACGCCGCGCGGCTGCGGCACCAGCCTGGCCGGAGCGGCCTGCAACACCGCGGTGGTGATCGACGCCTCCAAGCACATGCGCAAGATCGAGGAGATCGATCCGGATGCGCGGTTCGCTCGGGTCCAGCCCGGCGTGATCCGCGACGACCTCTCACGGATCACCGAGGAGAAGTGGGACCTCACCTTCGCACCGGATACCTCGACCCACGAGTACGCCACCTTCGGCGGCATGGTCGGCGCTAACTCCTGCGGCGTCCACTCGGTGATGGCGGGGCGGACGGCGGACAACGTGATCGAGCTCGAGGTCCTCACCTACGACGGGCA
>JBKPLC010000055.1:0-15504 GCA_046731495.1 Actinomycetota bacterium | reverse complement strand
CCGAGGTCACCGGTCGAGAACCCGGCCGTGACCACCATGTCCCCTTCGGCGATCTGGGTACCGCGCTCGAGGTAGTCGAGCTGCAGGTCGTTCGGATTGCCGACGTTGGGCTCGACCACACCGGTCGCTCCGCTCGAGGTGACGCGTCCGGTCACCGCACTGTCGGCGTCCGTGATCAGGGTGACCTGGGCCGTGTTCGGGGTCGTCTGGGTGACCTTGCCGGCCAGGCCGAGCGCCGCGACCACGGGGTCATCGACGTGGACGCCGTCGCTCGAACCCTTGTCGATGGTGATGCTCGAGTACCAGACGGTGGGCGAGCGCCCGATCACCCGCGCGGTCACCGGGTCGGTTCCGTCCGGGACGATGCCGCCGCTCAGAGTCTCGTCGAGGGATTTGAGCTCGCGGCTCTCCGCCCGACCCGTCTGCTCCCGAGCGAGTTGATCGCGCAGGTCGGCGACCTGGTCCTTGAGCCGGTCGTTCTCCCCGCGGGCGTCGAACGTCTCATGGAACCAGTTGACCAGGTCCCGGGCCGGCTTGAGGGCGCGATCCACCCCCGACTCGATCGGCGAGAAGATCGTCGAGACGACGTCCTGCACGCCGTGCAGAGGACCCCCGTTCGCCTCTCGGTAGTAGAGGCTGAGCAGCGTTAGCGAGGCGGCGACGAGCAGCAACAGCACCGCCCGTCGACGGCGCACTTGCTTGCGGTACATGTCCTCTTCCTACGGTCCAAGTCGTTGGGAGTCACTGCTTCGCCATTAATCGGGTTGCCCCTCCGCCACTAAACGGGTTGCGCCTGCCGGCGCACCCTCGCGTTATCGGGGCACCCTCGGATCGCGCGAGCGTAGCGCTCACGGCTCAACGAGACTGAAAGCTCTCGGCCTTCGATCTGGCGTGAATGCTCTGCAACACGCCGAGTGCCAGGAAGGTGCCCAGCACCGACGAGCCGCCGTAGCTGATCAGCGGCAGCGTGATGCCGGTGACCGGCATCAGCCCCAGGTTCATGCCCACGTTGACGATCGCCTGGAAGGCGAGCATCGCCAGCACCCCTCCCGCGATCAGGCTCCCGTAGAAGCTCGTCGCCAGGCGGACGAGGCGGAGCAGTCGCCAGAAGAGGACCGAGTAGAGGAAGATCACGAACGCCGAGCCGGCGAACCCAAAGCGCTCGCCGATCACGGCGAAGATGAAGTCGGTGTGCCGCTCCGGGAGGAAGAGCAGCTGGGTCTGGGTGGCGTTGTCGCCGCGACCGACCTCCTCTCCGGAGCCCACCGCGATCACGGCCTGGTTCACCTGATAGCTGGCGTCCTTCGGGTCGTCGCTCGGATGGAGGAACGCGGTGAGCCGGTCCTGCTGGTAGCCGTGCAGGAACTGCACCCCGGCCGCGGACCCGCCCAGGTAGACGCCCCCGGCGATCAGCAGCCCCACCGCACCGATCGCCGCGAAGTGCTGCCACGGGATCCCGGCGACGAACAGGATGGTGAGCGCGATCCCGACCAGCACGATGCCGGTGCCGAGATCAGGCTGGAGGAGGACCAGCGCGGCCGGGGCCAGGCCAAGCGCGAGGAGCTTCACCGTGTGCTGCAGCCCGAAGGGACGCCTCACCCGCTCGAAGACGTAGGCGCTCAGCGACACGCAGAGCAGCACCTTGGCGAGCTCGGAGGGCTCGAACTGGAAGAACGGCAGATCGATCCAGCGATTCGAGCCGCGCACCGCCGTGCCGACCAGGAAGACGAACGCAATCGAGCCGACCATGAACGCGTAGATCGTCAGCCGCATCTCGCGCAGGCGGGTGTAGTCGAAGCGGCTCAACCCGATCATCAGGGCGATTCCCACGAGCGCGTAGAACGCCTGCCGCTGCACGAAGTACAGCGGCCGGCCGGCGATCTCGTTCTGGGTGGAGGTCGCGAGCGTGAACACGCTGAACGCGATCAGGCCGACGGCCGCGCCCAGCATGAGCGGGTCGATGCCGGTCACGCCGAGGCGCTCGACGAGCGGCCGGCGCGGGGCGATGGTGAGTGCGGGCTTGGCGGCTTCCATCACTCCACCCCTCCGGCCGAGGCCGCGGCGGAGCCACTCGCCCCGCCCGCGTTCAAGTGGAAGTAGCGCTCGAGGATGGAGCGCGCGATCGGGGCGGCGGACTCGACCCCGAAGCCACCGTGCTCGACAGTCACCGCCACCACGATCTGGGGGTTCCGATAGGGCGCGATCACTCCGTACCAGGACTGATCCTCCTGACCTGTCCCGCGCTCAGCCGTCCCGGTCTTGCCCGCGACCGGGAACGGGAAGCCGCCCATCACTGGGAAGGACGTGCCGCCCGGCTCCATGGCCGCGCGCTCCATGCCGCCCAGGATCACGTTGCGGTACTCGTCGGAGAAGCGGATGTGGCGCCTGGGCGGCGGCTTGATCCGCTCGGCGGTCTTGCCGTTGACGCCGACGATCCGGCCACCGACGTGCGGCCGCACCAGCGTGCCGCCGTTCGCGAGTGCGGCGTAGGCACGGGCGAGCTGCAGGGGCGTAACCATGACGTCGCCCTGCCCCACGGCGAGGTTGACGTTGTCGCCCTGATTCCAGGGCCGGTCGATGTAGGGGTTCTTGTGGCTCCGGTAGACGCGGTTGCGCCAGGCCGGCGTCGGGATCAGGCCCGGGCTCGCAGCGGGCAGGTCGATGTTCGGCTTCTCCCCCAGCCCGAACTTGTTGGCCCAGTCCTGGATCTGGCCGTGCTTGCCGCTGGCCTCGGCGTGCAGACCGAGGCTGAAGAAGTAGACGTCTGAGGAGACCTGGAGCGCGGTGCCCATGTCGATCGGCCCGTTTGCAGCGCCTCCGGCGTTGTGCACGACGAGGCCGCCGATGTCGAGCGAGCCGGTGTCGTTGAAGATCGTGCTCGGGGTGATCAGGCCCTCCTCCAGCGCCGCCATCGCGGTGATCGGCTTGAAGGCGGAGCCTGTGGGATAGCCGCCCTGGTCGGCGCGGTTCACCAGCGGATCCCCGGGCCGGTTCCCGAAGGCGTCGTACTGGGGCTTGGTGTGCGGGCGCGTATAGAAGGAGGGGTCGTAGCTCGGATAGGAGCCCATCGCGAGGATCGCGCCGGTGTGGACGTTCATCGCGACGAAGGCGCCGGGCAGCCCCTTCGCCTGCAGCGCCTGCTCGCCGACCTCCTGCAGACCCGAGTCCAGGGTGAGCCTCAGGCTGTCACCGGCCTGCGCGGGCCGGCTGCCGAGCACGCCCCTCGGGCGCCCGAGCGCGTCGACCTGAATCCGCTGGCCGCCTGCGACCCCGCGGAGGAAGCGGTCGTAGGTGTATTCGACCCCGGCCTGCCCGACGATGTCGCCGGGCCGGACGCCGCGGTAGCGGGGCTCCTTGAGCTGGCGGGGGCTGACCTGGCCGACGATGCCGAGGATGTGGGAAGCGAGCGAGCCGTCGGGGTACTTCCGGACGTAGGTCCGCTCGACGGTTACACCGGGGAAGCTCTCCTTGTTCTCGAGGAAGTAGAAGAGGAGCTGGCGGTCGAGGCCCTGACGCAGGACCACCGGGTAGCCGGCGTACTGCGGCGTCGCGCGGACCCTGCGGCGGATTTCGCGCTGGGAGAGGCCGAGCAGGTCACCCAGGCGGTTGAGCTCGGCGCGCCGCTCGGCGCGATCGTTCGGCAGAGCCGACGGACGCAGCTGAAGCGTCATCACGGTCCTGTTCTCCACCAGCACCTTGCCGTTCCGGTCCGTGATCTCGCCGCGGGGCGGGTGGACGCGCACGTCGAGGATGCCGTGGTCCTTCGCCAGGGCGCGGTAGTGCTGCCCGTCGAGTACCTGGAGGGACCAGAGCCGGAGCAGGATGGTCGCGAGCGCAGCGACCACCACCGCGCCGATGATCGCGATCCTCAGGTTGAGGCGATTGGCGAGGCGCGGCGGGACGTCGTCCGGGCGATCAAGGAGATACAAGGCCGCGTCTCCTCCTCACCCGGCGCTCAGTAGCGCCTCCGGACGCGGGAGTTCTTGAGCGCCCGCTTGATCGCCTCGAACTCCTCGAGCGCCTGCCCGGAGCCGGTCGCGACGCAGCTGAGGGGCGACTCGGCCAGGCGGGCGGGCATCTGGCACTCCTCGCTCATCCGCTCGGCCATGCCATGCAGCAGCGCGCCGCCGCCGGCGAGCGTCATCCCGCGCTCCATCAAATCGCCGGCGAGCTCAGGTGGGGTCCGATCGAGCGTGTCGCGGACCGCTGCGATGATCTGGGCGATCGGCTCGTCGAGGGCTTGGCGGACGTGAGCGGAGTTGAGCTTCACGGCGCGTGGCAGGCCGGAGCCGAGGTCGCGGCCGCGGATCTCGATGTCGATCTCCTGGCTAAGTGGCGCCGCCGAGCCCGCCTCGTGCTTGACCTCCTCGGCGGTCTGATGACCGATCGCGAGCTGATGCTCGCGCTTGCAGAAGTTGACGATCGCCTCGTCCATCTCGTCGCCCCCGACGCGGATCGATTGGGAGACGACGATGTCGCCAAGCGAGATTACGGCGACCTCCGTGGTTCCGCCACCGATGTCGATGATGAGGCTGCCGGTGGGCTCACTGACCGGTAGGCCGGAGCCGATCGCGGCGGCCATCGGCTCCTCGATCAGGTAGGCCTCGCGCGCGCCGGCGCCGAGGCAGGCCTCCTCCACGGCTCGCTTCTCCACGCCGGTCACGCCGGAAGGAACGCACACCACCACCCGCGGATGGGTGAAGCGGCTGTGATTGGCGCGCTTGATGAAGTAGCGGAGCATCGACTCGGTCACCTCGAAGTCCGCGATCACGCCGTCCTTCAGGGGTCGCATCGCGTTGATCGTCGACGGGGTGCGGCCGAGCATCTGCTTCGCCTCCGCGCCCACGGCGTGCACCTCGCCGGTACCGACGTCCACCGCGACCACCGAGGGCTCCGAGAGCACGATGCCGCGACCGCGGACGTAGACGAGTGTGTTCGCCGTGCCGAGGTCGACGGCCATGTCGCGCGCCGGTGCTATCGAGGTCAGAAGATTCATCCAAGTGCCGAATTCGCAGTAAGTTCGCGCAGCGTAGCGAGTTGCCCTAAATGGCCAAACCCGCCGAATTTGCGTCAATCGGGCGAGACGAGCTCAGGAGCCAGTCGCAACAGCAAGCCGACCGGGAGGCCGATGACGTTGGAGACGTCGCCCTCGATGCCGGCCACCAGCGAGGAGCCCAGTCCCTGGACCGCGTAACCGCCTGCCCGGCCCCTCCACTCCCCGGAGGACAGGTACGCGTCGATCAGCTGGTCGGTGAGCTGCCCGAACGTGACGCGACTCGATTCGACGCCGGACCGCTCGACGGGCGCACCGTCCGCGCTGTCCGGCCCGAGCAAGGCCAGCGCGCCCAGGACCTCATGGCTCCGCCCCGAGAGGGTCTCGAGACACCAGCGGGCTTCCCCCTCGAACTGCGGCTGGCCAAGGGTGCGGCCGTCCACCACGACCTCGGTGTCACCGGCGATCACCAGCGCGGGCTTGCGCCGCTTGGCGGCAACCGCGCGTGCCTTCGCCAGCGCGTTGGCGAGCACGACGTCCTGCGGGTCCCCCTCGGTCCTCTCCTCGACGTCCGAGGCGATCGTCCTGAAGTCGAGACCCAGGGCTTGGAGCAGCGCCCTCCGCTGGGGAGAGGCGGAGGCGAGGACGATCCGCGGTTGGGGCACGGCCGCAGCCTACGCGGCCCTAGATCCCCTTCTTGATCTCGCACCCACCGGTGCGGTCCCTGCCCTTGCCGCCGATGCAGCGATCCTTCTTGCCCTTGCCCGCGCTGAGGCGGTCCTTGCCCTTGCCGCCGCAGAGGATGTCGTTGCCCTTCAGGCCCTTCAGAAAGTCCTTGCCGCCGAGGCCGGAGATGACGTCGCGGCCGCTCGTGCCGACCAGCTTGTCCGCGCTCTCAGTCCCGACCAGCGTTGAGCGCTTGCCGCCGCAGTTGACCGGGATCGGCTGCCAGTCGGGGTCGACTCGCTCCTGATCGTCCTGCTTGATCGGAACAGGTGTGCCGCCGGCGGCGGGCATGAGCGAAATCTCGTCGCGGCCGGTCCCCGGATCCTGATCGAGAACTATCTGCGATCCGTTGGGCGAGAAGGTCACGGTGTCCTGCTCGATGTCGTCCGTCGTGAGCTGCTTCTGGCCACTGCCATCGGCGTTCATCGTCCAGACCTCGGCCGTGATCTCGTTCATGCCGGACCAGCGGTCGAAGCCGATCAGCCGGCCATCCGGGGAGAACCCGGGCTGATCGTCAACCTGGGTGTTCGTCGTAAGCCGGCGGACGTTGCCGCCGTCGGCATTCATCAGGTAGATCTCGCCGGCGATGTCGTCGCGGTCGGAACCGAACACGATCGACTTCCCATCCGGAGAGAACTGCGGGCTGTAGTCGTCCTCGGTGTTGTTCGTGAGGTTGCGAAGACCCGTCCCGTCGGCGTTGATCACGTAAATGTCGTTATCGCCGTCGGCGAGGCTGTGAAAGACGATCTGTCGGCCGTCGGGAGAGAAGTACGGCTCCCGCGTAGTCGACGCGCTGAGATGAGTGATCTGGTGAGGATCCGAGCCATCGGCGTTCATTACCCAGATCTCCTGATCTCCGTTTCGCTCGCTGCGAAAGGCGATCTGGCTCCCGTCGGCCGAGTAAGCCGGGTCGCCGTCGGAGCCATCGACGGTGGTCAGCTGGACCTCGCCGCTGCCGTCCGGGTTGAAGATGAAGAGGTCGATGCTGAAGCTCGTCCCCTTGAAGGCGATCTTGCCGGGAATGCCGGGGTATGTCGCCTGAGCGGTCGATGCGGACACGCCAATCAGCGCGACCGCGGCAGCGAGCGCAAACACGAAGCCCCTGAGGCGAGGACGAAACCCTGGCACTGCCGCCACCCTATAGCCGGGCTCCCGAGCGGGTCAATCTCAAAATTCTCAGAGCTCGGGAAACCAGATGCCGATCTCGCGCTCGGCCGACTCGGGTGAGTCGGAGCCGTGGACGAGATTGAATGTGACCTCGGTCGCGAACTCCCCTCTGATCGAGCCGGCATCGGCCTCGAGCGGGTTCGTCGCGCCGATCAGCTGGCGAGCGGCGGCCACCGCGCTCTCACCCTCCAGTACTAGGGCGACCAACGACCCGCGAGTGATGAAGGAGACAAGCTCACCGAAAAAGGGCTTCTCTGAGTGCTCCTCGTAGTGCGTGTTAGCGAGCTCCTCATCCGCCTGCATGAGCTTCATCGCCACGAGCCTCAGACCCTTTCGCTCGAAGCGTGCGATGACCTCGCCGGTGAGGCCCCGCTCGAATGCGTCCGGTTTGACGAGGATCAAGGTGCGTTCGTCAGCCACGGCCGCGGGAACCTACACGTATCGCCGATTCGGGGCGCTCAGGGACGAAAACCGGCGATGAAGGGGTCCGGAACCGGGCCGATCGGTCGGTCCTGGGCCGTGAGAGGGGGCGAAACCGGGGTGTATGTCGCCTTTCTTTCGGTATCCGAAAGGAACGCGACAAATCCCCTCCGGACGCGGCGATCGCGCGCATCGCTGCGAACCAGCACGGCGTAGTGAGTGCCCATCAGATTCGATCTGCCGGCCTCTCCCCAGCCGGTGTTACGCGCCGCCTAGCGGCTGGTCGCCTCCACCGCATTCATCGCCGGGTTTACGCCGTGGGCCACCGACGACTTAGCGAGAAGGGCACGTGGATGGCGGCGGTGCTTGCCAGCGGCGGCGGCGCAGTACTCAGCCACCTCAGCGCCGCCGAGCTGTGGGGCGTTCGCCGCCGCCCCCGCCGGCCCCCGATAGCTCGCGGGGGCGGCGAAACCGACGATGTCCACGTCACGGTCCCGAGCACCGCCGGCAAGCGGAAGCAGATCGGCATCGTCCTGCACCGCTCCCGCACCTTGACCGCCTCATCCTGCACCCGACGAGACGGCATCCCGGTAACGAGGCCGGCGCGGACCCTTGCCGACATCCGTCCCCTCCTCTCCCCAGCCCAATTCAACGCCGTCGTTCGTGAGGCGGAGTTCCTGCGGCTCCCAATCGATGATCAAGTCGACACCGACGGCGCGCGGACCGAGCTCGAGCACCGAATGCTCGCCCTCTGCCGCCGTCACCGCATTCCCCAGCCCGAGGTGAACGTCCGGATCGACCGCTTCGAGGTGGACTGCCTCTGGCCGGACCAGCGCCTCATCGTCGAGGTTGATGGCTGGGAATCCCATCGCACCCGATCCGCCTTTGAAGCGGATCGGGTGCGGGACGCTCGGCTAGCCGTCCTTGGTTACGAGGTCGTCCGCTTCACCTGGCGTCAGCTGACTCGCGACCGCGCGGCGGTCGCCAAGACCATCCGCTCCCTGCTCAGGGCAAGGGCGGCTTAGGAACCAGCGGCTCTAGGTGAGAGCGGCCTTCGGGTCAGCGGCTGGAGCGGCTGGAGCGGGTCGGCCGCTCTTCGCGGGCCGAGACCGGCGAACGGGGCTGTCGGCGGGTCGTGCCCCCGTCGCTCCGGTCGCTTCTCTCGCTCCGCTCGCTCCGGACCTGGCGCTGCGCCGCCGCGCGAGCGGCTCGCTGCCGATCCGCGCGTGAGGTCCGCGAGGATTCGCGCGCCGCCGGACGCTCCTTGCGCACCTCGGTCTCGCAGTAGGGGCAGATGCCCCAGCGCGGGTCGAGAGGCTTGTGGCACTTCCGGCAGGGGTTACGCAGCCGCCGCTCGCAGTTCGGGCAGCGCAGGTAGCTCTTCTCGATCGGGTACTCGCAGTGCGGACAAGAGTTCTCGATCCGCTGGCGCAGCTCCAACTCCGCCGCGCGCAACTCCAGTTCCCTCTCCTCGCGATCCTCGAGGAACTCAGGCGGGCGCAGGATCGTGTAGACGACCGTGCCCAGGTACGGGAAGACGGAGGCCGCCGTCGCGCACGCGATCAGCACCGGATCCTCGATCCGGCGCCGGGCGTCGAGGTACGTCCAGTAGATCAGCGCCAGATAGACGACGATCAGGAAGAGGATCAGCAGGTTGACGACTAGGCCAACGCCGCCGTCGAGTCCGAAGAGTGCGAGGGGCATGGGAATGGAGAGCCGCGAGTGTACGTACTTCCTTACGGGTGCGTGTAACCCTGCCTGTATCGGGGATTTGGACGAATTCGCTTAGAGGAAGAGCAGCCCGAAGACGTAGCCGACGGCGAAGAAGACCAGGATCACCACCGCGACGACGATGGCCACCAGGCCCATCATCGTCAGGAGCTCTGAGCGGGCCTCTCTATCCATATCGATGACAGAAGGTAGTGGCTGCCGGCCGCCAGCGCGACTCCCTCCCTCTCCCGCGCAAGCTCACGTGCCCGGTCCCAGGCCGCGAGCGGATCAGGGATCGCCTCGGCCTCGACCCCGGCCTTCTGACACAGCGCCGCCACCTCGAGCGCCGGTCGTGCGCGGCCACCCGGCCGCCCCGAGCCCTCGATCCGCTCCGGTGGGATCTCTGCGCACACGAACCGCGACACGGCCGGCGCCAGCGCATTGACGATCCCCGGCGCGTCCTTGCCTTCGAGGATCGCGAGGCAGCACACGACGTCACGATCCTCGGATAGCTCCGGCAACAGCCGGGCCAGGGCCTTCGCACCATCCGGGTTATGGGCGGCGTCGAAGATCGTCGGCGGATCGCCGCGAATGACTTCGGCTCGCCCTGGAATGCGAACCCCAATCATCGAACGGAGAATGACCTGGATCTCGTCCTCGTTCGCCATCTCCGTGGCGACCTGGCTCGCCGCCGTCCAGGCCAGAGCCATGTTGAGCTGCTGGTAGCCGCGGATTGAGGGCAAAGACGCATCGCCGGGCGGGGCGCCTCCTCCGACGAGCCCAGCGGGTCTTATCTGGTCGGCGTGGCGCTGCCTGACCGCCGCTTCAATCACCGGCTCTACCTCCGCAGGAAGGTCGCCTCGGACAAGCGTGGTGTGATCCCGCAGCACCGCCACCTTCTCCGCCGCGATCTCCTCCAGCGTCTCCCCCAACCACTCGGTGTGGTCGTAGCCGACCGAGGTCAGCACGGTGAGCTTGGAGGGGATCACGTTGGTGGCGTCGAGCCGTCCGCCGAGCCCGGCCTCGACCACCGCGTACTGGACCCGCGCGGCGGCGAAGGCGACGAACGCCGCCGCGGTGAGCAACTCGAACTGAGTGACCGGCCCCTCCTCACCCGCCGCCCGGTCTGCCACCTGCGCCGACTGCTCGGCCCGCTCGAGCGCCTCCGCGAAGGCCTCCTCCGAGATCGGCTCGCCGCGGATCAGGATCCGCTCCCGCCAGCTGCTGATGTGGGGAGAGACATAGGCGCCGGTCGAGACGCCGTGCGCCTCGAGCAACGCGGCGGTCATCCGCGTCACCGACGTCTTGCCGTTGGTCCCGACCACGTGGATCGAGGCGAAGCGGTTCTGCGGCATGCCGAGCAACGTGCAGAGCCGCCGCATCCGCTCCAGGCCGAGCTTCCAGCCGAGCACCTCACGGCGCAGCAGGATCTCTTCCGCGCGGCTCGCGATCAGCCCGGGAGGTCCGCGGTCGGCATCAGCCGCCCAGTTCCTCGAGCTCCGCCTTGTAGGCGGCGAGCTTCTCCCGCTCGGCGTCGACCACGTCCGCGGGCGCCTTCGCGACGAAACCCTCGTTGGAGAGCTTGCCCTCGCCCCGCTTCACCTCGGCACGGAGCTTCTCCCGCCGCTCCTCGATCCGCGAGTGCACGGCCTCGGGGTCAACACCGTGGGTCTCGAGCACCTCGACGCCACCGATGCTCGCGATCGGCTCTCCCCCGTCCTCCGAGAACTCGACCTTGGCGAGCCGCGAGACCAGCTCGTGCGGCCGGGTGTCGTCCGCCCGGGCGGCGAGCACCTGCTTCACCGGAACGCCGGCCAAATCGCGCCACCGCCGCAGCGCCCGGGTGAGCGCGATCGCCCGACCGATCTCGGCCTCTGCCGCCTCGTCGATCAATCCCTCGTCCGGCTCGGGGAACGAGTGAACGACCAGCGCCTCGGCCGGTCGCTGCGGCAAGTACGAGTAGATCTCCTCGGTCACGAACGGCATCAGCGGGTGGGCGAGCGCCAGCACCTGCTCGAGCGCCCAGAGCAGCGTCCCCGACGCGTCCTCGTCGCCGTCGTAGAGCCGCGGCTTGACGATCTCCAGGTACCAGTCGCAAAGCTCGGACCAGAAGAAGTCGTAGAGATCGAGGGCGGCGTGCGAGAAGTCATACGCCTCGATCGAGTCGGTCACGGAGCGGACCGCGCGGGTCAACCGCGAAGCGATCCAGCGGTCCTCGACGCGCGCGCTCCCCGGGCGGGGTTCGACGTCGTCACGGGCTTCCATCAGGATCAGCCGCGAGGCGTTCCACATCTTGTTGGCGAGGTCGCGCCCCTGCTGGACCCGGGCCTGGGAGTAGCGGACGTCCTGGGTCGAGGACATCGCGAGCAGTCCGAAGCGCAAGGCGTCGGCCCCGTGCTGCTCCATCTCCTCGAGAGGGTCGATGCCGGTACCCAGGCTCTTCGACATCCGCCGCCCGTCCGGCGCTTGGATGATCGAATGGACGTAGACGTCGGAGAACGGGATCTCGTCCGTGAACTCCAGCGAGGTCATGATCATCCGCGCGACCCAGAGGAAGATGATGTCCCGCGCCGTGATCATCACGTCGGTCGGGAAGAACGCCTTGAACTCCGGCGCCTCCGTGTCGGGCCAGCCGAGGGTCGCGAACGGCCAGAGCGCCGAGCTGAACCAGGTGTCGAGCACATCGGACTCCTGCTCCCAGCCCTCTCCCTCCGGCGGCTGCTCGCCGACGTAGGTCTCGTCGCCTCGGTACCACACGGGCAGCCGGTGCCCCCACCAGAGCTGGCGGGAGATGCACCACGGACGGATCCGCTCCATCCAGTCCAGGTAGACCCGGGTGTGCGGGTCGCCCGGCACGAAGCGCACGCGCCCGTCCGTGACCGCGTCGATCGCCGGCTTCGCCATCTCGTCCATCCGGCAGAACCACTGCAGCGAGATCAGCGGCTCGATCCTCTCGCCGGAACGGTGGGAGTACGGCACCGAGTGCGTGTAGGGCTCCTCGCCGCGGATCAGGCTCTCGTTGCGGAGCTCGGCCACGACCGCCTTCTGCGCCTCGCCCGCGGTCAGGCCGCGGAACCGCTCGGGCGCCTCGTCCGTGATCCGGCCGTCCTCCCCGATCACGCTGATCTCCGGCAGGTTGTTCACCCGCCCGATCTCGAAGTCGTTCGGGTCGTGTCCCGGTGTGATCTTCAGCGCACCGGTGCCGAACTCCGGGTCGACGTGATCCTCGGCGATCACCGGCAGCCGCCGCCCGACCAGCGGCAGGACCGCGTGCTTGCCCACCCCGTCGCGATAGCGATCGTCGTTCGGGTTCACGGCCACCGCGGTGTCGGCCAGCATCGTCTCGGGGCGGACGGTGGCGACGATCAGCTCGCCGCCGTCCTCCAGCGGATAGGCGATCTCGTAGAGCGTGTCCGTGACCTCGCGGTTCTCGACCTCGAGGTCCGAGATCGCGGACTGGGTCCCCGGGTCCCAATTCACCATGTAGTTGTCGCGGTAGATCCAGCCCTTGCGGTAGAGCTCCGCGAAGACGCGATAGACGGCCCGGACATAGCCCTCATCGAGCGTGAAGCGCTCGCGTTCGTAGTCGCAGGAGGCGCCGAGCCGCTGGTACTGCTCGATGATCGTCGAGCCGTACTGCTCTTTCCACTCCCAGACACGCTCGGTGAAGGCCTCGCGGCCGAGCTCCTCGCGCGAGGTCCCTTGGGCGGCCAGCTCCTTCTCCACCACGGCCTGAGTCGCGATACCCGCGTGGTCGGTGCCGAGGATCCACATCGTGTTGCGGCCCCGCATCCGGTTGAGCCGGATCAGGACGTCCTGGACCGTCCCGTTGAGCGCGTGACCCATGTGCAGCGCGCCGGTGACGTTCGGCGGCGGGATCGCGATCGAGTAGTTATCCGTTGGGGCGCCCTCAGCCGGAGGGTGAAACCAGCCGCCCTCCATCCAGCGCTCGAACACCGGCTGCTCGACGGCGCCGGGATCCCAGCGCGTCGTCTCCTCCAGGGTCTTGCGACGCTCCGCGTCCATCGCCGCGATGTTAGTTACGCCCCGCTCGTGAGCTAGGAGTCGCGCCGCTCGGTCTCGAGCGACTCGAGCACGCCCAGGAGCTCGCCGACGCGGCAGACCAGCAGCCGCTCCTCGTCGATCTCGACCCAGACCCCGGCCGAGGACGGGAAGACGACGTGATCGCCGGGCTGCACCGGCATGTCGACGCCGGCGTTCTCCCACCAGTCGAGGCCCGGCCCGACCGCGAGCACAATCCCCTGCTGGGGAGGCGGCTCGTCAGTCCCCGGTGGGACCACCAGGCCGGAGCGGCGCATCTGGCCTTGGTCGAGCTCCTTGAGCACCACCTGGTCGAACAGGGGGCGCAGTTGGTGCCTCACGGTCTCCACGGGCTCACGAGACGATCGCGTGCTCATTGAGCCGAAGGATAGTTAGCGGTGTCCAAGTGCTGTAACGCCGCGCCGCTCCACTGGACCGAGGACCCGGAGGGACATCTGGGGACACGATGCAAGGAGGTTCAGGATGCGAAAACGGACGTTGATCGCGACGGGCGCGGTGGCGGGAGTAATGGGGCTCTCAGCCAGCAGCGCCATGGCAGCCTCGCCCGACCGGGCGAGTGCCCCGTTTGTCTGTCCGGTTCTGACCGTCTCCCAGCAGGCGGCGGACAACTCGGGCAAGTTCAATTCGATCGGCGACGGGCAGTACACGTTCGCGCCCGGGAACGCCGGCAGTGCAGACACGTTCAACGGCAACGTGCCGAACCACGCCACGAACGCGGACGGGGCCGGCTCGCCGTCAGGCGCCCATTCGGCTCCAGGCGACACGGACTACACCGCGATCTGGAGCGGTAACTAGCTCGTCCAGGCGAGCCCCGGGGGGTCGCCGGCGGCCCCTCGGGCGCGCGCCTTCTCTAAGCGGTCTGCTCGCCGAGCGCCGGATCCTCGAGGACGAGCTCGTGCTCGCCGGTCGAGTCCGTGACCAGCATCGGGCGTTGGCCCTTGTCGATCGTCTCCTTGGTGACGACGCACTTCGAGACGTCGCCGCGCGAGGGCAGCTCGAACTGCACGTCGAGCAGCGTCTCCTCGAGGATCGAGCGGAGACCTCGGGCGCCGGTCTCGCGCTCGAGCGCCCTGTCGGCGATCGCGCCGAGGGACTCGGGGGCGAAGACCAGCTCGATGTCGTCGAACTGGAAGAAGCGTTGGAACTGCCGGGTGAGCGCGTTGCGCGGCTCGGTCAGGATCGTGATCAGGTCCTCACGCGTGAGCTGGTGGATCGCGGCGACGACGGGAAGACGGCCAATGAACTCCGGGATCAGGCCGTACTCCATGAGGTCCTCCGGGAGGACCTGCTCGAAGTACTCGCCGGTGTCCTTGTCGGCCGCGGAGGTCACCTCGGCGCCAAAGCCGACGCCGTGGTTGCCGATCCGCTTCTCGATCACATCGTCGAGCTGACCGAACGAGCCGCCGCAGACGAAGAGGACGTTCGAGGTATCGATCGTGAGGAACTCCTGGTGCGGGTGCTTGCGGCCGCCCTGTGGGGGAACGGAGGCGGTCGTCCCCTCCAGGATCTTGAGGAGGGCCTGCTGCACGCCTTCGCCGGAGACGTCGCGCGTGATCGACGGGTTGTCGGCCTTGCGGGCGATCTTGTCGATCTCGTCGATGTAGATGATCCCCGTCTCCGCCTTCATCACATCGAAGTCGGCGGCCTGGATCAGCTTCAGGAGGATGTTCTCGACGTCCTCGCCGACGTAGCCGTCCTCGGTCAGCGCGGTCGCGTCGGCGATCGCGAAGGGGACGTTGAGGATCCGCGCCAGCGTCTGGGCGAGCAGCGTCTTGCCGCAGCCGGTCGGCCCGAGCAGCATGATGTTCGACTTCTGCAGCTCGACCTCAGCCTCGTCCGACTGGGCGATCTGGACGCGCTTGTAGTGGTTGTAGACGGCGACGGAGAGGGCCCGCTTGGCGGCGTCCTGGCCGACCACGTACTCCTCGAGCACCTCGTGGATCTCCTGCGGTTTGGGCAGGTTCTCCAGCTCGATCGCGGGAGCCGTGGTCAGCTCCTCGTCGATGATCTCGTTGCAGAGGTCGATGCACTCGTCGCAGATGTAGACGCCGGGGCCGGCGATCAGCTTCTTGACCTGGCGCTGGGACTTGCCGCAGAAGCTACAGAGGAGCTGCTCGTTCGAGTCTGTGGGTCGTGCCAGGGGAATCCCCTCCTTGCGGGGCGGTAGCTCTCTACCGGCGTCGCGCTCCAAGCTTAGTCGGAGCAGCGAGCCGGCCGAATAAGTCTTGAGGTCGTCTACGGCATGCCGCCCGTCGTCCCTGCCTGTGCAAATACCTATGCTCCGTCGATGGCGGAGTTGAGGATCGAGCCGATCGCCGCGGGGGAGTTCGAGACGCTGGTGCCGATGATCGCCGCCTACCAGGTGTTCTATGAGGCGGAGGACATCAGCGAGGATCGCAATCGCGAGTTCTTCCGCCGCTTCCTCT
>JBKPLC010000054.1:0-4819 GCA_046731495.1 Actinomycetota bacterium | reverse complement strand
CGACCTGATCGTCCTGCCGGTGGACATGCAGCTCTACAAGCGCGGCTCGAACAAGGTGATGGAGACCCTGCGGGAGTTCTCCGACGAGGTCGAGGTCGTCGGCCTGGACGAGGCCTACGTCGACCTCTCCTCCTCCCCGGTGCCGCAATCCCGGGCGAACGAGATCAAGCGGAAGATCAGGGAGGCGACGCGCCTCGTCTGCTCGATCGGCCTGGCGCCGAACAAGCTGATGGCGAAGATCGCCTCCGACCTCGACAAGCCGGACGGGTTCTTCGTGCTCGATCACGACAACTGGCTCTCGGTGGTCGGCGGGAAGCCCGCCAAGCTACTGCCCGGCGTGGGCCCGCGCACCGATGAGCGGCTCAGATCAATCGGGATCGAAACGGTCGAACAGCTCGCTGAGGCGAGTCCCCGGCTGCTCGAGACGACCTTCGGCCCGACGCACGGCGTCGGCTTGCGCGATCGCGCCAGGGGCATCGGGAGCACCGACCTGAACAGAGAGGTCAAGCGCAAGTCGGAAAGCCGCGAGACGACATTCCCCGAGGACGTCACCGATCGTGAGTTCCTGACCGACAAGGTCGATCAATTGGCGCGGTCGGTCTGCAACAGCCTCGCCTCGAACGGCCGCCGCGGGCGGACGGTGACGCTCAAGATCCGGCTGCGGCCCTTCAAGACCTACACGCGCTCGCGCACGCTCGATCAGCACACCTGCGACGAGGACGTGGTCGCCCGGACGGCACAGGAGCTGCTCGAGCGCTTCGACCCCCAGGCGCCGGTGCGGCTGGTGGGAGTCGGAGTGGCCGGGCTGACGAGCAACGAAGAGGCCCGCCAGCCCGACCAGCTCGCGATCTGAGTCGCTGCTACCGGGTGGTGAGCACGGTCCCCGTCGAGGGGAAGCCGAGCTTGGCCTTGGTGGCCGCGGTCAGGTCGTACTCGCGGTTGCCCGCGTACGGACCGCGATCGATCACCGGGACGGTGACCGTGTGCCCGCGGTAATGCAGCGTCACCTTCGCGCCGCAGGGGAGCGTCTTGTTGGCAACGCCGAGCTTGCTCGGCGTCAGCGTCCCACCGCAGGCAAGGCCGCCACCGTAGAGGCCGGGCCCGTAGTACGAGGCCTCGGCCGGCCGGTAGGCGTTGATCCGGATCCGGTGCGAGCGGACCGACGAACCGTCGACCCTCGCACGCGCGCTGTAGACGCCGGATCGCGGCGCGCGCCAGCGCGCCTTGAAGCTGCCGTCGTTCTGGGTGTGCGTGCGCAGCTTGCGCCCGCCGACCCGGATCAGGACGGTTCTGCTGCCGCCAGGGGTGACCCGGCCGCGGAACGTGATGGCGTGACCCGCCATCACGTTCCGATGGCCGTGCAGGCTGACGCCCGTCGGGGGGCTGCCCGAAGCGGTCGCCTCGGGGCCGGCTCCGGGCAGCGCCGACACTGACGCCGAGGCGCCCGCGATACCGGCTGTGATCATCATCCCCATGGCTGGCAGCAGCGCTAGCGCAGCCCTCCTCCGCTTCCAACGGAAGCGTCGCAAGTGCGAAACACCTGCCTCTCTGTGCCGCCTACGGGGTTAGCTGACGGGCTCGCGACGTTGAGGCGAGGGGCGCCGCTAGGCGCAACCCGTTCGTCTCTGCGTCGCTAAGGGCGGATCACCGCCCCATTCGCCCCCACTGCTTGGGTCCCCCGCTCGCGTGATGTCCGTCAACGCGACTCGGCGGGTGGTTTGGCGACTAATCGGCCGGCCAGGGTAGGTGCGCAATTTGCGGATTTATGTGACGTGGATCACAGTTGGTGTGCGACCATCAGAGCCGTGCCTGACCGCCTGACAGGCCTGGACTCGTCGTTCCTCCATCTCGAGCGGGATGGGACGCACATGCACGTCGCCTCGACCACGCTGTTCGAGGGTCCGGCCCCGCCGTACACGGAGTTCCGCGACCACATCGAGTCGCGGCTGCACCTGGTGCCGCGCTTCCGGCAGAAGCTCCGCTTCGTGCCCTTCGGCATGGGCCGCCCCGTCTGGGTCGACGACCCGCACCTCAACCTCGCCTATCACGTTCGCCATACGGCGCTGCCGGAGCCGGGCTCCGAGCAGCAGCTGCGGAACCTCGCCGGGAGGATCTTCTCGCAGCAGCTGGATCGCTCGAAGCCGCTGTGGGAGCTCTGGCTGGTCGAGGGCCTGAAGGGCGGGCGCTTCGCGATCGTTGGAAAGACCCACCACGCGATGGTGGACGGCGTCTCCGGCGTCGACATCACCACCGTCCTGTTCGACACCGAGCGCGAGCCGGCCGAGGGATCGAAGCCGCTCGAGCGCTGGATCCCAGAGCCCGAGCCGAGCGGGGCGCAGCTCCTCGCCGAGGCTCTCGTGCAGCGGACGCTGGATCCGCGCGAGGTCGTTCGCGGCGTCCGTCGCGTGTTGCGCGGGCCGCGCCGGGCACTGCGCAAGGCGACTGATGCGGCGCTCGCCGCCGGCAGCTTCGCCTGGACCGGGATCGCCGCCCCGCCCAGCCCCTTCAACTTCAACGTCGGTCCACATCGCCGCTTCGCCTGGGTGCGCGCCTCCCTCGGTGACATGAAGCAGGTCAAGAACGAGCTCGGGGGGACCGTCAACGACGTGATCCTCGCCGCCGTCGCCGGGGCACTCGGTCGCTATTTGCGCGCCCGCGGCCACAGCACCGCCGGCCTCGAGCTCCGAGCGATGGTGCCGGTCAGCGTCCGGACCGCTGAGCAGAGCGGTGCGCTCGGCAACAGAGTGACCTCGATGATGGCCCCGCTCCCTGTCTGGTGCGAGGACCCGAAGCGCCGCATGGAGATCGTCAAGCAGTCGATGGGCGACCTCAAGCAGTCGAAGCAAGCGCTGGGCGCGACGCTGCTCACCCAGCTGGCCGACTTCGCGCCGCCGACGATCGCCGGACAGGCGGCTCGCCTGCAGGCGCGTCAGCGCTTCTTCAACCTGGTGGTCACCAACGTCCCCGGCCCGCAGTTCCCGCTCTACCTGATGGGCCGTCGCATGGAGCGCGTCTTCCCGATGGTGCCGCTGGCCAAGAACCAGGGCATCTGTGTGGGGATCATGAGCTATGACGGCCAGGTCAACTTCGGCCTGATCGGTGACTACGACGGCATGCCCGACCTCGACGACCTGGCCGAGGACCTCGAGGCCGCGATCGCCGAGCTGATCGAGGCGGCGGGCGGGCGGCCCGGGATCTTCCGTCGCTTCGTCTCGCGAGCCGAGGTCGAGGCCGGCACCGCGGAGCAAAACGGGCACGGCGAGCGCGAGGAGTCCCCCGCGGGCTAGCTCTCCGCCGTCTCCTGGCTGAAGGCCTCCTTCATCGTGGAGCGGCGCGCGTCACCCCAGACCGGCTCGTCGTAGCGGGCGCGGAGCATGACCTTCTGCAGCACCGCCAGGTCCTCCTGGCGCGCCCGGTCGTAACTGGACCCCGACTCCTTGTCGGGGTGGCCGGGATGCACCATCCACTCGGTGACGCCGTCTGGCGGGTTGCGCACCTCCGGCGGCTGGGCGGGCTCCTTGCTCTCCATCCGGCCGATCAGCAGGTCCGGGGTATCGATCCCTCGCTCGCGCAGCCACTGGCGGTGGTCGGGATTGACGGACCGGACCGGGGACCCGATCTGCTGCGCGGTCTGGAAGACCGGCGTGGCCAGCTCCGGCCGCGCGTGGCAGTGCTTGTGCCCGTTGAGGAACGACGGCCAGCGGCCGAAGAGGTCGCCGAAGCGCTCCAGCTGGACCCGCAGCGAGGTGCGCGCCGGCGCCCCGCTTCGCGGTCCCCAGCGCCCCTCGAACTCGATGTGGAGGCCGATCTCCACGCCCGATTCGAGCAGCGGCTTGGGCTCGCAGTGCTCGCGCTCGACCATCGCGCTCACGCAGTCGACCGCGCCCATCTCGATCGCCTCGAGGATGCCGTCGTTGTAGGAGGGCCAGTAGCCGTAGTCGTCAGCGGTGATGACGAGCAGGCGCACGCCTAGCTGACCTGCTGGATGGCGGACTCGATCTCGTCGAGACCGAAGCCGGAGAGGGCCTTCTCCCCGTTCGGCCCCTTGACGAGGATCGAGGGGGTGCCATTGAAGCCGAGCGACTCGGCGTCGCTCGTGCCCTTGGCGAGCACCGCGTCCCACTTGGAGTCGTTGCGGGACTGGTTCCAGGCGTCGATGTCGTCGACTCCGGCCGCCCTGGCGATGTTGGTCAGGAAGTCATCGGTGACGTAGCCGGAGTTCTCCTCTCCCTGGTTGGCGTAGAAGAGCTGCAGGTAGTTCCAGAAGCGCCCCTGCTCGCCGGCGGCCAGCGTCGCCTTCATCGCCGGCTTCGAGTCGGGCCCGATGATGATGAAGGGCTCGTAGACGAACTTCGCATTCCCCGTCTTCACCTCGTCGGTGATCAGCTGCGGGGCGACCTGCTCCGCGAACGCGCGGCAGACCGGGCACTGGGGGTCCCCGAACTCGGTGATGGTCACGGCCGCGGACGCGTCGCCGAGGGTCTGGCCGTCCTGCGGGATGCCCTTGAGCTCCGCTTCGACCTCAGCGGTCCCCTTGACGCCGGCGACGGTGGTGGGGGTGTCGCTGCCGTCGTCGTCCCCGCCGGACTGGCTGATCACGATCAGCGCCACGATCACGGCCACCGCGCCGAACGCCGCCAGGGTCAGGTACTGGACCCGGCGTTTGCGCGCCAGGGCCATCGCCTCGCCCGACTCGGTCGCCTGGCGCTCGGCGCGCAGGCGCTCGCGCTCCTCGTGCCTACCTTCCATGGGAGGACTGTATCTGCGGGGAGCCGAGTTCCCGCCCCGTGTAGGCGAACGCTCGGGTGGAGGCCACCGC
>JBKPLC010000053.1:0-6894 GCA_046731495.1 Actinomycetota bacterium | reverse complement strand
GCCTGGAGCTCGGTGACCGGCATCGATCAGCGAGGTCGCTGGCGCCTGCGCGAGCTGGGCGACGGCCGCACCCGGGTCACCTTCCGGTTCGCCTACGGGGTCGCGGGGGGCGGGCTCGCCGGGCTGATCGCGGAGCGCGTCGCGGCCCCGGCGCTCAACCGTCGCTTCCGGGTCTCCCTGCTCAACCTGAAGAAGGCCGTCGAGGCCGAGGCGCTGGAGCGGTCGCCCGGCTGATCGCTGGACGACCGCTCGCGCCCTTGCTCGTCAGGCCGGGCTCGCCACCGGCGTGGCGCCGGAGACCCGCTGGCCGCGGTGGAGCATGATGCTCACCCCGACCACCCAGAAGGGCAGGACCAGGAAGCCGGCCGGCCCGACCGGCGTCAGGAAGGCGACGCCGAGGACGATCGCCACCCAGGACGCCACCTTCGGCAGCGCCAGGGTGCGAAGGCCACCGATCCCCGCTCCTAGCATCATCACGCTGAGGCCGGCCGTGACCGGGATCCAGTCGACCGAGTTGAGCTGGTTGAGCGTGTAGACGGCCTCCCGGGCGCCCTGGTCGGCCGCCGTCGCGGCGGCGAGGCTGACCCAGGCGGCGGTGACGAATCCGACCGCCGTGAAGACGGCGCCGCCGAAGGCGATCACCGAGTAGGTCGACTCCTCGCCCTCACCGCCCCGAAGGGCTGAGCGGAGCCCCGCGCCAAAGAAGACGAGGGCGACCGCCGCGACGTGGACGAGGAGCGCGGAGACGATCTCCGCCGTCTTGTGGTCGCTCCAGTAGCTGTATGCCTTGGCGACCGATGCGTTCTCGTCCACCTGGTTGATCGTGATCAGGAACGCCGCCACGACCAGGGCCACGAAGGCGATCCCAGAGAGCGCGAGCGCTCGTTGATAGGTGGTTGGCTGCATGTCGAATCTCCTTTCGGGGTGTAGGTCCAGGTCAGTCGGCGGCGCAGACGTCGAGGCCGGCTTGCGTGGCGAGCTGGTTGGACTTCGCGAACGGGTTGCCCTGCGCCAGCGGCCGCTCGGGGTCGGCTTTCAACTGATCGTTGGTGGACTGCAGCTCTTCGATCAGGGCGTCGTAGATCTGGGCCTGGTCCGAAGGTGGAGTCAGCCCCTTGAACTCGTCGATCACCGCTTGCGTCTGCGGGATGACGGCCGAGGTGACGAACTGCTCGAATTCCTGCGGAGTCGGCCTGCTGCCGCTCCCCAGGATCTTGTCCGCCGCGGCCTCGATCTGCTCGTTCGCGGGCTTGCAGATCGCCGTCGCCCCGGCTACGAACTCGGACTGGCTGAGCGCGGTCGTGGTTGAGCTGTCGTCGCTTCCCCCGCACCCTGCGGCCAGTGCGCCGGTCGCCAGCAACGCGGTAACCGAGACGCCCCAGCGCATTCTTCCGATCCTCATCACATCCCCTTTCGTTCTTCGCCGCGCCGTTCGCGGCGTGTGCCGGGAACGATCCGGCCCCGGCCGTCCCAGCCACAAGGGCAGGGACACCCGTTTCACCCGGGAAATCGGGCCTGGGTCAGATGTCCCGACTTGACCGGGAAATCCGGTCCTGGGGGTGACAGAGACGCACTCGGGGGCGAGAATGGACCGGTTCATGGAGGCGATCTCGAGAGCCGTGACGGAGGGGAGCCTCGCGGCACCCGTCCCCGCCAGCCGGAGGCAGGCGGTCGAGGCCTGGGCGTCCTTCGGCGCGGTGATCGCGGCCTGCGCGTTTTCGTCGGTGCTCGCCGCGGGTTCGCTCTCGGTGCCCCACTCCGACTCCGGCTTCAGCCTGCTGGTGATCCCGATCGCGATCACGAGCGCGGCCCTCGGCGTCCTGGTTCGCCTGCGCCGACCCGACAACATGGTCGGCTGGCTCCTGCTCGCGAACGGGCTCGCGCTGGCCAGCCTCTCTCTGGCGTGGCCCTACGCGTACTACGGAGGCATCAGCCACCCCGGCACCCTGCCCGGCGCGAGCTGGGCGGCCCTCTGGAGCGAGGCGGGTTGGCCCGCGCTCTACGTCTTCCTGATGGCGATCGCGTTCGTCTTCCCGGACGGGCGGCTGCCATCGCCGCGCTGGCGCTGGGTGGCGATCGCGACGGTGGTCACCTATGTCGGGCTGGAGGTGAGCTTCGCCTTCACTCCAGGCGATTTCGACGCACCGCTCGATCAGCTCAGCAGGCCGACCCCCTCATTCCCCAGCTCCCTCCAGTTCGTCTGGATCCCGTTCTACATCGGGGTGCTGGCGAGCCTCTTCGCCGCGTTCTTCGCCGTCCGCAGCCGCCTCAGGCACGCCGTCGGCGCCGAACGCCAACAGGTCCTCTGGTTCGTCTACGCGGCGACGCTCATTCCCCTGGCTCTCGTCATCAGCATCCTCGGGGGCGTCCTGGGAGACACGGACGTGGTCCCCGGCATCGCGATCTTCGCGATGCTGATCGGGATCCCCGCGGCCGTTGCCATCGGGATCCTTCGCTACCGGCTGTTCGACATCGAGCTGGCAATCAACCGGACGCTGGTCTACGGGTCGCTGACGCTCTGCATCGTCATCGCTTACGTCGCGATCGTCAGCGGCCTAGGCGCGCTGATCTCCCAGAGCGGCGTTGCCGGCGTGATCGCCGCCGGCCTGGTCGCCGCCGGGGTCCAGCCCGTGAGAATTCGCCTCCAGCGGAGGGCCGATCGCTGGGTCTATGGAGATCGCTCGGACCCCTACGCGGCTCTCAGCAGGCTGGGCGAGCGCCTACAGGGAACCCTTGCTCCGAACGAAGTGGTGCAGACCGTGGTCGACTCGGTCGCCGAGGCGCTGCGGCTCCGATACGCGGCGGTCGAGTTCGATCGAGAAGGGGTAGTCGAGACCGCCGCCGCGCACGGACTGCGCAGCACCGGCGAGATGCGGCGTCTGCCGTTGATCTACAACGGGGAGAGGATCGCCAGCCTGGTCGTCCAGGTGCCGCCGGGTCGCCAGCTGACCGCCCCGGACGAGCGCCTGCTGGAGAACCTCGCTCAGCACGCGGGGCCGGCGGTCCACGCCGTGCGGCTCAACGCCGACCTTCAGCTCTCTCGCGAGCGGCTGGTTACCGCCCGCGAGGAAGAGCGGCGGCGGCTGCGGCGCGATCTCCATGACGGGCTGGGTCCGGCGCTGGCGGGGATGGCGATGCAGCTCGACGCAGCGAAGGCCAAGGCCGGCGACCCGCAAGTCGAGGAGGTGCTCGGCCAGCTCCGCTCTGAGACGCAGGATGCGATCGCCGACATCCGCCGGGTCGTCTACGAGCTCCGGCCCCCCGCCCTCGACGAGCTGGGCCTGGTGGGTGCGCTGCGCGAGCTGGCTGCCCGCCTCTCCACCGGCGACGGGCTGTCCGTATCGGTCGATGCACCCGACCTTCCCGCGCTGCCGGCCGCCGTCGAAGTGGCGGCCTATCGCATCGCCACCGAGGCGCTCACCAACGTCTCGCGGCACGCCGGCGCCCACAGCTGCCGGGTAGCCATCTCGCTCGACCGAGACCTGGTGGTCGAGATTGCCGATGACGGCCGCGGGATCGCGGGGCCGCCCGGGGTGGGGCTGACCTCGATGCGCGAGAGGGCCGCCGAGCTGGGCGGGACGCTCTCCGCCGAGCGGCCGGCGGGAGGCGGGACGCTGGTCAGGGCCGGTCTTCCGATCGAGGCGCCGTGACCGACCGGATCTCGGTCCTGATCGCCGACGATCACCCGGTCTTCCGACAGGGGTTGCGTGCCCTCCTCGATGGCGTTCCGGACATCGAGCTGATCGGTGAAGCGGCCGACGGAGACGAGGCGGTGACCGCCGCTCTAGAGCTCAAGCCCGACGTCGTGCTGATGGACGTCCGGATGCCGGGCCTGAACGGCATCGACGCGACGCGCAGGATCGTCGCCGCGGACTCCGGCATCGGGATCCTCGTGCTGACGATGTTCGAGGACGACGACTCGGTGTTCGCCGCGATGCGAGCCGGCGCGCGCGGCTACCTGCTGAAGGGCTCCGAGCAGGAGGAGGTGATGCGCGCGATCCGCTCGATCGCCTCGGGCGAGGCGATCTTCGGCCCGGCGATCGCGCGTCGGCTGATCGGCTACTTCTCCTCGGCGAGCACCGAGGCCTTTCCTGAGCTGACAGCCCGCGAGCGCGAGGTGCTCGAGCTGATCGCCCAGGGACGCAACAACCAGGCGATCGCGGACGAGCTCGTGCTCAGCCTGAAGACCGTCCGCAATCACGTCTCCAACGTCTTCACCAAGCTCCAGGTGACCGACCGCGCCGGGGCAATCGTCAAGGCCCGTGAGGCGGGTATGGGCCGAAAGCCCGACTAGCAGGTGAGGTGCAGGGCCGCCGCGGTGTTGTTCGGGTTCAGCTCGCCGTAGCGCCGGACCGCGTCGGCGGTGGGCATCGCTTCGACCTCCACTCCCCGCGCACGGAGCTGCTCGAGCACCGCCGCCGGTGGGTGGAGCCGCCCGTCATGGCCGCAGCCCAGGATCAGTCGCTCCGGCAGTTCGTCCATCACGTCGTCGAGGTCCTCCATCGCCAGGGAGTGGCCCTCCCGACGCCACCATTCGGGCACGACCCGGTCAGGCAGGACGATCAGGTCGCGGGTGTGGCGCTCGCCGTCGACCGTGAGCGACCCGAAGCTGTAGTCGCTGAGCTCCGCCATGCAGCTCAAAAGGTACGGAGTCGCCGCCCTCCGATGTAGCGAGTGCCGGCGGGCTCGCCCGCAGCGGGCTTCCCGACCAGCGGTCTGACCACCCCGACCCCGTCTCCGTCCGCCTCGGCGGCCTCCTCGGCGGGGGTCCCACCTAGCGCCTCCCGCCTGGCAGCCTCGATCCTCTCCTCCACCTCTCGCTCGGCGCGGGCGCGTGCCGCCTCGACGCGCTCCTCGGCCTCCCGCTGGAGCTTGACGGCCTCCTCGCTCACCCTGGCCTCGGCCTCGGCGCGTGCCCGAGCCTCCGCCTCATTGGCCACCCGGTCGGCCAGCCTGCGGAGCTGATCCTCGACCTCGGCTCGGGCGTTTTGCTGGGCGGCCTCCGAGCGCTCCTCAGCCGCGATCGCGCGTTGCTCGGCCTCGTTCAGCCGCGCCCGGAGGTTCGACAGCTTCTGCCTCGCCTCCGCCACCAGGGCGTCGCGCTGACGCTCGGCGTTGGCCATGCGCTTCTCGGCCTCGGCCGCGCGCTGCTCGGCCTTCCCCGCCCGGAGCCCGGCCTTGCGGATCGCCTCGCGCGCCTTCTCCGTGATCCCCGCCTCGACTCGCTTGGCGCGCTCGATCGCTTCCCGGGCCCGCTCGCGAGCCTCCAACGCCGCTTCGTGGGCCGCGATCGCGTCGTCGCGCGCCTCGGCCTCGCGCTCCCGGAGCCTGGCGATCACCTCGCTCGTCTTGGCGCGAAAGCGAGCGCCGGCGGCCTTCGCCTGGTCGATCTCGTCATGGATCGGCCCAAGGGCCTCAGCGTCGAACACCGGCGGCTTGCCCCTCCAGGGGTTAGGGGTTCAGTCGGCGAGCTCGTACTCGGCCAGCTCGCGCTTCAGCACCTTACCCGTCGCATTACGCGGAAGTTCGTCGACGAAGACGATCTCCCGCGGCACCTTGTAACGCGCCAGGTTCGACTTCACGTGTGCCTTGAGATCGTCCTCGCTCACGTCCGCCCCGTCCTCCTTGACCACGAACGCGCGCAGCCTCTGCCCGAAGTCCTCGTCGTCGACCCCGATCGCCGCCGCCTCGGCGACGCCGTCGTGGTCCGCCAGCAGGTCCTCGACCTCCCGCGGGAAGACGTTCTCGCCGCCCGAGACGATCATCTCGTCGTCGCGTCCGTCGATGAACAGCCGGCCGTCCTCGTCGAAGTGGCCGACGTCGCCCGAGGAGAGCAGGTCCCCGAGACGGTCCTTGTCCTCGCCGCCCGTATAGCCCTCGAACGACATCTGGTTGCCGATGAAGAGCCGCCCGGTCTCGCCGGGCTCGACGTCCTTGCCGTCCTCGTCGACGACCCGGATCACGGTGCCGCGAGGCGGCCGCCCCGCCGTCCCAGGTGCAGCGCGCATGTCCTCCGGCGTGGCGATGCTGGCCCAGGCGACCTCCGTGGACCCGTAGAGGTTGTAGAGGTTGTCGCCGAACGCATCCATCCACTTGGTCGCTAGCTCGCCCGGCAGCGCCGAGCCGCTCGCGGCCGTCACCTCCAGCGAGGAGAGGTCGTACTTGCGCTTCACCTCCTCCGGCAGGTCGAGGATGCGCTGCATCATCACCGGGACCACGGCGAGCACACGCGCCCGATGCTCGGCCACGGCCTGGAGGGTGTCCTCCGGGTCGAACCGAGGGCGCAGCACCATGGTCGCCGCGGTCGGCAGGCTGAGCATGAAGTGCAGGAAGCCCCAGGAGTGGAAGAGGGGCGCCGCGATCATCGCGGTCTCGTGCGAGCGCCTCGGGATCTTGGAGAGCAGGGCGGCGATCGCGCCGAGCCCCTCGGGCTCGCTCCGCTGAGCCCCCTTGGGCGTGCCGGTCGTCCCAGAGGTGAGGATGACGTAGCGACCGTGCTCCTCCGGCGGGTCCAGGTCGTCTCCGTGGGCAGATGAGATCAGCTGCTCGAGCGAGGTCTCGTCGACCTTGTCCACCTCGTCCTCCCAGGCGACGAAGCGGCGCAGCTTGTCCCCACCGCTCTCCGAGAGGAGCTCCGTGAACTCCTGGTCGTAGATCAGCGCGACGGGCTTCTCGCGCTCGAGCACGTCGGCGAGCTGAGGCCCGGCGAAGGCGGTGTTCAGGTACAGGGCGACGGCGCCGAGCTTCGCGCACGCCATCGTCGATTCGATGAAGTAGCGGTGGTTCCGGCACATCACCGCCACACCGTCGCCCTCGCTGACGCCCTCATCCTGCAGGGCCCGTGCCAGGGCGTTCGACCGTCGATGGGTCCGCTCCCAGGTCAGTGTTCCGGCC
>JBKPLC010000052.1:0-5845 GCA_046731495.1 Actinomycetota bacterium | reverse complement strand
AGCTCGACGTCGTTCAGCTCGGCCTCACGCTCGACGAGCTCCAGGGCATCCGGGTCCGCGTCGGTGGCGAGCACCGCTGCCCCCGCTCGGGCCGCCGCCAGGCTGGGAGCTCCCAGCCCGCAGCCGAGCTCGACCACGTGGCGGCGGTGAAGGTCCAGCGCCGCGACCTCCTGCGCCAGTGCGACGCCGCTTCGCCAGAGCACGGACCAGTAGGGGACCAGCGGCGCCCATTCCACCTCGCGATCATCGGGCAGCTCCGCGGACTCCTGCGGCTGCAGGATTTCGATCTCCGTACCGCCCAGGTCGATCGTCTGAGTGACCAGGTGGTCCTCCACCCAGCCGACCTTACGAGATCGGGCTCTTCGTCTCGGCTCAGGCGCGACCCGTTTGAGGAAGCGCGGGGCGGAGCTCGACGAACTCCCGGTCCGTCGCCCGCTCTAGCGCTTCGGCCGCGTCGAGCAGGAGCGCATCTGCGCCCCAGGCCGCGAGCAGCTGGAGCGCCGCCGGCATTCCCCCGTCGAGCCCGACCGGGACGCTCACCCCGGGCACGCCGGTCAGGTTGGCGAGCACGCCGTGGCGGGCATTACCCGCGTCGGCGGATGAGGGACCCGAGGGCAGCTCGATCATCGGCTCGGCGAGGGGCGGCGCCGCCGCCGGGACCGTCGGCCAAGCCAGCAGGTCGATGCCGTCGAAGAGCTCGGCGAGGTTCCGCCTCGTCTGGGCCCGTACCAGGAACGCCCGCGCGCTGAGCGGGGAGGGGAGGATCGCGCGCAGCTTCAGGATCCCGCGATTGATCACCCCGAGGTCGGGGCTGAGCGCGTTCACATTGGCGGGGGTGAGGTGGGCCGCTTCCTCCGACTGGGCGACCAGCAGCGAGGCCGGCAGGATCAGGTCCTGGTCCGGCAGCTCCACCTCGCTCACCTCGCCGTCGACCTCCGCGCGGAGCGCCTCGAGCGCCGCCTCGCACGCCTCGCGGACTCCGGGCGCGCTGTCCTCCCAGTACGGATCGCGGATCACGCCGATCCGGAGACCGCTCGGGCGGCCGGCCGGAAGCTCCTCGCCGAACAGAGTGGATGCGAGCAGCCGGCAGTCCGCCGCGTCGCGGCAGAGCGGGCCGGAGACGATCGTCTCGGTATTGGCGATGTGATGGCCGGCCATCGCGGAGCGGCCGAAGGTCGGCTTGAGGCCGGTCAGCCCGCAGTAGGCGGCCGGGTAGCGGATCGAGCCCAATCCGTCGGCGCCTACCGCTCCCGCCACCAGGCCGCCGGCCACGCCCGCGGCCGGGCCGCTGGAGGAGCCGCCCGGGCAGCGCTCGAGGTCCCAGGGATTGTGCGCTGCGCCGTAGACCGAGGTGTTGCCGGTGCTGCTCGAGCCGAGCTCGTGCATGTTCGCCACGCCCGCGATCACCGCCCCCGCCTCCCGCAGCGCTCGGTAGGGCCCCGACTCGCCCGGCTCGAGGCGGACGCCGGGGACGCTCGCCGCCCCGACGGTCTCCGCTCGCCAGGGGAGCGCCCACTCGTCCTTGATCAGGACGGGAACGCCGCGCAGCGGGCCGTCGGGAGCCTCCTCGAGCATCCTGCGGGACTCGTCCGGGAAGGTGGCGACGACGGCGTTGAGTTCCGGGTTGCGCTCCTCGATCCGCGCCAGGCACTCATCGAGCAGCTCGCCGGGATCGATCTCGCCGGACGCGATCCCCGCCGCCTGGTCGCGGAGGGATAGATCCAGCGCGCTCACCGCTCGGGCGCCTTCGAGAGATCGGCGGGCAGCTCGTGCTCGATGCCGTCGAGGTCCGCGTCGCGGAGGAGCTCCATGCCCGGCTCGTACACGGTCCAGACGCCGGCCATCACGGCCCGTTCCTCGTCGTCGGCCTCGATGCCGAAGGTCTCGAGCGCGCTCTGCAGGTACTTCTGGAAGGCGTCCGACGCTTCCATCGGCCTGGCACCCTACCGCCGCTGCCTGCAAGGACCCCCGCAACCCTCCTCGAAAAGCAGTGTTCAATGAAGTCCATGGGCCCGCACGCTCAGGTCTACGCGCGCCTGCACAGGCTCTCGATCGCGACGGCTCTCGCGGTCTTCGTCGCCGTGCTCGCCGCCGTGATCAGCACCGGCTCGGCCGGCGCTGCGCCGCGCGTGGTCGTGCTCGGAGCCGCGGCTCCGGCCACCCCGTCCTGCCCGACCAGCTGCCAGGCGATCGGCAAGACCACCGGCTTCCAGACGGCGATCGCCGGTCAGAGGAACCCGTTCACCGTCACCTTCCGGGGGCGGATCGTCGCCTGGTCGATCAAGACCGGCGCGCCGAGCACGAAGCCCAACCCGAACAACAACAACCAGTCGGACTACGACTTCTTCACCAAGACCTTCGGCGGCGGGCCGAAGGCCAGGATCTCGGTCCTCAAGCCGATCATGAAGCAGATCCGCGCCGGGCACCCGATCTACAAGCTGAAGTCGCAGTCGCCGGTCGAGGATCTGTCCGGCTTCCTCGGCCAGACCACGACCTTCACCCTCGACTCGCCGCTGCGCGTGAAGCCGAACAACGTCGTCGCGCTCACGGTTCCGACCTGGGCGCCGGCCTTCTCGGTCGGCCAGGCCGCCAACACGAAGTGGCAGGCGAGCCGCAAGCGGGGCAAGTGCAACAACACCGAGGACATCCTCGCCGGCACTCCGCAGGACACGATCGGCACCCAGCGCTCCTACGGCTGCACCTACAACACGGCCCGCCTGCTCTACTCGGCGACCGTGGTCGCAGACCCGAACCAGGCGCCGGCCAAGAAGAAGAAGTAGCCGCGGCCGATCGGGTCGCGTTTGTCGCCTTTTTGCCCGGACGTGCGGGAAGGCGACAAATAGCCGCCTTTCGTCCAAAGACTAATTCGACCGCCCAGCGGCTTGGAGGGCTTCTTGGGGATCGAGGTAGTCCCTCATCCGAATCACCTTGCCCTGTTTGAATTCAACGACCCAGGCGATGGGCGATTCGACCTCGGCCCCGCTCGTCCGGCCGCGGGCATGGAGTCTTCCAATCGCCACGATTCGCTTGCCAAGGTCGCGAGACTCCATGAGATCGACATGGATCTGGGGCAGAACCTCGTCCACTTCGCGAATGAACTGCCGGATGCCCTCGTGGCCTCGATAAACGCTCGTCTCCTGGCCGAACATCGCGAGGGTCAGGGGATGGATTTCCGCACTGGGATCAAATACCTCCAGGAATGCCTCGACGTCCCGCCGGTTGTAGGCCTGCATTCCCCTCCTGAACGTCTCGATGTCCTGCTTCGACATGGCGCGTGCAGTATCTCGCCATGAGTGGCGCTCTCGATGCAGGTCTTGAGCGCCTACCCGCAGGCCTTCGGGTTCTGCTCGCACTGCTTCTCGAAGGCCTCCTGCGGGCTCCCCGGCGGAGGCGGCACATCGTTGGTGGCCGAGTCCGGCTGAGTCGGGTTGTAGTTGCCCTTTTTGGTGGTCGACGTGGTCTGCGGCGCGGTGGTCGTCGTGGCGGGCACCGTCCTGGTCGTCCCGAGCGGCGAAGTGATCGCCGGGATCGAGACGGCGGGCGCCGTGGTCTCGCCGGAGTCGTCCGACCCGCAGCCGGAGACGGCGATCACGATTGCGATCGCCCCCAAAACAGTGATTTGACGGATCACGACGATCCGTCGAGGGCAGGCTGGCGAAGTCCGCAGTAGGGGCAGTCGCTCACGTCCAGCCCGATCAGCTGGTCACAGCGGCGGCAGGTGCGCAGGTTCTCCGGGGCCCTGACGAGCGCGGACTCCGACGGCGCGAGCGGCAGCGTCGCCGCCACGACGTGCATCTCCTCGCCGGTCTCGCGATCGACATAGACACCTTCGGGATGGACCTTCGCGAGGGCTTCTCGCCCCGACGCTGGCGCCCGAAGGCGATACGTCTGCTCGGGGTTCTGCATCGGCGCGCACCTTACCGAGGCGGTCGGAATACCGTGCCCCCGTGCGAGTCCTGATCTTTCATGGCTACCTGCTGCGGGGCACAGGCTCCAACGTCTACAACGCGAACCTCGCGCAAGCGCTCGCCCGACAGGGCCATGAGGTCCATCTGCTGTGCCAGGACCGCCGGGCGGACGAGCTCGACTGGGTCCGGGAAAGCGAGAGCATCACCGTCCACGTCCCGGACATCGGAGGTCTCCTGCCGGTCTACGTGGCCGACCGCTACGAGGGCTTCGAGGTGAAGACCTTCCCGGAGCTCTCCGACGAGGAGCTCGACCGCTATCTCGACGCGAACGTCGACGCCGTGCGCCGGGTGATCGATCGGTACGGCGAGCCCGATGCGGCCCTCGCGAACCACCTGGTCATGGCCCCGGTCATCCTCGCGCGGGCCGGGGTGCGCTTCGCGATCAAGGTCCACGGCTCGGACCTCTCCTATGTCGTAGGACCTCACCCCGAGCGCTTCGTTCCCTACGCGCTGGAGGGCACCGACGCCGCGGCCGGCATCCTGGCGGGGTCCTCGCACACCGCGCGGGTGCTCTACGAGACGGTCCCGGATCCGCGTCTGCCCGAGCGCACCCGGCTTGGGCCGCCGGGCGTCGACGTGCATCGGTTCCGGCCTCATCCCACCGGCGAGGCCCTCGCCGATCTCCGAGACCTCGCCACTCGGCTCGATGCCGAGACGGCCGGCGGGGGAGAGGACTCCTTCGGGCGCGACGGCGCCCCGATCGCCGCTTCCCTGCGCGCCTGGTCGGACGGGGAGCCGCGCGCCCTCTTCGTCGGCAAGTTCCTGGTCAGCAAGGGGGTGGACCTGCTCGCCGCGGCCTGGCCGCTGGTGCACCGGCGGCAGGTGGAGGCCGGAGCACAATCGCCGCGGCTGCTCTTCGCCGGTTTCGGCGCCTTCGAGCCCGGCCTGCGGGAGCTGATCGCGGCGCTCGACGCCGGCGACCTGGACGCCGCCCTCCAGGTCGCGGCGCGCGGCCGCGGCTACGAGGGTGACGCCGATGCGCCGCTCCCGATCCTCACGCGCTTCCTGGAGAGCCCCCCGGACGGATACGTCGAGGCGGCGCGGGCCGCGGCCGGCACCATGCTGGTCGGGGGCCGGCTCGAGCACGACGAGGTGGCCGAGGTGATGCCGGCCGCGGACACCTTCGCGATGCCGAGCACCTGGCCGGAGGCGTTCGGATTGGTCCCGGCCGAGTCCGCCGCCTGCGGCGTCCCGCCGGTCTCGGCCGACCACTCCGGCATGCGCGAGGTGGCCAAGCTCCTCGGGGAGGCGATCGAGCCCGAGCTGGCGCGGCTGCTCAGCTTCCCGGTCGGCCAGAAGGCGATCACTGAGCTCGCAGATCGGCTTTGCGGCTGGCTCGAGCTCCCCGACGAGCGCCGGCGAGCCGCCGGCGTCGCCCTCGCCGAGCGGGTCGATCAACTCTGGAGCTGGGAGGGCGTTGCCCGGACGGTGATCGCCGCCTCCCGGGGCGAGCTCGACGCCCTCCCCGAGGTAGTCACCTGAGGCACAAGGGCACGGGGAGTCGCTCCGGTGTCGCTGAATAGAATGGCCGCGAAATGCGAGGCCTTCCGCTTCCCAAGCTGATCGCGGCCATCATCGTCCTCACGATCGTCACCTCGGTGATCATGCTGATCCCGAACTGGAATGGCGATCAGGGGTCGACGGCGGCGGGGAAGATCGACACGCTGCTCGACGTGATGATCGTGCTGTCCTCGTTCGTCTTCTCAATCGTCATGGTGATGATGGGCTACTCGCTTTGGCGCTGGCGGGTGAAGCCCGGCGACGAGGGCGATGGTGCGCCGATCCACGGCAACACCCGCCTCGAGATCGCCTGGACCGTGATCCCAACGGTGATCGTCCTCTTCGGGGCGATCTACTCGTGGATCACGCTCGACAAC
>JBKPLC010000051.1:0-11083 GCA_046731495.1 Actinomycetota bacterium | reverse complement strand
GTGATCGCCGCCGGATTCGCGGCGCTCCCCGGGCCGAGCAACCTCTACGTGGTCTCGCAGGGGCTCCGGGCCGGGCGACGCGCCGGGCTGGCGGCCGCTCTGGGATGCGCGATCGGCGCGAGCATCTACGTCGCTGCGACTTGCGTCGGTCTTGCGGCGCTCCTGGCGTCCTCTGTCACGACTCTGGCCGTTCTGCACTACGTGGGCGGCGCCTATCTCGTCTTTCTCGGCTTCCGCTTCTTCCGGGATCGCTCCTCGGCGCCCAGCCTCGATCACACTGACGGCGCGGCGCGAACAGAGCGCTTCCTCCGCCGCGGCATCTTCGTCGAGTTGACCAACCCGAAGGTTGCGCTGTTCTTCCTGGCGTTCTTTCCACAGTTCGTGCACGCCGAGCGGGGCGCGGCGTGGTCGCAGATCCTGGTGCTCGGGGTCCTGTTCTGTCTGGTGGGGCTGGCCTCGGATTCGATCTACGCCGTCGGATCGGGAACCATCCGGTCGAGGCTCGCGGCTAGCCCACGCCTGATTGCGTGGTCGAACCGCGCCAGCGGGACGATGTGCGTTGGCTTGGGCGCCTGGTCGATCTGGTCGGGGGCGCGGATGAAGGCGCGCTGACCACCCTCTCGCTGTAGCGCTGCGTTGACTTCGAGTCCGCTCGTCGAACAGAATGAGCGTGCAGTCGAGACGGGGAGAGGTCGATCAGAGAGCGCTTGAGGCGGTACGCGGCCCGGACCGGGTATGGCCGCGTTGTCCACCACCGGGACCTGCGGTTGCTCCTCGGCGCTCTGCTGGTTTCCGCCACCGGGTCCTGGGCCTACAACGTCGCCCTCCTGGCCTTCGTGTACGAGCGGACGGGGTCACTCGCCTGGGTCTCGGCCGCCGGCCTGGCTCGCTTCATTCCCATGGCGGTGGTGGGGCCGTACTCGGGAGTGATCGCGGAGCGCTTCGAGCGCATCCGGGTGATGGCGACCTCGGACCTCGTCTGTCTGGCCAGTCAGGCCGGACTTGCGCTGACCGCCGCGTTCGACGGCCCCGTCGTGCTCGCCCTCGTGCTCGCCGTATTCACCACGGTCGCGAACTCGGTCTATTTCCCCGCGGTCAGCGCCACCATCCCTGAGATCGCCGGCGAGGACGACCTCCCCGCCGCGAACGCCCTCAACGCGACGATCGAGGAGCTGGTCGTGATTGCCGGCCCGGCGCTAGGCGGCATCCTGCTCGCGCTCGGCTCGCCGGCGCTCGCATTCGCGGCCGATGCGCTCACCTTCGGCGTCTCAGCGCTGCTGGTGACCCGGATCGGCCGGCGGAGTACGCCGAGCGACGTCACGGAGGGCGGTGAGGCCGGGCTGGTGCGCCAGCTCTCGGTCGGTCTCCGGGCGATCGCCGAATCCGGCGCGGTGGCCTGGCTGGTCGCCTTCTGCGCCGCCGCAAGCTTCATCTACGGGACGGATGTCGTCCTCTTCGTCGACGTTTCACAATCCAAGCTGGGAACCGGCGGCGACGGCTTCGCCTACCTGTTCGTCGGGCTGGGGATCGGGGGGGTGCTGGCGGCGACGGCCATCGACCGCCTCTCGCAGTCCGGGCGCCTCGGTGCCGCCGTGGTCGCCGGCCTGATCGCCTACTCCGCGCCGACGGCGCTGCTCACCGTCGTTCACGTTCCCGCCGTGGCGTTCGTGCTCCAGGTCGTACGCGGCGCCGGAACGCTCGTGGTGGACGTCCTCGCGATCACGGCTCTTCAGCGCACCCTGGCGCCGAATCTGGTGGCCCGCGTCTTCGGCGTCTTCGACTCGCTCACCATCGGTGCCATCGCGCTTGGGACCCTGCTCACGCCGGCCGTAGTGGACCTGATCGGCCTGGACGGCGCGCTGCTCGCTGCGGGGCTGGTTTTCCCGGCGTTCGCTCTGGCGTCCTACCCGACGCTCAGGCGCCTCGACGTCCGCGCCCAGGCCCGGCTCGCCGGGCTCCGGCCGCGGCTCGCGGCGCTCGAGCAGGTGGCGATCTTCGGGCCGGCCTCCCGTACAGCGCTCGAGCGCCTCGCCGCCGAGGCGAGGGAGATTGCGGTGCCCGCCGGGAGCGCCATCGTCCGGGAGGGGGAGCCGGCCGATGCCTTCTACGTGCTGATCGAGGGCAGCGTCGACATCGCCGCGCGGGGCGAGGGCGGCGGTCCCCAACGTCACCTCCGCACGATGGAGCCGGTCAACGGCTTCGGCGAGATTGGCCTGATCGCGCGCTCCGCGCGAACGGCCACGGTTACCGCAGTGGAGAGCTGCAGGCTGTACCGGATCCGGGGCGAGGCGTTCCTCGAGGCGCTCGCGTCTGCACCGGCGAGCGGCGCCTTCGTCGAGACCGCCCGCGGCCGTCTCGCGCTGACCCACCCCTCCAGGGAGGTTGCCTTGGCGCCGGGAGAGGTGTGAGCGAGATCACTGCCACACCTCGTTGCAGAGGTTACGATGGCTCAACGAAGGCGTACGGCGGAATCCCCCCGGCGCCCACCAAAAGAAGGGATGGGGAGAATGGAAGAGCGCGAGAAGGAGATTCTCGACCTCGACGAGGAGGAGAAGAAGAAGGAAGAGGAGGCTCCCGAGGTCGAGGGCCACAGGAAGAGGTTCGACGTCGAGGAGGAGGGCGTCGGCCGCAAGAGGTTCGGCGCTGAGGAGGAGGATCTCGACAAGGGCCGCAAGCGCTGACCAGCAGGTCTTGTGCGAGCCGGGGCGCGATTGCGTCCCGGCTCGTTGCTTTCGGCTAGAGCAGCTCCGCCAGCGCCCTGAGCAGCGCCTCGGCCTGGCGCCTGCGCTCGCCGTCGAGTGTTTCGAGCCTGGCCTCGAGCTCAGCGAGCGGACCGGTCGCCGGCCCATCGCCGCCGCTCTCCAGGGCGATCGCGGCCTGGGTCGCGAACAGCCCGAGCAGATCCATCTCCATCAGGCTGAATCCGGCGCGCTTCGGCCGGTCGAGCACTGAGAGCACGCCCAGCACCCGCTCCTCCCGTAGAAGGGGAGCCGCCATCAGCCCCTTCGGCATGTAGCCGGTCATTTGGGCCACGTCGTCGCTAAAGCGCGGGTCCTCGGCAACGTCCTCGATCACGACCGGTTGGCGAGCCGACAGCACCCAGCCCGAGACCCCCGTCCCTTCGGGGATCCGGTGGCCGACCAGCGTTTCCGAGCCCACGCCCGCGATGGCCGCAAAGACCAGCTCGCCGGCCTCGGGATCGTGCAGCATGATCGTCGCCGCCTTGGCGCCGAAGATTGCCCGCGCGACCTCGGCGATCGAATCGAGCAGCGGCTGCTGCGAGCTCATCCGGCCCCCACGTTGGTCGCGGTGAGGAAGAGCACGCTCTTCAGCTCGAACGGGGTCAGCGCGGGGTGCTTGCCGAGGATCCGTGCGCAGATGCCGCTCACGTGCGCGGTGGCGAAGGAGTTGCCGCTGGCCGTGACCGTTGAGCCGTCGGTCCAGGCGACCTCGATGTCCTCTCCCAGCGCCAGGAACTCAACGGGCGGATCCGCGTTGTAGCGGAAGTCCTCTGGGTCTCCGCCCGCATGTCCGGCGACGGAGACGACCGAGGCAAACCGCCACGGCCAGGAGTCGACGGGCATGTTGTGCGCGGAGCAGACCAGCGTCGAGCTGCGGAAGTAGGCGCGATCTGCGAGTTCGTGCAGGCGCTCGACGAAGCGCTGATGGGTTGTCGAGAGGCTCATGTTGATCACGTCGTATCCCTGATCGATAGCCCAGCGGAGCCCGGCGATCAGGTCTTCGCCGGTGCCCTGGATGGCGTGCCCGAGGACGCGGACGCTCCCGAGCTCGCAGTCCGGCGCGAACGAGCGGATGATGGCGGCACTGGCGTTTCCGTGACCGCTGGTGTCTCCCTCGCTGTCCTCGACGACCCTCTCTTGGCCGCCCTCTCCCCGCGAGACGAAGACGGACTGTTCCACCCGCCCGACTAGCGGGTGATCCGCGTCCACGCCGCTGTCCACCACGCAGACGCGAACTCCCCGGCCGGTCGAGCCGCCCCAGGCCCAGTCGCGCGTGACCGTGTGAGGCCAGGTCGCCGGGATCCGAGTCGCCTCGACTTCCTCGGCCTCGAGCGCCCAGCCCGGCAGCTGTTCGTCGGCGGTGGCCATGCCGCAGTATTACCGCGGCTCGCGGCGTGTCGAATCCGAGCCGCGCCATTCGTCTAAGGGTTAGAGGCCGAAGGAGGGCGCGATGCCCCAGGACGAACACACATACGACGAGCTCACGGGGCCGGACCTCGACGACGCGCTCTGGAGCCCGGCGCGCCTGCCGCTCCCGACGGGCGAGCACACCCCGCTCGACCCCAACGCGGAGGTGGCCGTCGGCGAGGGCGAGGTGCGGGTGACGATTCCCCGCTTCTCGCTGGCGGATGACGAATCCCAGTCCGCCGACAGCCCCAAGTACCTCGTCTTCTCGACTCGCCAATGGGACCTGCCGCCGGATCGGCCCGCGACGTTCTCAGTCGATCTCGCGGTGGAGAACATCGGCGGGGAACCGGGGGACTACCGAATGGGGATGGCCGCCTTCCACGTCTTCGATTTCGCCGTGACCAAGCGCGTCTTCGCCGTCTGCGGCACCGCCACCCGGGTGCTCGCGCTGCACGAGCAGCTGGGCATAGGGGGCGGCGGGGCGGGCGAGCCCTTCTACCACGTGGCAGAGTCGCCGTACGAGGACTTCGACGACGACTTCACCCGGCTGCGGGAGTGCGAGATAACCCTCGACCGCAGCAACTCGACGGCCGCCTGGCGGGTTGACGGCCACAAGATCTACGAGGCCCACGGCACCCTGATTCCGGAGCAGGTGAGCATCGGCTTCGGGATCTGGACGATGCAGCCGATCCGGGGCGGCCGCAGCCGCTCGCTCGACGGGCAGGGCCTCGACGCGCGGTGGCGCCGGTTCCGCCTGCGCGGAGTCGAGGCGTGAGCCTCAACTAGTCGTCGACATCGCCCTCCCAGAGCGCGAAGGGCGCGCCCTGTGGGTCGGCGAAGATCGCGATTTGGCCCGCGGCCAGTGAGATCGGCCCGGCGAAGTGCTGGCCGCCTCCGTCCTTCACCTTTGCAGTGGCGCTTTCGAGGCTGTCCGCGACGAAATACGGCAGCCAGCTCGGCGGTTCGCCCGGCTGAGCCTCCATGATTCCGCCGTTCGATCGCTCGCCGTTCCGGATCACGTAGTACTCGGGTCCGTCCCCCGTATCCATCGGCTCGGAGGTCCAGCCGAACAGCTCGCCGTAGAAGGAGCTCGCCTTGTCCACGTCGGTCGTGTGGAGCTCGTTCCAGGTGAGCGCGCCGGGCACGTTGACGACGCCGGCCCCGATGTTCTGCTTGGGCTCCCACACGCAGAGGGCTGCGCCGGTCGGATCGGCGAACACGCCCATTCGCCCAAGCTCCATCACGTCGAACGCCTCCTCGATCACGTTCGCGCCGAGCTCCTTGGCCTTGGCGACTGTCGCGTCAGCGTCCTGCACCGTCACGTAGTTGTTCCAGTGCGGGGGAACCTCCGGCTGCTCGGCGATCGCGCAGGCGTCGGCTCCGTCAACCTTGCACAACGTGTAGATCGCGCCACCGGGAATCTCGTTGTCCTCGAACTCCCAGCCCAACAGGTCGCCGTAGAAGGACTTCGCCCCCGCGGCATCGCCCGTCGAGAGATCGACCCACGAAAACGTCCCCGGCGCGTGCTCCGTTCTCGTTCCCATCTCGCCTCCTTGCTCTAACTCAACCGGTGCTTTGAAGGTACTCGTCGACGACCCCGAGCAGCTCGCGCACCCCGATCGGCTTCGTCAGATAGGCGCGCGCGCCGTCCTGGAGCACCGGCTCACGCGCGCGCTGGGTCGCGTCGGCGCTCAGGACGACGACCGGGATGTCACGGGTGCGCTCGTCGGCGCGGAGCCCGGCGAGGACCTGCTCGCCGTCGATGTCGGGCAGGTGCAGGTCGAGCAGGATCAGATCGGGCCGGTGCTCGACGGCCAGTTCGAGCCCGAGTCTCCCCATGCCGGCCGGGAGCAGCTTCACGCTCGGCCGGGACTCGAGGATCTCCTCGACCAGGCGCAGGTTGGCGACGGTGTCCTCGATGTAGAGCAGGCGCCGCTCTCCGTCGTAGGAGCGCTCGGCAACCAACTCGCGCTCCTCCTCGGTGGCCGCCTCCACCGCGGCCGGCTCTCCGCGCCCGAGCTCGACTGTGAAGGTGCTGCCCTTCCCAAGTTCGCTCTCCACCTCGATGCGGCCGCCCATCGCCTCGACCAGCGTGCGGGAGAGCGCGAGGCCGAGACCGGTTCCCTCGACCTCGGCTCCGGCGTGGAGGCGCTCGAACGGGGTGAACAGCTTCGCCAGCGAGTCCGCGTCGATGCCGGGTCCGGTGTCGGAGACGGCGATCCGCATCCGATCGGAGCCCACCGGGTCGACGGAGATGCGCACCTCGCCGCCCTCGCGGTTGTACTTGAGCGCGTTCGAGAGGAGATTGATCAGGACCTGTTTGAGGCGCTGGTTGTCGGCGTGGACGTAGCCGCTCCGATCGGTGATCTCGGGAGGCCGAATCGTCACGCCGCGTCCGTCGGCGATCGGCTGGACCAGCTCGGTCACATCGTCGAGCAGGGGGCCGATCTCGATGGGCTCGACCGAGAGCGGGAGCTCGCCGGCCTCGATCCGGGAGATGTCGAGCACCTCGTCGACCAGCCTCAGCAGGTGGTTTCCGGCCCGCTGGATCGTTTCCGCCCACCCGCGCTTCTTCTCGTCCAGATCAGCCAGCGCGAGCAGCTCGCTGAAGCCCATGATCGCCGCGAGCGGCGTGCGGAACTCGTGGCTCATCCGGGAGAGGAACTCGTTCTTCGCCTGACTGGCCTTCTCGAGCTCCTTGTTGAGGCGCTGCAGCTCCTGGCCGCGGAGGAAGATCTCCGCCTCCTGCTCTGTGCCGCGCTCGGTCAGTAGGACGAACTCCGTGACATCGGCGACCCGGTGGATGATGTAGGCGAGCCGGCCCGCCTCGTCGAGGACGGGGGTGTTCTTCGGGCTCCAGAAGCGCTCCTCGAAGCCGCCGCCCTCCTCCGCGGGCCGTGGGATGTCGTACTTCTGCACCGCCATCGTGTCCGCGACTCGCTTCTGCCGGACGCGGTCCAGGGAGGCGGAGAGGTTGCGGACGCCGGTCGCGTTCGGGTCGTCCGGGTTGTCGGGGAAGACGTCGAAGATCCCGCGGCCGATGATCTCCTCGCGACGGGTCATCGTCGCCCGCAGATAGGCGTCGCTCACGGCGACGATGCGCAGTTCTGGATCGAGCACCAGGTAGAGGCCGGGAGCTCCCTCGAACAGCGCGCGGAAGTCGGGCTCACCCGCGCCGGACGCCACGCCGAAATGCTACGCGTACCGCCGAGATCCCGTATCACCTTGGGCGATCCACGCGCTTACATTGGGGGAGGCGTTTTTGGCCCACAGCATTCTGATCGCGGATGACCACGAGGAGATGCGGAAGCTCGTCGTCGAGCTGCTCGCCGAGCGTGGCTACGAGATCAGGCAGGCGGCCGACACGGAGGCCGTCCTCGACCAGATCGGATCGGGCCGCCCCGACCTGCTCATCCTCGACGTGAACATGCCGGGCGACGGCGGGCTCGCGGCGCTCAAGGCGATCCGCGAGAACCAGGACCTCGACGGGATGCGCGTGCTCGTCCTGAGCGGCTCGGTGGACCTGGCGCCGGAGTGGCTCTCGGAGCTCGGAGCCGACGCCCACCTGCCGAAGCCGTTTCCGATCGACGAGTTGCACTCGACCGTCCGGCAGCTGCTCCCGGCTGACACCGCGGCCTGAGACTGACGAGAATCCCGCCCCGTGCGGGTCGCCGCGGTCGGACACGTCGAGTGGGTGGAGTTCGTGCACGGGGACCACGTCCCGGCGCCGGGCGAGATCGTCCACGCCTCCGATGGCTTCGAGGAGCCGGCGGGGGGAGGGGCCGTCGCGGCGGTTCAGCTCGCCCGGATGGCGGATGGAGCGGAGTTCTTCACCGCGCTCGGGGACGATGATCTCGCTCAGCGGACCAGGAGCCGGCTGCCCGAGCTGGGGGTCGAGGTGCACGCCGCCACCCGCGAGGGGCGCACTCGCCGCGGCTTCACCTTCCTGGACGCCCACGGCGAACGGACGATCACCACGGTGGGCGAGCGCCTCGAGCCGCGCGGCGACGATCCGCTCCCCTGGGAGAGCCTGGACGGCGCCGACGGCGTCTACCTGACCGCGGGCGACGACGCGGCGTTGCACGCCGCCCGCCGCGCCGCGGTCCTGGTCGCCTCGCCCCGGGCTGGTCGCGTACTCGCCGATTCCTCCATCGAGCTCGACGCGCTGGTCTACTCCGATCGCGACGAGCTGGAGTCGGCCTTCGCGCGGGCGCTCGAGCCACGGCCGCGAGTGCTGGTCGCGACCCGCGGCTCCGACGGTGGCCGCTACGAGAGCTCCGACGGCGAGAGTGGGACGTGGACGGCCGCTCCGCTGCCCGGCCCGATCGCCGACAGTTACGGCTGCGGCGACACCTTCGCGGCCGCCTTCACCTTCGGGTTGGCGAACGGGTCGGGTGTGAAATCAGCGCTCGAACTGGCGGCCGAGGCGGGCGCCGCCTGCCTGACTCGCCGCGGCCCCTATGGGCGGGGCGACGCGACCTGATCGGAGGTCGCGAGCTTCGCTCCCGCCTCCCGCATCTCCTCGAGCGCGCGCTCTCCGTCCCCGGGATTGACGTCGACCGCCCGGATCGCGTCGGTGATCACCGTCGTGTCGAAGCCGAGCCGGCAGGCGTCGATCGTCGAGGCCCGCACGCAGTAGTCGGTCGCGAGCCCCACGACCGCGACCTCGTCGACGTCGTTCTCGCGCAGCAGATCCTCGAGCTTCGACTTCTCGAACCCCGAATAGCCCTCGTCCTCGCGCTCGGCGCCGACGTCAACGATCTCCTCGACAGCCACGTCGCGCATCGCCGGATGGAGCTCCGCGCCGTGGGTCCCCTGGACGCAGTGCACGGGCCAGGGGCCGCCCTCGGTCTCGAAGGAGGCGTGGTCGGGCGGGTGCCAGTCGCGCGTCGCGAAGACGTGGTCGAACTGCGGCGCGAGCCGCTTGACCGGCTCGGCGATCTCGTCGCCGCCCGGCACAGCGAGGGCTCCACCGGAGGTGAAGTCGTTCTGGAAGTCGATGATCAGGAGAGCTCTGGACATCTCCCCTGAGAGTAGTGCTCAGACGGGGGCGGTCGGCTCGGTCTCCGGCTCGCGGGTCTCCTCGGACTCGTCCTCCGGCCCCGGCACCCGCTCGAATTCCTCGGTCCCCACCCGGTCGACTGCGCGGTGGAAGCGGTCGCCCAATACGCCGCCGATCACCGCCGCGATCAGCGGAACCAGCACCAGCACCGGAGCGATCACCGCGGCACCCTGGTGCAGCGGGCCCTGGTCCACCGGGTTGCTGGGCAACGTGATCGACTTGGTCGGATCGAGCTCACCGCCCGCGATCCAGGCCGTGATCGCCGCCGCAGCGACCACGAACAGGCTGAGCAGCCAGATCCCGATTCCCTGCCGGACGCCGTCGAAGCGGGCCATCCTGGCGGCGACGTACCCGCCGCACAGGTAGCTGAGCGCAAGGACCGCGACCGCGATCGCTCCGCCGCCGGCCATCATCTGATCGACGAGGCTCTCCGCGCTCTCGTGGAAGCTCGTCACCCCGGCAGCCACCAGGCCGCCGAGGACCATGGCGGTCAGGCAAGCCGCCATGCCGACGGCGGCGATCAGGCCGAAGAAGACGGCCTCCCACTGGATCCGGCCGCCGAACTCCTGGCGCTCGCGACGAAGCTCACGGCGGCGCAACTCGATCAGGACCTCGCTGCGAGGACGCCTGATTCGGGATCTCTCTACCGTCGGGCTCATCGCCACGCCGGGATCATTTGCGGAACGGGCGGTTTTCAAACCCCCGCCCGTGAGGCTCAGGACTCCGGCTTCGGCGGCGGGTACTGGGAGCGGACGAACCGATCCCACATCCGGTCGGTCGACAGGCGGCGCATGCCGAGCATCGCCTTGGCGGACGCCGCCACCGTGTAGCGGGTGCGGGGGCGGCCCACGGTAAGCGCCCTCGAGATCTTCGCCGCCACCGCCTCCGGTCCAGCCCCGAAGCGCGCCATCGGACCCGTGTAGGCGTTGGCGGTGACCCTGGCGACGTCGGAGTTGAACTTGGAGTACGGCCCGTGCTCCTCGATCTCCGCCAAGCTGCCGGCTGCCGTCTCACCGAACTCCGTGATGATCAGCCCGGGCTCGATGATCACCACATCGACGCCGAATTCCTTGACCTCGAAGCGCATCGCGTCGGAGATCGCCTCGACCGCGTGCTTCGTCGCGTGGTAGACGCCGCCGCCCGGGAAGGTGAGCTTGCCGCCCATCGAGCTCAAATTGACGATTCGCCCCGAGCCGGCCGAGCGCATCGACGGAAGAACGAGCTGGCACATGCGAAGCAGGCCGAAGACGTTGGTCTCGAACTGCCGGCGCACGCTGTCCATCGGGATCGTCTCGAGCGCACCGCTCTGGCTGTAGCCCGCGTTGTTGATCAGGGCGCCGATCTGCCCGTCCTTCTCGACCTCCTCCACGGCGGACTCCATCGAACGCTCATCGGTGACGTCAAGGGCATGCGTCTTGCAGCCGCGCTCCGCCAGGTCCTCGATCGACTCCGGTCGGCGGGCCGTCGCGTGCACGTTCCAGCCGTCGCCGGCGAGCCGCTCGGCGGTCGCCCGCCCGATCCCGGTCGAGCAGCCCGTGATCAGCACCGGCCGCGACTTCTCGATCCCCATTGCACCTCTCCTCTCCTGTAATCGAAGCGCCCCGATCCTCTCATAGGCTCTGCGGGATGAGAGCGGTCACCTTCCAGGCTCCCGGCGAGGTCCGCGTCGACGAGGTCGCGGAGCCCGAGCTGCTGGCGCCGGACGACGCGATCGTCCGGGTGGAGGCCAGCGGAATCTGCGGCTCGGACCTCCACATCTACCACGGGCGGGTGCAGATCGAGCCCGGCTTCGTGATCGGCCACGAGTTCGTAGGCGAGGTGATCGCGGCGGGCGACGAGGTGACCCGCGTCGCAGTCGGCGATCGCGTCCTCG
>JBKPLC010000050.1:0-9443 GCA_046731495.1 Actinomycetota bacterium | reverse complement strand
CGAGGATGGACCCGATCGCCAGCAGCTGCTCACTGCGCTGACCACCGAGCACTTCGGTCTGGCGGGCGCTCGCGCGCAGGCCACCGGTGAGAGCTCCGCCCGTGCCGCCCTCTACATCAGCGCGGTTTCCAGCACGCTGGTGGCGCTGGGCTTCATCGGCCAGATCTCGGAAGTCGGCGATACGTTCAATGTCTTCGCCCTGACAGCGCTGCCGACGCTCTACGTGCTCGGCCTGTTCACCTTCGTCCGCACGATCGAGAACGGGGTGGAGGACCTGATGATGGGCCGGGCGATCAACCGGATCCGCAACTACTACCTGCAGATCGCCGGGGATGAGGCGCGCTACTTCATGCTCGCGGGCAATGACGACGCGCTCGGCGTGATGCGGAACATGGGAGTGAGCCTCGAGCGCCGGCAGCAGTTCTTCACCACGGGGAGCATGATCGCGGTGATCAACAGCGTGGTCGGGGGCGCCGCCGTGGCGATAGCAATCGGCGCCTTCACCGGCGCTCCTCTCGGGGTCTGCGCGGGGGGTGGCGGGCTTGTCGCCATCCTCTCGTTCGCACGGCTGCTCCGGCTGGAGAACCGGATGTACCACGAGATGGGCGGCTTCACCGAGGTGCTCTTCCCGTCGCCGGAGGCGGAGAGCGTCGAGCCGGGGGCGAGCCGAGGCCGCTGATCCCTTAGCCCTGGGTGGACGAGAGCGTCCGCCGCAGGCATATCGAATCGCTCGCCGCGGAGCTGCGGCGCCGGCTGATCGAGCGTCGCCGGGCCGAGGCAGCCGCGGGGAATCCGGATCCGACACCGTTGCCGGACGCGGTTCGAGAGCTCGTCGATGAGGATGCCGCGATCCTCGAGCCGCCCACCCGCGCCCGCCTTTGCGAGCTGATCCTGCGTGAGGCCGTCGGTCTCGGCCCGCTCGAGGAGTTGCTCGCCGACCCCGCAGTCGAGGAGGTGATGGTGAATGGTCATGAGCGGATCTACATGGAGCGTGCGGGACGGATCGAGCGAACGGACGTCCGCTTCGACTCCGAGCAGGCGCTCCGGGATGCGATCGAGCGGATCCTGACACCGCTCGGCAGGCGCGTCGACGAGCTCAGTCCCATCGCCGACGCCCGGCTCGAGGATGGGTCGCGGGTACACGTGGTGATCCCGCCGCTCGCGGTCGACGGACCCTCGATGTCGATCCGCCGCTTCTCCGCCGTTCGGCCGGGTGCTAGGGAACTGGTCGAGCTCGGCACGATCACCGACGAGCTCCACGATCAGCTCGGGGCTGCGGTGGCGGCCAGGCGCAGCATCCTGGTTAGCGGCGGCACCGGCTCCGGCAAGACCACGCTGCTCAACGCACTGTCGGGCTTCATCGACCCGGGCGAGCGGGTGATCACGATCGAAGACGCCGCCGAGCTCCGCCTCCGCCAGCCGCACGTCGTTCGGCTGGAGAGCCGTCCGGCGAACGTGGAGGGACGCGGCAAGGTGACGATCCGCGAGCTCCTGCGAGGGGCGCTGCGGATGCGACCCGATCGGATCGTGATTGGCGAGGTGCGCGGCGGGGAGGCACTCGATCTGCTGATGGCCCTCAACACGGGGCACGAGGGTGCACTCTCGACCGTGCATGCCAACTCGCCGGAGGACGCGCTGCGGCGAATCGAGACGCTGGCGCTGATGGCGGGCGTTGGGTTGCCACACGAGGCGATCCGCGAGCAGCTCGGCCGTGGCCTCGATCTCGTCATCCACCTGGCCCGGCTCAGCGATGGGTCGCGGCGAGTGATCGAGGTCGCCGAGGTGGTGCGAGCCGCGGGCTCCGTCGGCGTCCGGGAGCTCTACCGGCTTGGGAGTGAGACGCAGGACCGGCGGTGGGCGAAGCGGCCCTGATCTCGCTCGCTGCCCTTGCCGGCGGATTCGTCGCGATGGCCATTCGCGAGGCGCTGCTAAGCGCACCACAGGTCGGGGGTTGGCTGCGGGACGCCCTGCTGCCCCTCGGCCGGGCCGGCAGCGAGGGGTATGCGCCGAGCGCCGAGGAGCAGCGCCGCCTCGGGATGATCGGCGGCGTGGTGATCGCGGCGCTCGCGGTCCTGATCGCGGGATTCGGGCCACTGGCGCTCGCCGCAGCGGCTGGGCCCTGGTGCGTGGGGGCCCTGGTCGCGCGGCGCAGGGAGCGCTACAGGCGGGCCGTCGAGCGGGCGATTCCCGATATCGCGACAGCGATCGCCGACGCGATCTCCGGTGGCCACTCGATACGCGGCGCGCTCACCGCGGCCGCGGGTTCGCTCGAGGGCCCACCGGCCGCTGAGCTCGCCCGTGTCGCCGCCGACCTCGAGCTCGGCTCGGCGACCCGCGACGCGCTGGGGGCGATGCGCTCGCGCCTGCGCTCGGAGCGGGTCGACTCCCTCGCCACCGCACTGCTCAGCCAGCAGATCACGGGTGGCGACGTCGCCGCGCTGATGCGGCGCCTCGCCACCGCCGCAGCTGAGCGCGATCGCGTGGCCGACGAGGCTCGAGCCGCCACCGTGCAGGCACGGTTCACCGGGCTTCTCGTCGTCGCCCTACCCGCCGGAGCCGCCCTGTTCGCCGAGCTGCTCGACCCTGGCTTCATCTCGCGGGTCCTAGCCGAGCCGTCGTCGGCGGCGCTGCTGGTTGCCGCAGCCGGTCTGCAGGCCGCCGGCTTCGCCGTGATCCGGCGTTTGGGGAGGGAGCCCGGGTGATCGCCGCCCTGCTGCTGATCGCGGGCGCGCTGATTCTCGGCATCGCCGGGGCGGCCGAGATCATGCCGCGGCGGCAGAGCCCGGGTTGCGGCACCGCCGGGGAGCTCAGGCCCTCGCCGGATAGCCCGCTCATGCGGATCGCAGACCAGCGACTGGGGATTTCCGGAAGGCTTGCGCGGGCAGGGCTCGCCGAGCGGATCTCGCCACGATCGCTGCTCGCTGCCAAGCTCGGCGGGGCGCTGGCCGGCACGCTCTGGGGAATGGTCGTCGCACCCGCCGCGCCCGGCAGGCTTGCGTTCCTCGTGGCAGCCGGTCTGCCGCTCGCGGGCTTCGTCGCCCCAGACGCCTGGCTCGAGCGCCGGGCGCGCCTGCGCCTGCGAGCGCTCCGGTCGGGGCTGCCCGACGCGCTCGACCTGCTCGCCGTCGGCACGGCCGCGGGACGCAGTCCGGTCGCGGGTCTGGCCGAGCTCGGTGGAGAGGAGGGTCCGCTGGGGCGTGAGCTGGCCGTGCTCGCGGCCGAGAGCTCGTGCGGTCTGCCGCAGCGGCAGGCTCTCGAGTCCTTGCGCCGCCGCGCTCCGGTGCCGGAGGTCTCCGCGATGTGCGCGGTGATCGAGCGGTCGCGCCGCTACGGATCACCGCTTTCCGATCAGCTTCGGGAGCAGGCGACCGCCCTGCGCGGCGCGCAACGCCGACGCGTCGAGGAACAGGCCGCCCGCGCCGCGCCCAAGATCCAGCTTGCGGTCGCCCTGCTCCTCGTTCCCTCGGTGCTGCTGATGATCGCCGCCGGCCTGCTCGCCAACGTCGACCGGTTCTTCTCAGGGTTCTGACCCGATGAACTCGTCGGGATGACACCTAAGGCAAGCCCTGAATCCATCGCTCCGCGCGGCCGTCGCGCTCAGGTAGAAGCGCACGTTCTCGCGCTTGGGCATCCGGGCCGGGCAGCCGGGACGGCAGTAGATGCCGGTGCTGGTCACGGCGGCGAAGAATCGCCCCGCGTAGCTCTCATCGCGTTCGGCCATCGCCTGGTAGCGCTCGTCGAAGTCCATCTCGCTCTCCTTCGTTTCGGGACCGAGGAGGTAACGCCCTGGCTGGACGGCGCGTGAGATCCGGCGCGGGTGGCCGCGGCGCCGCTTAAGATCGGCGCATGGGGAAGGGTGCGGGCCCAAGTGGCAGCCGCCCGGGGAGCGAACAGCGCCGCGCGCGGCGTGCTGCTTGTCGTCGAGGCTGTCGGATCCCTGCTGATGTGGGCGGGCATCCCGCTCGCCTGGCTCTGGATCGGCGGCCGCATCTACTCCCTGACGGGATCGCTCGGGGCGGACGTCGGCATTGCCTTCCTCGGCTTCGTTGCCACGCTCTTCCTCGCGCTCTCGGGGCTGAGGCGGGTCGACCGGGGCTGGATCGCCCTGCGGCGCCGGGCCGGCTACGACCAGGAGGAGGGAGCGCTCTCGCAGATCGTGGTTGTGTCGGCGACGCTCGCCCTGGTCATGTTCCTCGGCTGGTACTACCTCTTCTCACACGCCTACGTGATCCCGTTCATGCCGTCGAACTGACGCCCCGGGCCTCACCGACCGAACCGGATCGGCTCGAATTCGTAGCCGCAGTGCTTGCAGACCCGGTGCTCGAGCTTGACCCGCCGGCCGCAGCGGTGGCAGGGCCGGGTCGGCGGCCGGTGCAGCAGGGTGACCGCGATCAGCAGGGCGACGAGCAGCAGCGTGGCCCCGCCGAAGGTCGTGAGGTTGAGGATGACGGCGAGCGAGATTGGGGCGAGAAGGTTCGGAGACGTTCCTCTTTCCTGCAATCACATTTGCAGGATCGGCCGTTCGCCGCGCAGGTCTCCGGCGGTTCCGGTCGCCCATAAACCGCATTCCCATGCGGTTTTCGGGCGCCTAGGACCCCAGTAGCAATTCCGTCCGACGGATCGAGTCAAATTCCGCCGACCACGATGTGTTGCAAAGTGGGGCAGAGTGGGTTAGCGTGGCGCCCACGAGTTGGTCATAGGGCCGGGGTGATGAGGCTCCTCCCACCTCACCACCCCGGCCCGCTCCGAACAGCGGAGACCCGACTCGATCTCCGGAGAAGAGGAAGCCCACTTTGTCGTTTCTCGGTCAGTACGAGCACAACCTCGACGCGAAGGACCGCCTCACGGTCCCGTCCAGGTTCCGCGCGGCGCTGGCCGATGGAGTCGTTCTCGCCAAGGGGCTCGAACCCTCCGTCTGGGTGTTCGCTCCCGCCGGCTACGAGCGCTTCACGCAGCAGTTCCTCGGCAAAACCAACCCGCTCGGCCGCCAGGGCCGCATGATGCGCCGCCACTTCCACGGCGGCGCCTTCGACGACTCCCTGGACTCCGCCGGCCGCATCCGCCTGCCGAAGAAGCTGATCGAGCATGCCGGACTGGGGGAGGGCCCCTGCGTCATCGTCGGCTCGGACGACTGGTTCGAGATCTGGAACGCCGAGCGCTGGGCGGCCTACGAGAAGGAGATGGCGGACGAGGTCTCGGATGTCGCCGAGAACCTCTCCGACGACGAGCGAGGAGGCTGAGATGGCGACCGCTTCTCATCGCGTTGTGGGATCGCTGGCCGCGTCGGCGAACCTTACGTACGTGCCCACCGAACACGAACCTGTACTCGCGACCGAGCTGGTCGACGTACTGGATCCCCGTCCCGGGGAGACCTTCGTCGACTGCACCTTTGGCGGCGGCGGCCACGCCCGGCTGATCGCCGAGCGCATCGGCCCCGGCGGCGAGCTGATCGCGGTGGACCGCGACCCTGCCTCCGAGGCCCGCTGGCGCGAGTTCGCGCGCGAGTTGCCCTCACGGGGCCGGTTCCTGCGCGCCGACTTCGTCGCGGCGCTCGAGGGGCTGCGCGGCGAGGGCGTCCGCCCGGACGGGATCGTCTTCGACCTCGGCATGTCCTCGATGCAGGTGGATGCCTGGGAGCGGGGCTTCTCCTACTCCTACGACGCGCCGCTCGACATGCGGATGGATCCGAGCCAGGAGCTGTCGGCCGCGACGATCGTCAACGAGTGGCCGCAGGACCGCATCGCGCGCACCATCCGCGAGCTCGGCGAGGAGCGCCGCTCCGGCTCGATCGCCCGCGAGATCGTCAAGCGCCGCCCGCTCTCCACGACCGCCGACCTGGTCACCGCGATCAAGGCCGCGATCCCGCCCGCCGAGCGCTTCGGCCGGGGCCACCCGGCGAAGCGGACCTTCCAGGCGATCCGCATCGCGGTGAACGGTGAGCTCGAGGCCCTCGACCGGGCGCTGCCGCTCTCCTGGGAGCTCCTTCCGGTCGGAGGCCGGCTCGGCGCGATCTCCTTCCACTCCCTCGAGGACCGTCGCGTCAAGCGCTTCCTCGGCGACCTCGCGCGCGGCTGCATCTGCCCGCCGGAGCTGCCGGTCTGTGTCTGCGGGCGCGAGCCCCAGGCGGAGCTGCTCACCAAGCGCGCCATAGCGCCAGGGCCGGAGGAGATCGAGCGCAATCCGCGCGCCTCGTCCGCGCACCTGCGCGCCGCGCAGAAGATCCGCGAGGCGGAGGAGACCGGCTGATGGAAGCCGCCACGGCCCGCACCACACCAGTCGCCAGGCCGGCGCCCCGGCCGAAGCCGAAGCGGCGCCCGGCCAGGCCCGCTCCGCGACGCCGAGCGAGCGCGAAGCGGCCGGCCCGCGTGAGTGGGAATCGACCCGCTCGCGTGTTGAAGCCCGCCATGGCGGGCGCCGCGCTGCTTCCGCAGGCCGCGGTCCGCAGCGTCGGCGCCGTGCGCGACATCTCCGATTCCAGCCTGATCCTCCGGCTCACCCGGGGGCGGGGATGGATCGCGGTCCTCTGCGCGCTCCTCGGCGGCATCGTCGCCCTCAATGTCCTCAGCCTCAGCCTCACCGCGGGCTCAGGCCGGCTCTCGCTGCAGATCGACGATCTGAACGCCGAGGTCTCCGCTCTTCAGGCGCAGATCGACGAGCGCCTTTCAGCCGCCAAGGTCGAGACGGCGGCCAGCAACCTCGGCATGGCGAACCCGGACCCGAAGACGATCACCTACCTGAACGCCCAGGACGGCGACGTCCAGCGCCTCGCCCGTCTCCTCTCCACGGACAGCTTCCTGACCGAGCCCAGCCTGCCGTCGAGCTATCCGGCTCCGGGCACCTCGTACGCCCCGGTGAGCCCGACGGCGCCGCCGGTCACCACGACGGTCCCCGCCACCACGACGCCGACCGCCACCCCGCCGACGACGACGACGCCGGCCCCGACCAGCGGCGCGACCAGCGGCACCAGCAGCGGCAGCTCGTCGGGCACCAGCGGCTCGACCGGCGGGTCGAGCGGGTCCACCGGAGGCGTCGGCCTCTAGGAGGCGGCCTCGATGCGGCAGATCGACCGCCGACTCGGGCTGCTCTTCTGTGCCTTCCTGCTGATCTTCTCGTTCGCGCTCGTGCGCTCGTTCTGGTTGCAGGGCGTCCGCGGCGGGGCGCTGCGCGCGGAGGCGCACAGCCAGCAGGTGACCACGGTGACCATCCCGGGCCAGCGCGGGCGTGTGCTCGACCGCAACGGCAAGGTGCTGGCCGCCTCTGAGGACGCCGCGGACGTGATCGCGACGCCATACCAGGTGAAGAACCCCGGGCGGACGGCGCTCCGCCTGCACGACGTCCTCGGCGAGCCGACGGCGGCTCTCGCCGAGGCGCTCTCCGACCGGAAGTCCGGCTTCGCCTACCTGGCCCGCAGGGTGGACGCCGGCACGGCCTCCAAGGTCGAGGACCTCCGCATCGAGGGGATCTCCACGGTGCCCACCAGCCGCCGGCTCTACCCGCAGGGCGACCTCGCCTCGCAGGTGATCGGTGCCGTCGGGACCGAGAACGAGGGCCTGACCGGGCTCGAGCATTCCCAGAACAGCGTGCTGGGCGGGGCCAACGGCGAACAGGACGTCGTCCATGACGCCCTCGGTCGCCCGCTTCGCATGGAGACGGTCACGCCGCCGAGCGTGGGCGAGGACGTCCAGACCACCCTCGACGCGGCGATCCAGGACAAGACCGAGCAGGCCCTGTCGGAGGCGGCGCAGCACTACCAGGCAAAGGGCGCCGCGGCGATCGTGATGAACCCGAACACGGGCGAGATCCTCGCGATGGCGAACTGGCCGACCTTCGATCCGAACGACCTGGCCGATGCCACCTCGAACGAGTTGGAGAACCGCACCACCGGCTTCACCTACGAACCCGGCTCGACCTTCAAGGCGTTCACGGTCGCATCGGCGCTATCCGACCACGTCGTCACGCCGGACTCGAGCTTCTACCTGCCCTCGGAGATCCACGTCTACGACCGGACCATCGGCGAGTCGCATCCGCGCCCGCCGGTCACGCTCACCACGGCGCAGATCCTGGCGCAGTCCTCGAACGTCGGCGCGGTCACGATCGGGATGAAGGAGGGAGCTGACCGCTTCTCGCAGTGGATCAACCGCTTCGGCTTCGGCCGCCCGACGGGCATTGACTTCCCCGGCGAGGAGCGCGGCATCGTCCCGGCGCGCGACGACTACTCCGGCTCGACCATGGGCAACCTGCCGATCGGGCAGGGCCTGGCCGTGACGCCGATGCAGATGGCCACGGCCTACTCGGCGATCGCCGACGGCGGGATCCTGCGGCGCCCGACCCTGGTCAAGAGCGTCGGCGGGCAGCCGGTCGAGCACGACCAGGACGCGCATCGTGTGATCACCCCCCGGGTCTCGGCGCAGCTCCGGCGCATGCTCGAGGGTGTGCTCGAGCCGGGCGGCACGGCGTCCGCCGTGAGCGTGCCCGGCTACGTGCTGGCGGGCAAGACCGGGACGGCGCAGAAGGTCGAGAACGGGACCTACTCGGACACCAAGTACGTCGCCTCCTTCGTGGGCTTCGCGCCCGCCCAGCACCCGAAGCTGCTGGTCGCGGTCGTGGTCGACGAGCCGCTCTACGTCCACACCGGCGGCGCGGTGGCCGCGCCGATCTTCGGGCAGATCGCCTCGTTCGCGCTGCCCTACCTGGGCATCTCGCCCAACTAGACGACTTCCCCATCCCGAGAGGCGGACGGCAACCGCCGCTTTGCATGGAACAGCGGTGTGTTGGGAGAAGCGGTGCTAGTTGAAGACAGCAACGATCAAGCCAATCGCAGCGATGGCGGTAGCAAGCAAAGCGACCGCCATCGAGAGGGTCGCGAATCTGAGCGCCTCCCGGTCTGGGGCATAGGCTGCTACCCAGCTCCGCACCTTCCTGGCCACCTGTCTAGCCGCTGACGTCTCGTCCTCGGCCGCCTCGACCTCGTCCTCCCCATAAGGGTCGAACGGTCGATTGGACGCCCGGCTCCGCGCTGGTTCGGCTGCTCTCATCCCATTGCCTGACGCAGACCCGAGCTGCTCCCTCCTAAGGTCCGAGGCGATTCGCTCCGGCAACTGGTCGATTGCGACCACGATCCGCAGGAGCATCTCGTCTATGCGCTCCAGCTCTTGCAGCAGCATCTCGTCCACTTGCCGCAGCTCTTGCAGCAGTAACTCGTCCACGCGCTCCAGGTCTTTCAGCTGGTCAGGAGACTCCACGACGGCCATGCGACCACTTACGCGGCTTGCGGTCGTTCACCTGCATCGCGAAACCACAGTTGCTTACCACCCACCTCGAGGGATTAAGGCTTCAAAGACACCCTCGCTCCTAGAATCGCGTCGCGATGGAGCTGGGCGAGCTGCTGAGAGCCGCAGGCGTCGACGCGGAGGTGCGCGGCGACGCGTCGGTCGAGATCGAGG
>JBKPLC010000049.1:0-8354 GCA_046731495.1 Actinomycetota bacterium | reverse complement strand
AGGCTGCGCCACGCCCCGTTGCCGACGAGTCTAGGGTTCCGCGCTCGTGGCGGAGGTCCGTCCCATTCAGGCGCTGCATTACGACCCCGACCGGGTCTCGTTCCCGGCCGTGGTTGCGCCGCCGTACGACGTGATCGACGATGCCCAGCGGGCCGACCTGGTTTCGAGGTCGGAGCACAACGTGGTCGAGCTCGACCTGCCGCGCGACCCGGGCGGCGGCGACCCGTATGAACATGCCGCGCGGCTCCTCGAGAGCTGGACGGACGAGGGCGTCCTCACCCGCGACTCCGAGCCGGCGATCTGGGCCCTCGAGCAGGACTACACGGCTCCGGACGGCTCGCGCCTCACCCGCCGCGGCTTCCTGGCCCGGGTGAGTCTGGCGCCCTACGGCGAGGGCATCCGCCCGCATGAGCGGACCCAGCCGGGTCCCAAGGAGGACCGCCTGCGGCTGACCCGTGCCACCCGCCACAACCTCTCTCCGATCTTCGCCCTCCATCCTGGGGATGCCTGGCGGCACCTCGAGCCGGCGGTAGGCGCCGATCCCTGGGGCCAGGTCACCGACGGCGACGACACCATCCATCGCGTCTGGCGGATCTCCAACCCCACGATCCACGAGGCGATCGCAGCCGAACTCGAACCGGGCGAGCTGCTGATCGCCGACGGTCACCATCGCTACGAGACCTCGCTCGCCTATCAGCGGGAGGTCGGCGAGGGCGGCCCCGCGGATTACGTGCTGATGGCGCTGGTGTCGCTGGAGGACCCGGGCCTCACGGTCTTCCCCACCCACCGCCTGATCTCCGGGCTTGCCGATGACCCCGCCAAGCAGGAAGCCCTCGGCAGCGGGCTCAATGAGCTGTTCGAGGTCGAGGAGGTCCCGACCGATCAACTCGATCCCGGGGGGACCGAGGGGGTCGGCGTCTTCGGCTACATCGACTCCCATTTCAAGCGCGGCTTCCGGCTGCGGCTCAAGGGCACGACTCGGCTCGACGAGCTACTCGCCGACCGCTCCGATGCCTACCGCAGCCTCGACGCGGCGATTCTCGAGGAGCTGGTCCTCAAGGGCATCCTCGGGATGAGCACCGACGACATCGCGTCCAAGCGCGGCATCGGCTACACGCCGAGCATCGACGAGGCCCTGGCGAAGCTCGACGCCGGCGACTACCAGGCGGCGTTCCTGCTCCGGCCCACCCCGGTCGACCAGGTTCGCGCGGTCGCCGCGGAGGGCGAGACCATGCCCCCGAAGTCGACCTACTTCTTCCCCAAGCTGCTCACCGGGATCGTCTTCAACCCGCTCGCCTAGCTGCGAGCAGGCAGGCGATAAGGTCGCTGCCGTGGTCAAGATCTACACCCGCAAGGGGGACGACGGCACGACCAGCCTCTGGTACGGCGGCCGCGTTGCGAAGACGAACCCCCGCACGGAGGCGTACGGCTCGATCGACGAGGCGAACTCCGCCTTGGGCGTCGCCCGGGCCCTCTGCAAGGCCGAGAATCAGGCCGACCTCCACACCACGATCCTCTCCCTTCAGCAGGACCTGTTCGTCGCTGGGGCGGAGCTCGCGACCGCGCCCGATGCCGCGGACCGGCTCGAGGACGGCGTCAGCCGGATCACGAACGGAATGGTCGACGCGCTCGAGGTCGACATCGACCGCTACATGAACCAGGTGGACCTGCCGCCGCACTTCGTGATCCCGGGCGGCACCGAGCTCTCGGCGGCCCTGGACGTCGCCCGCTCGGCGATCCGGCGCGCCGAGCGCCGAACGGTCGAGCTCCGCGACGCCGAGGGGCTCGCCTCGGACGCGGTGCTCCGCTACCTGAACCGGGCGTCCGACCTCGCCTTCGCGCTCGCCCGCTACGCGGACGAGGAAAACCCGCAGATCTTCGAGGGAAGGGAGGGCTCCTGATGGCGAGCAGCGCAGTCGCCCGGCGCCGCCAGGGCTACGAGCACGAGATCGAGATCCGTGAGCACCGCCTGATATCCGACGAATCCGAGGACAGCGGCGGCCGTGACCAGGGGCCGAGCCCGACGGAGTTGCTCGCCGGCTCGCTTGCCTCCTGCACCGCGATCACGATCGAGATGTACGCAGACCGGAAGGAGTGGGACCTCGGCGACGTCGAGGTAGCCGCCGAGTTCACCAGGGGAACGGCCGACACCCCGCCCAAGGCAAGGGTCGACATCAGAATCCCGGTGGAGCTGACTGACGAGCAGCGGGAGAAGATTCTGAAGATCGCTCACAAGTGCCCCGTGCACCGCGCCCTGCTCGGTAGCGACGTCGAGATCGACGATTCCCTCGAGCTGATCGAGGCGTAGATGGACCTCGGTCTCAAGGGCCGCGCCTGCGTGGTCACCGGCGCGAGCCGAGGCATCGGCCGAGCCACCGCCCGGATGCTCTGCGCCGAGGGGGCGGATGTGCTGCTGGTCGCGCGCTCGGAGGACCGGCTGCTCGAGGCCGCCGACGAGTGCGCGGCGGCGGGCGACGGTGCGGGCGGCCGCGCCGAGTCGCTGGTCGCGGACGTCACCGAGGCCGACGCGGCGGAGCGGATCGTGACCGAGGCCGGCGACCGCCTCGGCCAGCTCGACGTGCTGGTCAACAACGCCGGCGCCGCCCGCCGGCGGGATTTCGACGAGGTCCCGGACGAGGATTGGTACGCCGCCTGGGAGCTCAACGTGATGGCGCCGATGCGGCTGATGCGCGCGGCGACTCCGGGGATGCGCGAGCGTGGCTGGGGCCGGATCGTCAACGTGTCGAGCTCATCGGGCAAGCGCCCCTCGCCGACTACCCCCGAGTACTCCGTCGCCAAGGCCGCGGAGCTCTCGCTCTCCCGGCTCTTCGCCGATCGATACGCGGGGGACGGCGTGCTGATCAACGCGATCTGCCCGGGTGCGGTCAAGTCAGAGATGTGGACGGAGGACGGCGGGCTGCTGGACCAGGTGATGGAGATGGAGGGGCTGTCGAGCCGCGAAGAGGCCGAGCAGGCAGCGGCGGCTGGTCGCCCGATCGGCCGGCTGGCCGAGATCGACGAGGTCGCCGGCGCCATCGTCTTCCTCTGCTCCGAGCACGCGTCGTACGTCTCGGGGGCAGCTTGGAGCGTGGATGGCGGGGTCGTCCAGATCATCATCTGATTTGAGCGGCCTCCTACTCGATCCCGTGGAGGCCGAGGGGCTCGAGGCCCATGGGCGAACCGAGGCGGCGGTCCTCGTCCCGATGCATGGCTGGCCCGACCATCCCGGCCTCGTCTTCACCGAGCGCCGCTCCGACCTCCGGCGCCATGCCGGTGAGATCTCGTTCCCCGGCGGACGGCGCGACGGAGACGAGGCCCTGCTCGACACCGCCCTCCGCGAAGCCGAGGAGGAGATAGGCCTGGGACGGCAGAACGTCGAGATCGCCGGCGCCCTGCCTCCGATCGGCACCTTCGTCACCAACTACAAGGTCCATCCCTTCGTCGGCTTGATCGAGGAGGGCATGCGCTTCGAGCCCAACCCGTCGGAGGTGGAGAGCGTCCTCCTCGCGTCGCTCGACGATCTGGCGGCGGGCTATGAGAAGCGCCGCCTGGTCCGCCGCGGTGTGCCGATCAAGACCGACACCTTCCTCGTCTCCGACAAGCTGATCTGGGGCGCCACCGCGCGCATCCTCGGAGACCTATTTCGGCATCTCGAGAGACCACTGCGATGAGTTTCCGAGACCAAGGAGGTCTGTAGAGACATGAGCAAGGTAAGAGCCCACATCTCCACCTCCCTCGACGGATACGTGGCCGGCCCGAACCAGAGCAAGGAAAACCCCCTGGGCGAGGGCGGCGAGGGCCTCCACGACTGGGTCGTCGAGCTGAAGGCGTGGCGACAGGCACATGGCAGGGAGGGTGGCGAGGAAAACGCGAGCACGCCAGTGGTCGAAGAGGAGAAAGCCAACGTCGGCGCGGAGATCATGGGGCGCGGGATGTTCGGCCCACCGGAGGGCGGTCCCTGGGGCGACGACCCCTGGCCCGGTTGGTGGGGCGAGGATCCGCCCTTCCACATGCCGGTCTTCGTCGTCACGCACCACCAGCGCGAGCCGCTGACGCTGTCGGACACCACCTTCACGTTCGTCACCGACGGAATCGAGTCGGCCTTGGCACAGGCACGCGAAGCGGCCGGCGATGCCGACGTGTTCATCGGCGGCGGGGCCGATGTCATCAACCAGTACCTCGCGGCAGGACTGGTCGACGAGATCGAGCTGCACGTCGTGCCGATCCTGCTGGGCGACGGGGCGCGGCTATTCGCCGGCGTCGGTCCGGATCTGAAACTTGAAGAGCTCCGCGCGGTCGAGGCACCCGGGGTAGCGCACCTCAAGTACCGCGTCGTGAAGTGAGGGGGCGGCCGGCCGGCGGGAGCCGGCCGGTCGCCCCTTCGCTAGTCCCTAGGCGTCCTTCTCGATCGGGACGTTGACCAGGTTCCCCCACTCGGTCCACGACCCGTCGTAGTTCTTCACGTCGCCCTGGCCGAGCAGCTCGTGCAGCACGAACCACGTGTGCGCCGAGCGCTCGCCGATCCGGCAGTAGGCGATGATCGGGGTGCCGTTCTCGATCACGCCCTTGCCCTCGTAGAGCTCGCGGAGCTCGTCGGCGGACTTGAACGTGCCGTCCTCGTTGACGGCCTGGGCCCAAGGCACCGAGGCGGCACCGGGAATGTGCCCGGCCCGCTGCGCGCCCTCCTGCTCGTAACCGGCCATCGCGATCAGCTCGCCCGAGTACTCCTGCGGGCTCCGCACGTCGACCAGCTTCGTGCTCGAATCGAGCGCGCCCAGCACCTCGTCGCGCTTCGCCCGGATCGAGTCGTCGCCCGCCTTCGCCTCGAAGCTCGCCTCCGGGTACGACGGCACGTCGGTGCTCGTCGGGCGGTCCTCCGCGATCCACTTCTCGCGGGGCCCGTTGATCAGCTTGACCTTGTCGTGGCCGTAGTAGCGGAAGTACCAGTAGGTGTAGGCCGCGAACCAGTTGTTCCGGTCGCCGTACAGGACCACCGTGTGATCGTTCGAGATCCCCCGGCTTCCCATCAGCTCTCCGAACTCCTCCGGGCTGAGGAAATCGCGCTTCACCTGGTCCTGGAGGTCCTTCTTCCAGTCGAATCCGATGGCGCCGGGGATGTGCGCCTCGGCGTAAAGCGCCGGGTTCTCGTCCACCTCGACGATCCGGATGTCCTCATCCTCGAGGTGATCCGCGACCCAGTCGGTCTCGACCAGCACGTCGTTTGCGTAATCAGCCATCGCTCGCCTCTCGATTTATCTGGGTAATCCGGATCAGATTTTATCCAATTGGACTGGCCACCCTGGGCCAGGCGCGAACTGACGCGACGTCGAGACACCGGCGGTATGGTTGCCGGCGGGATGGCGCAGAGGAGATCCGAGGGCAATTCCAGGTCCTCGGGCTCGCGAGGCTCGGGCTCGGGGAAGTCCAGCTCGCGCAGCTCGAAGACGAGCCGCTCGAGCGGCAAGGCGTCGAGCCCGAAGGGCTCGCGGTCGAAACCCAAATCCAAGTCCACCCGCTCCAGGAGCTCGAGCTCGAAGTCATCCGCCTCGGAGGAGACGAAATCGCGGGCCACCCGCGGCACCGCCCCGAGCGCCGCGAACATCGACGAGCTCGAGAAGTTCGAGCCGTCGGAGGAGGCGAAGCGAACCGAGCCCTCCACGGTCGATGCGATGGGACAGGACAAGCGCCGACAGGTCGTCGGCCACTCCTACGGCCCGTCGAAGCGCAGCCAGATCATGTTCTTCGTCGCGGTGGCGGCGGTCATCGTGGTGGTCGTGGGCGGCTGGCTGGCACTCGTCTCGGCCTTCGACAACCCGCCCGAGCACTTCTCGCCGAAGGCGCCGTGGTCGACCACCCCCACCAGCCCCGAGCTCGCGGCCCAGCAGAACGCGAAGCCGGTGGCTCCCACGAGTCCCTGCGGGGAGCCAGGTAATGAGTATCCGGTCCCGGCCCAGAGCCCCTGCGCCCCGCCCTCCAAGGCGAACGCGAACCAGGGAGCCGATTCCGGGGAGCCGAGCAACGTGTCCGGGGTCTCACAGGGCCAGTAGGCCCGCGATCGTCGCCGCCGTCCGGGTCGCCCATCCCGCGTCATCGCGCGTCGTCGTGAGCGCGCTCACCGGGATCCTCCACCTCTCCCCCGCCCGCTCCACGATCCGGCGGCCCCCGTCCAGCAGCTCCGGGTCGACCGCGCCTGCCGCCTCGTAGGCGAAGGCCCGCACCGGGCTGTCGACCAGCCTCTCGAGCAGCCGCTCCAGACGCGGGCCGTGGATCGCGGCCAGGTCGTCGGCCGCCCCGGAGGCCGACCCCAAGAGCCAGACGACGACCGCGACGTCCCCACACAGTTCCAGCACGGTTCCCGGCCTATCCGGGTCCGCCCGCGCCGGCTCGATCCCGGCCGCCTCGATTGCCTCCAGCCCCTCGGGCGACCGGCTCGTTCCCCGCGCCTGCCAGCCGAGCTCCAGGAGCTCGGCGGCGAGCTCCCGGCCGCGGCAGCCGCAGCCCACGATCAGCGCTCGAGCCAATCGCTACTCGTCGTCGTCCCCGCCGCCCTGCGCGAAGGGTCCCCGGCCGCGGGCGCGCACCTGCTGGTCCTCCATCGCCTGCCGCTGCACGTCCGCCTCGGTGATCTCCTTCGCGCCGCGCTTCCGCCGCAGCGCGTTTTGCGCCTCGATCATCTGCCGGACGTCGTCGACCTCGTTCTGCGCCTCCACCTCGGGTGAGCGGGTGGGCTTCCAGTCGATGATGTCCGCGACGCTGTTCGACTCGAACGCGCGCGCCAGCACGAACATGATCAGGAAGAGCAGGACAAGCAGCCCGATAGTCAAGAGGACGAGGACCATCTCCCGGCTCTGAGGCTACTCTCATCGGCTGTGGCAGAGGCGTTGATCATCGATGCTGTCCGGACGCCGATGGGCGCCTACCGGGGCGCCCTCTCCGGGATCCGCCCCGACGACCTGGCCGCGCACGTGGTCGGGGCGGCGGTCGAGCGCACCGGCCTCGACCCCTCGAACGTCGACGACGTCTACATGGGCGCGGCCAACCAGTCGGGCGAGGACAACCGCGACGTCGCCCGCATGGCCGCGCTGCTCGCCGGCCTGCCGGTCGACGTGCCCGGCGTGACCGTGAACCGCCTCTGCGCCTCGGGCCTCGAGGCCGTCAACCAGGCGTCGCGCGCGCTGCGCCTCGGCGAGGGCCGGCTCTACCTGGCGGGCGGCGTGGAGTCCATGAGCCGTGCGCCCTGGGTGCTGCCCAAGCCCGAGAACGGCCTGCCCCGCGGCGAGCAGACCCTCTACGACACGACGCTCGGGTGGCGGATGGTCAACCCGCAGATGGCAGAGCGCTACTCGACCGAGTCCATGGGCGAGACAGGCGAGAACGTGGCAGGGAAGTACGGGATCTCCCGTGAGGAGCAGGACCGCTTCGCGCTGCAGAGCCACCAGCGCGCGGTGGCGGCGCGGAACGAGGGCCGCTTCGACGAGCAGATCGCGCCCCTCGAGATCCCACCGCGGAGCAAGCGCGAGGAGCCGCGCACCCTCGACGTGGACGAGGGCCCGCGCGAGGACACCTCGCTGGAGAAACTGGCCAAGCTGAAGCCCGCCTTCCGGGAAGGCGGCACGGTGACGGCCGGCAACTCCTCGACCCTCAACGACGGGGCCGCGTGCCTCGTGCTGGCGAACGAGGAGGCCGCGAAGGAACTCGGGCGAGAGCCGCTTGCCCGCGTGCTCTCGATCGGCGTCGCCGGAGTGGATCCCGCCTACATGGGGATCGGTCCGATGGTCGCGATCCCCAAGGCGCTCGAGCGCGCCGGGCTGGAGCTCGACCAGATCGATCTGATCGAGCTCAACGAGGCGTTCGCCTCGCAGGTGCTCGCCTGCGCGGAGGGGCTCGGCATCGACGAGGCCAAGCTCAACGTGAACGGGGGCGCGATCGCCCTCGGGCATCCGCTCGGCTGCTCGGGCGCGCGACTGATGACGACGCTGGTCTGGGAGCTCCGCCGGCGCGGCGCCCGCTACGGCATCGCCACGCTCTGCGTCGGCGTCGGACAGGGCGTCGCGACGGTGGTGGAGGCGCTCTGAGTTACTTGGTGAACTGAATCGAGGTCAGGACGACCTGCGCCAGGGCGAGGTCGGCCTGGCAGGAGGGATTCCCCAGCACCACCTCGGTCAGATAGGCGTTCTTCTTGCCGGTGCCGATGCTGAGCAGGAGCCGGCGCTTGTTTCCCTGATCATCGGTGAGGGTGACCGCCTTGGTCGTGGTTGGGATCCCACCGACCTGGGCACGTCCGCCTCCAGAGACCTGCACCTTCTTGAAGTTCTGTCGCAGGGCGGCCAGCGAATCGCTTCGGAGGCCCTTCG
>JBKPLC010000048.1:0-16757 GCA_046731495.1 Actinomycetota bacterium | reverse complement strand
CGCCAGCAGCTCGACCAGGGCGTCGAGCGCCTGCTCCGCCTGGCTCAATCGGAGAGGAGCGGTGCGACCACCACGTAGCGGTTCGGCTCGTCGCCCTCGCTGTAGGTCTCGATCTCGGGGCGGTCGCGGAGGTGCTCGTGGACGACGCGACGCTCATTGGACGTCATCGGGTCCATCTCGACGGCCTCGCCGTGGCGGACGGCGTCGTCCGCCGCCATGTCGGCTCGGCGCCGCAGGGACTCGCCCTGCCGGCGGCGGTAGCCGGCCGCGTCGACGGTGACGCGCTTGCGGTCCTGCCGCCCGCGGAAGGCAGCCTGGTAACAGAGCAGCTGCACGGCGTCGATCGTCTGGCCGTGTCGCCCGATCAGCAGGCCGACGTCCTCACCCTCGATGTCGGCGTGGATCTCCTCGTCTCCATCCTCGACTGCCACCGAGGCGTCGAGCCCCAGCTCTTCGACGATGCGTTCCAAGAGAGCTCGGACGCGTTCTGCCGGTTCCTCCGGCAGCACGTCAGGGCGTTGCGACTCTGACTCCACTCCTCCTTCAGCCACGCGCGGAGTCTAAGCACGCGTGACTATCTGCGCCTCTTGCGCTTCCGCGGTGGCGGAGGCGGCGGTTTCGTCGCCCGGACCTCCTCCGGCGTGGGCACAGGCGGGAGCGGCCAGACGAAGTGGATGACGGTCTGCTGCATCGCCTGCCAGGCGCCGGTGGCGATGAAATAGATGCCGATCCCGGCGGGCGCGTTGGGGATCAGGAAGACCGTGAAGAGCGAGAAGATCCCGGCGAACATGTACCGCTGGGCGGCACCGCCCGTCTGCGGCGACGGGGTGAAGAAGATCAGGGCGAAGGTCCCCGCCACCGCGAGGACGATCAGGGCGACGGCCTCGGCTCCAGTCGGCTGCTCGGCCACGTGCTTGACGAACAGCCAGCCCTGATCGCCGGAGGCGACGACCTCGTCCTTGAAGGTATTGCTCCGGAGCAGGTTGTAGAGCGCGATGAAGACCGGGAACTGGAAGAGGAGCGGCAGGCAGGCCGAAAGCGGGTTGACGCCGTGCTCCTGGAAGAGCGCCATCTGCTCGCGCTGCATGCGCTGGCGGTCGTCCTTGTACTTCTCCTGGATCTCCTTCAGATGCGGCTGCAGGGCCTGCATCTCGCGCATGCCGTGCATCGAACGCAGCGTGAAAGGCAGCACGATCAGCCTGGTCAGCCAGGTGAGCAGGATGATCGCCAGCCCCCAGGTGATGCCGACGTCGTCGTGGAACCACTCGATGACGCTGTTGAAGAGGTCCTCGAGTTGCGCGATGACTGGGATGGCGGCCTGGAGGAACACGTACGACTCCTACGTGGGGTCGAGGCGGTTGGATCCGCCGGTGGTCGCAGGCAGCGCGAGCTTGGCCGCCCGTTCGGATCGCGTGGGCGTGTTGCGGAAGAGCTTCCGGTCCGAGAGCTCATCGATCCCGCCGTGGCTGAAGGGGTTGCAGCGAAGCAGCCGCCAGCCGGCGAGGATCGACCCGCGAACCGGACCGAGCTCACGAATCGCCTGCACGGCGTACGCGGAGCAGGTCGGGTAGTACCGGCAGCGCGGCGCCAGGGCGGGCGAGATCCAGCGCTGGTAGGCACGGATGGGCGCGATCAATATCGCGGTCAGGAACCGTTTCACGACAAACGCTCCTAACCCTCAGCCTCACCTTGAGCTTCGAGCAGCTCGCCCAGCGAGGCGAGCACCCCCTCCTGCCCTTCCCGTTCGAGCAGCTCCTCGACTCCGGGCCGCGCCACGATCACATAGTCGTGCCCGGGAGCAAGCCGATCTGAGAGCTCCCAGAAGGCTTCCCGGACCGCGCGCTTCACCTTGTTGCGCGTCACGGCCTTGCCGATCTTCCGGCCGACGGAGAGGCCGAGGCGCGAGCCATCGGCCGGCTCCTGATCACCGCGGGCGAACGAGTAGAGCACCAGGAAGCGATTGCCGCGCGAGCTGCCCTCGCGGTAGACGCGATCGAAGTCGCCGCTGCGCGAGAGTCGGCGACGGCGGGCGTCGGGGCGGCCCTCAGAGGCCAACGCTACGACGGGGTGAGACGCTTGCGGCCCTTTTGACGCCGGCGCCTCAGGATCGCGCGCCCGGAACGGGTGCGGCTGCGGGCGCGGAAGCCGTGTGTCCGGGCTCGCTTGCGCTTCTTCGGCTGATAGGTCCGCTTCATAGGAGAGCCTCAGCTCGACGGGCCGAGGAGGCACGGCAGTATAGGTGTTGGCCGCTCCGCTCTCGGAGGACGCGGCGGCCGGGGCAAGGGTGCTCCCGGTTTTAGCCGCGTTTTGCATGGTGGCCGCGACGGACCCCCTGTTGGGCACGCGGGGCCGAGCCTATGATCGCCGCTCGGCTCAGGCAACGGGTGCTCCGCGTGCGGAGGACCCTCGCATAACGAGAGAGGAGGACCAGGTTCCGGGGCAGGTCGGCGAAGCTCGCCAGGACGTCGAGGGCTCCTGGCGCGAGATCCAGCGCGAGCTGGCCTCATCGGTCCACGAGGACACCTTCCGCCTCTGGTTCGCCCCCCTTTCGCCCGTCTCCCGCCGCGGCGCCACGCTCTACCTGAGCGGCCCGCGCCGCGTCATCCGCTGGGTCAGCCGCCGCTACATGGAGCTGCTCCGCGCCGCTGCGGCCCGCGCGGTGGACGGGATCCGCGAGGTCGAGCTCGTCCCGATCGGAGAGGAGCGGGCGGTCGCGGCGCGCGAGGACGCGGCCAGCAACGTGGCGCTCAATCCCGCCTACACCTTCGAGCGCTTCGTGATCGGGCCCGGCAACCAGCTCGCGCATGCCGCGGCGCTCGCGATCGCGGAGGCGCCCGGCGAGGCCTACAACCCGCTCTTCCTCCACGGCCCGCCCGGGCTCGGCAAGACGCACCTGCTCGGCGCCATCGCCAACTACCTGCACCGGCACAGCCCACAGCTCTCCGTCCACTACACGACCGCCGAGTCCTTCACCAACGAGTTCGTCTCCTGCCTGCAGGGCACGGGGATCGACGGCTTCAAGGAGCGCTACCGCCGCGCGGACGTCCTGCTGATCGACGACGTCCAGTTCCTGCAGGGCAAGGCCCGCACCGCGGACGAGTTCTTCCACACCTTCAACGCCCTCTACGAGGGTGGCGCCCAGATCGTCCTGACCGCCGATCGCGTTCCGGCCGAGCTCTCCGCCCTCGCGGAGCGGCTCCGCGACCGCTTCGAGTGGGGCCTCACCGTCCCCGTCGAGCCGCCCGATCTCGCCACCCGCCTGGTCTTCCTCGGCAACCTCGCCCGCGAGCAGACCGAGCAGCTGCCGCCCGACGCGCTGCGCGCCTTGGCCGCGAAGACCTCCGCCAACCTCCGGGTCCTGAAAGGGGCTCTCACCCGCGTGGTCGCCCTCTCCTCGCTGACCGCCTCCGAGGTCACGGCCGATTCCGTCGAGAGCGCCCTCCCCGGCGAGGCCGTCATCCCGCCTCCCTCGGCTGCCCCGGACGTCCGAGCGATCCAGGAGGCTGTCGCCGAGCGCCTCGGAATCCCCGTCGACGCGATCCTCTCGTCCAGCCGGGCCGCCCCGGTTGCCCGCGCCCGCCAGCTCGCCATGTACCTGACCCGCCAGCTCACCGACCTCTCCCTGCCGGCGATCGCGCAGGCCTTCAACCGCCGAGATCACACCACCGTCATGCACGCGGTCCGGAAGACCGAGCGCCGGGCGCTCGAGGACGCCGCCCTCTCACGGACGCTGGAGGAGATCAGGGACGGTCTCCTCCCCACCGCGATGGATCGTGACCGAACCGATTGAAAGAATCGACGGAGGAGGGTTTCCACATATCCACGCCATCCACAACCCTTACTACTCCTAGGGAGACCCAGGAAAGTCAGACGATGAAGATCAACACCACACGGCAGTCGCTTCTCGACGCGCTCCTGGTCGTGTCCCGGGCCGTCTCGGCGCGGGCGGCACTCCAGGCGCTCTCGGGAATCCTGATCACGACCGACGACGGGGCTCGCCTCCGCGCGACGGACATGGAGCTCGGGCTCGAGGTCGGTCTCGAGGGAGAGGTCGACGGGGCCGGCTCGGTCGTCCTGCCGGGCCGCCTCCTGGTGGAGGTCGCACGGTCGCTGCCCGACGGGCCGGTCAGCCTCGCCCTGCGGGAAGCCGAGCGGGACATCGAGCTCAGCGCCGGCTCCTCCCGCTTCCATCTCCGCACTCTGCCCGCCGACGACTTCCCCCGCTTCCCCGAGTCGGAGGGTGAGCCGGTCGAGCTGCCGGCGCCGCCGCTGCGGGACACGATCAACCGGGTGGCTCGCGCCGCCTCGCGGGACGAGGCCAGGCCGGTGCTCACCGGCGTGCTGGTCACCGTGGAGGGGGACGAGATGACGATGGTCGCGACCGACTCCTATCGGCTCGCCGTGAAGAGCACCAAGCTGGAAACGTCGGTTCCCGAACGTTTGGAGGCGAACGTTCCCGCGAGGGCGCTGCGGGAGCTGGCGCGCCTGATCGATGCCGGCGGGGCGGAGACCGTCAGCGTCTGGCTGACCCGGAACCAGGCAATCTTCCGCGTGGGCGCAACCTCGCTCAGCTCACGGCTGATCGATGGTCAGTTCCCGAACCATCAGCAGCTTCTGCCGGAGTCCTACGAGCACGAGGTGAAGCTGCCGCGGTCCGAGCTGCTCGAGGTGACGCGCCGGGTCTCCCAGCTGGCGCAGCGAAACGCCGCCCTGCGGCTCTCGTTCTCGGACGGCGAGCTGGTGGTCTCCGCGGAGACGCCGGACCTCGGCGATGCCCGTGAGGCGCTGCCGGCGCCTTACTCCGGGGAGCTCCTCGAGATCGGTTTCAACCCGGAGTTCGTCCGCGACGGGCTCGAGTCGATCGACGCCGACGAGGTGGTCCTCAAGCTGATCTCGCCGCTTAGGCCCGGCCTGCTGGAACCGTCGGGTGACGACGACTTCAGCTACCTGGTGATGCCGATTCGCCTGAACGTGTAGTTGATGCGAGGGGGCCCCGGACGCGAAGCGGAGGAGCCACCCGATTAATGTCGGTGATCCGCGCAGTCGAGTGCCGCGGGTTCCGCAACCTCGCCGACGCGCGGGTCGAGGCCGGCGCGGCAGTAGTGGTGGTCCACGGCCCCAACGGCGCCGGCAAGACGAACCTGCTCGAGGCCGTCTACTTCGGGCTCACCGGCCGCTCCTTCCGGGCCGGCAACGACCGCGACGTGATCCGGTTCGGGGAGCAGGGAGCGCGGGTGGAGCTCGAGCTGGCTGAGGGCGGCACCCTGCTCGCCGCACTCGATCGTTCTGGAGAGCGGCGCCATCTGCTCGGCGGGAGGGCGCTGGCGGGAGACCCGGAGGAGCGACCGCTGGTGAGCGTGTTTCACCCCGACCGGTTGGCCCTGGTGAAGGGGGCGCCCGCCCATCGCCGCGCGCACCTCGACCGCCTCTGCGGGGCGATCTGGCCCGCGCGGGCCGACCTGCGCCGCCGCTTCGGGCGCACGCTCGCCCAGCGGAACGCCCTGGTCGCTCGGATCCGGGCAGGGCTCGGGGGAGCGGAGTCGCTGGCCTCGTGGGACGAGCGTCTCGCCGCGGAGGCGGAGCCGCTGATGGCGGCACGGGCCGAAGCGATTGAGGCCCTGGGAGCGCCGTTCGCGCAGCTCGCCGAGCGGCTGGGGCTGCCCGAGGCCGAGATCTCATACCGGCCCCGGTCCGACGGCGACCGCGAGGCGCTCGCCGCCGAGCTCGCGCGCCGCCGCGAGCAGGACCTGGGGCGCGCCTACACCTCCTACGGGCCGCAGCTCGACGAGGCGGAGCTCCGGCTGGGCGGCCGTGCGCTGCGGCGCTTCGGCTCGCAGGGGCAGCAGCGGCTGGCGCTGCTCGCGCTCCTGTTCGCCGAGCGGGCGGTGTTGCTGGAGGCCGGGCGCTCGGGCCCTCTGATGCTGCTCGACGACGTGATGAGCGAGCTCGATCCCGGTCATCGCCGCCTTCTGGCCGAGCTCCTGGAGAGCGGCGGGGGCCAGGCGCTGATCACCGCGACCGAGGCCGATCACGTGCCCTCCTCGGTCGCCCTCCGGATCTCGGTGAGCGATGGCGCTGTGGCGGCGAAGCCGGCCCTGAGGGCGGCGTGAGGCGCCGCCGAACGCCCAGGCCGATCTCCGCCGCGCTCTCCGTGGCGCTCGAGGGCACCGAGCCGGCGACCCTGCTGGCGGCCGTCCAGAGCGCCTGGGGCGGAGCCGTCGGAGAGGCGATCGCCCGCGAGGCGGCCCCGGTCTCCGAGCGGGACGGCGTCGTGACCGTCGCCTGCCGGTCGTCCACCTGGGCCCAGGAGCTCGATCTGCTGCGTGATCGCATCCTCGCTCAGGTGCGGGAGAAGCTGCCGGCGGGGGCGGTTTTGGACGGTCTTCGTTTCACCGCCTCCGGGGACCCGGATTAGCTCCCGGTTAATTCGTCATTTGCAGGACTTTTCTGACACTTTGACGCAAATTCCGGGGCTTTCGGCTGGTAAACTTATGTCTACTTGAGCGAGGCCTCGACCCTCTTGTCCGCAAGGAGTTTCCAGGCCGGGTCACGAAGGTCGAGGCGTCTGTTGATTGGACTGAAAGGAAGCTGAGTGGCGAATACCTCCCAGCGCGGAGGAGCCCGCGCAAGGAAGAGCTCCTCCCGCACCGACGGTGCTGCCAAGAGCGCCGCGACGAAGACGAACAGCAAGGCCAAGGGTTCCTCCTACGGCGCCAAGGACATCACGGTCCTCGAGGGCCTCGAGGCCGTCCGCAAGCGCCCGGGTATGTACATCGGCTCGACCGGCCCCCGCGGCTTGCACCACCTCGTCTACGAGGTCGTGGACAACTCCGTCGATGAGGCGATCGCCGGCCACGCCAAACGGGTCACCGTGACCCTGCATCCGGACAACAGCTGCACCGTGGTCGACGACGGCCGCGGGATCCCAGTGGACAAGATGAAGAAGGCCAAGAACCGGCCCGCCGCCGAGGTTGTCCTCACCACCCTGCACGCGGGCGGCAAGTTCGGGGACGGCGGGGGCTACAAGGTCTCGGGCGGCCTGCACGGCGTCGGTGTCTCGGTCGTCAACGCCCTCTCCGAGAGGCTCGATCTCGAGATCTGGCGCGACGGCGCCGTCTGGACGCAGTCCTACGAGCGCGGCAAGCCCGTCGCCAAGTTCAAGAAGGGCCGCGCGGTGAAGAGCACCGGCACCACGATCACCTTCAAGCCCGACATGGAGATCTTCGGCGATGAGATCGAGTTCGACTTCGACACGCTCGCCGAGCGCTTGCGCGAGACCGCCTTCCTCACCCGCGGGCTCCGGGTCGAGCTGATCGACGAGCGCGGCGGCGGCCAGAAGGTCGAGTTCCTCTACAAGGGCGGCATCGCGGACTTCGTCAAGCACCTGAACGAGTCCAAGGACCCGCTGCACCGCAAGATCATCTACTTCGAGGGCGAGACCAACGACGGCCAGGTCGAGGTCGCGTTGCAGTGGAACTCCTCCTATCAGGAGTCCATCTTCAGCTTCGCCAACAACATCAACACCCACGAGGGCGGTACTCACCTCTCCGGCTTCCGGGCGGCCCTCACCCGGACGCTCAACGCGATCGCCCGCAACCGGAACCTGCTCAAGGACAAGGACGAGAACCTCTCCGGCGAGGACGTTCGCGAGGGCCTGACGGCCGTGATCTCGGTCAAGCTCTCCGACCCGCAGTTCGAGGGTCAGACCAAGACCAAGCTCGGCAACCCGCCGATCGAGGGCCTCGTCAAGGAGGTCGTCAATCGCCAGCTCGGTGACTTCCTCGAGGAGCACCCGGCCGATGCCCGCCGCATCCTGACCAAGGCGGTCGAGGCCGCTCGGGCGCGCGAGGCGGCCCGCAAGGCGCGAGATCTCACGCGGCGCAAGTCCGCCCTCGAGAACTCGATGCTGCCGGGCAAGCTCGCCGACTGCTCCGTCAAGGACCCCGCCCTCGCCGAGCTGTTCATCGTCGAGGGCGACTCCGCCGGCGGCTCGGCGAAGCAGGGCCGTGACCGGAACACCCAGGCGGTCCTGCCCCTGCGCGGCAAGATCATCAACGTCGAGAAGAGCCGGATCGACAAGGTCCTGGCCAACACCGAGATTCAGGCGCTGATCACCGCGATCGGCACCGGGGTCCACGACGAGTTCAAGGTCGACGACCTCCGCTACCACAAGGTCGTCTTGATGACCGACGCGGACGTCGACGGGGCCCACATCCGGACCCTGGTCCTCACCTTCCTCTATCGGCAGATGCCGGAGCTGATCGAGCAGGGCTACGTCTACATCGCGAAGCCGCCGCTCTACAAGGTGAAGAACGGCAGCAAGGAGATCTACGTCGAGCGCGAGTCCGAGCTCGAGGAGCTCCTGCTCGCGGACAAGCTCGAGGAGTTCGAGATCTCCAACGGCGCCCAGCCGAAGAGGCTCACCTCGCGCCGCTGGCAGGACTTCAACCGCCACTTCAAGGCGGTCGAGGGCTGGTCCTCGACCCTGCGCGCCGAGTTCGGCCACGAGACGATCGACTTCATCTCGGACGCCCAGCTGCTCCAGCAGGGCGTGAAGACGATGGCGGCCGCCGTCAAGGCCTTCAAGGCGCGCGATCCGAAGGAGGCGCCGTACGAGACGAAGCTGCTGGAGCAGAAGAAGACCGGACTCGTGGTCAAGGGCATCCACCGGCGCAGCGGGCTCGCCCGCGACCACAAGCTGCCGAAGGAGCTCTTCGAGTCGCAGGCCTACAAGGAGTTGGTGGACGCCTACGCCAAGGTGGTCGCCGTGATGGGCAAGCCGCCGTTCGCGATCAAGCTCGGGGAACGGGAAGCGGAGGCGGAGAGCTTCACCGAGCTCCGGCGCGAGGTCCTCGACCTCGCCCGCCACGGCGTCACGCTCTCGCGCTTCAAGGGCCTCGGCGAGATGAACGCGGAGCAGCTCCGCGAGACGACCATGGATCCGGAGACGCGGACCCTGCAGCGCGTCTCGATCGATGAGGCGGCCGCCAGCGGCATCGAGCAGACCTTCTCGGAGCTGATGGGCGACAAGGTCGAGGCCCGCCGCGAGTTCATTGAGCGACACGCACGCGACGTGCGATTCCTGGATGTCTGAGGGGGAGGTGACCGATGGCTGACGGCGACGTCGCCGTGCCCAACGTGCTGACGGGCAACATCGAGGAGCGCGAGCTCGAGAAGGAGATGCGCTCCTCCTATCTCGATTACGCGATGAGCGTGATCGTGGGCCGCGCGCTGCCGGACGTGCGCGACGGCCTCAAGCCGGTCCATCGCCGCGTGCTCTACGCGATGCACGACCTCGGTCTGCAGCCCAACCGCCCGTACCGGAAGTGCGCCTTCATCGTCGGCGAGGTGATGGGTAAGTACCACCCGCACGGCGACTCGGCCATCTACGAGACGCTGGTGCGAATGGCGCAGGACTTCGCCCTGCGCTACCCGCTGGTCGACGGCCAGGGCAACTTCGGCTCGATCGACGACGACCCGCCCGCGGCCATGCGGTACACCGAGGCCCGGCTCGGAACTCTCGCAACCGAGATGTTGCGGGACATCGACGCCGACACGGTCGACTTCGGCCCCAACTACGACGAGTCGACGCGGGAGCCGCTGCTGCTGCCGGCCCGCTTCCCGAACCTGCTGGTGAACGGCGCCGCCGGGATCGCGGTCGGCATGGCCACCAACATCCCGCCGCACAACCTCCGCGAAGTGATCGGCGCCGTCAACGCCTACATCGACGACCCGGAGATCGACATGAAGGGCCTGATGAAGCACGTCAAGGGCCCCGACTTCCCCGGCGGCGGCACGATCATGGGGACGCAGGGCATCCGGGACGCCTACCGCTCCGGCCGCGGCTCGATCCGCGTTCGCGCCAAGGCTCACGTCGAGCCGCTCAAGGGCGGCAGGGACGCAATCGTCGTCACCGAGCTCCCCTTCCAGGTGAAGAAGGGTGGCGAGGGAGGTCTGATCACCAAGATCGCCGACCTGGTCCGCGACAAGAAGATCACCGGGATCTCCGACCTGCGCGACGAGTCGGACCGGAACGGCATGCGACTGGTGATCGAGCTGAAGCGTGGTGGCGATCCCGCCCAGGTGGTGCTCAACCAGCTCTACAAGCGCACCGCCATGCAGCAGGCCTTCGGGATCAACATGGTCGCGCTGGTCGACGGCGTGCCGCGGACGCTCAGCCTCCGCGAGCTGGTCGAGCACTACGTCGGTCACCAGAAGGAGGTCATCACCCGGAGGACCCAGCATCAGCTGGCCCGCGCCGAGGCGCGAGCGCACATCCTCGAGGGGCTGCTGATCGCGCTCGACAACCTCGACGCCGTCATCCGCCTGATCCGCCGCTCGAAGGACCCGGACACCGCGCGCGACGGCCTGATCGACAAGTTCAAGCTCACCCGTGCCCAGGCGCAGGCGATCCTGGATATGCGCCTGCAGCGTCTGACCGCGCTCGAGGCGAACAAGATCAAGGAGGAGCACAAGGAGCTCACCAAGCTGATCAAGGAACTCCGCGCGATCCTGGCCGACGAGAAGAAGGTTCTCGGGCTGGTCAAGACCGAGCTCAAGGAGATCGCCGAGAAGTACGGCGACGACCGCCGCAGCGAGATCACCGCGTCCGAGGGGGAGCTCGACATCGAGGACGTGATCGCGGACCAGCAGATGGTCGTCTCGATCACCGCCTCCGGCTACGCGAAGCGGACGCCGCTCGCCACCTACCGCCAGCAGCGCCGCGGTGGCCGGGGCGTGCAGGGCATGAACATGAAGGAGGGGGACTACATCGAGCACCTGCACGTCTGCTCGACGCACGACTACCTGCTCTTCTTCACCAACCAGGGGAAGGTCTACCGGCTCAAGGTCTACGAGCTGCCCGAGGGCAGCCGTGCGGCGAAGGGCCGCGCCCTGGTCAACGTCCTGCCCCTGAAGGACAAGGAGAAGGTGATGGCGGTGATCCCGACCCGCGACTTCTCCGAGGGCAAGTTCCTCGTCTTCGGCACCGCGCAGGGGATGGTCAAGAAGACCCCCTTCAAGGACTACGACACCCCGATCCGCGCCGACGGCATCATCGCGATCAACATCAGGAAGGGCGACGAGCTGGTCCGCGTCCGGATGAGCTCGGGCAAGGACGACATCATCATGGTCTCCAAGTCCGGGCACGCCGCCCGCTTCGACGAGAAGCAGGCTCGTCCGATGGGCCGGGCCACGGCCGGCGTCAAGGGGATGAACGTCGCCGACAAGGGCAACCGCGTCCTCTCCCTCGATGTCATCGACCACCGGGACACCAAGGGCGATCTGCTGGTCGTCACCGAGAACGGCTACGGCAAGCGGACCTCGCTGCCCGAGTACCCCGTGAAGGGCCGCGGGACGAAGGGCGTCCTGACCGCCAAGCTGACCGCGAAGAAGGGCGGTCTCGCCGGCGCCAGGGTGGTCCGGGAGGGCCAGGAGCTGATCTTCATCTCGCAGTCGGGGATGGTGCAGCGCAACGCGGTTGGTGGGATCTCGCGAATGGGGCGCCCGACCCAGGGCGTGCGCGTGATGAACCTGAAGAAGGGCGACCGGGTTAGCGCCGTGGCCCTCGTGGTCGAATCCGAGAGCGAGAACGGCAACGGGACCGGCGCCAAGGCCGCAACCCTCGAGGATGAGGCGCCGAGCGCGGCCACCCTCGCGGAAGAGGCCGCCGCCGCGGAGGCTGCCGGCAACGGCGAGGCGAAGGTGACCCGGCGCAGCGCGGACTCCAAGCCCGCCGCCAAGCCGAAGCGCGGGTCGGACTCGAAGGCGAAGTCGAAGCCCGCCACACCGAAGAAGGCGAGCACGAAGCCTGCGGCCAAGCCGAAGAGCGTCGCAAAGCCAAAGCCGGCTCCGAAGAAGCGCAGCTCAGGCGGAACGGCGCCTTCCTCGAAGCCGAAGGCGGCGAGGCCGAAGATCAAGCCGAAGCACACCGCGACGGCCAAGCAGCGCGCCGAGTCGGAAGCCAAGAAGCGCCGGAAGTAGCAGCGGGCCGCCCGGTCCGGGGTTGCAGCGACCCGAGATGGCGACTTATTTCGGCTATGGCGAAAGAACTCGCCATTGACCGCCTGCTCAGGCAGCGGTTAGGGTCGCAGTTAGGAAAGGAGGGCCACATGCCTCACTCCTACTCGGCCCCGCGGATTCGCTCCTATCGCATCCTGGTGGCGGGTGCCCTCGTCGCCACTCTGGCGCTCTGCCTCTTTCTCGGCGTCAAGCCGGCCGCCGCAGCCGGGTTCCACAGCTGCGCCACTCAGAAGCTCGAGAACAAGGGCATCTTCAACCTCAAGGCCAGCCACGCCAAGTGCAAGCTCGCCCGTCAGGTCGCCTTCGCCCTGCGAGGCGGAGACCGAACGCCGAAGGGCTTCTCCTGTGTGGCCGGTGAGGGCGGCAACCTGACGCCGTTCACCTGCACCCGGCGCGACCAGATCGTCAAGTTCTCGCTCGAGGGCTAGGCCGTCAGCAGGTACGGCTCCCACGCCGCCGGCGTGCGCGGCGCGGCGATCCGGATGAAGACCGTCGGTCCCGGGGGACGCGGCCGGCGCTTCGGGTGCATGCGGATCTCCTGGGGGAGGCGGTTGCCCTTCCTACGGTTGCAGGGCGCGCAGGAGGCGACGATGTTCTCCCAGACCGACTCGCCCCCGCGGCTGCGCGGGATGACGTGGTCGACGGTCAGGGTGTGGCGGTCCGAGCCGCAGTACTGGCAGGTCCAGCCGTCACGGGCGAGCACCGCCTTCCGGGTGATGCGGCGACGGTGGATGTCGCGCGGCACGCGGACGAAGGTGATCAGGCGGATCACCTCGGGCCGGTCGAGGCTGATCTTCTCGGAGCGCAGCAAGCCGTCCCCGTGCTCGAGCACCTCCGCCTTCTCCTTGAGGATGAGAACAAGCGCGCGGCGAACCGTGCAGACGTTGAGGGGCTCGTAGCTCGCGTTTAGAACCAGCACCCGCCCGCGGGTCAGGCGGCGGGCGGCGGCTACCGCTACCTCGCCGTCGACCTCCGCGTCATGCTCGACGTGGCCGTTGTGATGCCCAGCCGAATTGCCGTTGAGTTCGGCTCTGGCGACCGAATCTACGGTGGCCCCGTTGCCCATGTCCCGGGCGATTGTAGACGAGGCCTCACACGACGCCGGGTGCTTCGCGCGCGTCCAGCCGGCCAGCTACGGGCCTAGTTTCCGGGCACTCCGGGCGGCGCCGAGATCGGCCAGCTGCCGAGCACCCGCACGTTCTCGGCCTTCGAGCGGAGCGCCTCGATCGCCTCGCCGAGCCGATCCTCGCCGGCGGCGCCCTCGATGTCGACGAAGAACTGGTATCGGCCGAGGCCGCGCCGCAGGGGTCGCGACTCGATCCGGGTCAGGTTGATCTCCCGGGCCGAGAAGACCTGCAGCGCGTCGACGAGGGCGCCCGGGTGATCCTCGCCGAGCTCGGAGAAGACCATCGAGGTCCGCCACGGGCCCGAGCCCGACGCCGTGGTGCCCTCGGGCGCCACCCAGACGAAGCGGGTGATGTTGTCGGCCTCGTCCTCGACGCCGTGGCGCAGCACCGCCGCGCCGTAGAGCCTCGCCGCGGACTCCGCCCCCAGCGCCGCCCACGCCTGGTCGCCCTCGGCCACCGTCCGCACGGCCTCGGCGGTACTGGGCGCCGCCCTCACCTCGGCGCCGGGCAGGTTCTCCCGGACGAAACGGGCGCACTGCGCGCTCGCCTGAGGATGGGAGAGCACCACCTCGATCCGCTCGAGCGGCATCTCCTCCCGCGCGATCAGGCAGTGGCGGATCGGAAGGTCGTACTCGCCGACGAGGGTCACGCCGTCGGCGTCGAAGGCGAGCGTGTCGAGGGTCGCGGTCACCGCGCCCTCGATCGAGTTCTCGAACGGCACCAGCGCCCGATCGACGCGGCCCTCGCGCACGCCGATGATCGCCTCCGGGACGGTCGCGGCCGGAACCGCGTCGACCTCCTGCCCGCCGACAGCCGCCCAGAGGGCGTCCTCGCTGAAGGTGCCGCGCGGGCCCAGGTAGGCGATCCGCACCGCTACTGGAAGACGAGCGTGTAGCTGGCCTGGTTGTTGTCGGCCACCTGCTCGCCGAGCACCGGCTGCACGATGACCTCGAGGGTGACGCTGGTGCCTGGTGCCGGCTTCGACGTCAGCGGGATCTTCACGGTCCCGGTCTCGCCGGCGCTGAGCGCGGCGATCTGGCCGTTCAGCTGGCTGCCATTGAGGGTCGCGCTGACCTTGATGTCCGTCTCGTCGCTATCGCCGGAGTTCTGCACCTGGATCTCGAGCTCCTGCGAGCTGCTCGGGACGGTGTTGGTCGAGCCGGGCGACAGCGTGGTGCTGCCGATCGAGGTCTGCAGCAGCTGGAGCCCGTGCGTGCCGCCGGTAGTGGCGGTCTGGCCCGTGATCGCATCGAGCTTGGTGACAAGCGTGGTCTGGTCGAGGAAGTCCGTGGCGTTGGACGGCATGAATTTGCCGGAGGGAAGCGACGTCGCGTCCACGCCCTCCTCCTGATCCACCTTCTTGATCTCCGGCGCGCCCACCTGGGTCCAGACGATGTCGCTGGCGTAGAGCGACCCCATCGCGTCGCTGATGTTGGTGATCGCGTTCGCCGTCTGGGTGCGCGCCGCCGCCTGCTGGACGTTGGAGGCGATTGCGTCGAGGGCGTTCCTCCGCAGCGTCAGGGTGAGGACGACCGAGCTGTCGGCGTCCTTCATCTGGCCGGGGGCGTCGAGACCCTCGGCCCGATCCAGGAGCGCCTGGGAGCTGTCGCGCTGGGCCAGAATCTGGTTCTTGACGTCGAGCGAGCTCCCGCCGCCGCTGGGGGCGTTGAGCAGGTCGAAGAAGTCCTTCCCGCTCTGCTCGGACTGCTGCATGATCGTCGCGACGTCCGACGTGTAGTTGCGCAGCGCCCGATCGGAGCGCGCCTCGAGGCAGCCACGGAACCCGATCACGATCAGGATCAGGAAGGCGAGGCCGATACCGACTCCGATCAGCCGGCGGACCAGGAACTGCTGTCGCCGCCGCTGCGGCCCCCCGACCCTGCGCCTCGGACGCTCCGGCTCGTCGTCGACGACGAGCTCGTCTTGTTCCTCATCGAGGAATGCCAAACCGCGCCTCAGTATGAACATCGAGGTGGCGTTAGTTCGGCCGCGATTCTGTGGCGGCCGTTCATGAGGGCCCGTCAGGCGTCTTTAGGCAACAGGAATAGGAAGTCAGGCGCCGAACTTTGCAGGGGCCATGGTGGGTGAGACGGTCCTGGGCCGATTCCTGATCGAGGAGCGCATCGGCAGCGGCGGTTTTGGCACGGTCTACCGCGCCTGGGACGAGCGGCTGCAGCGGCCGGTGGCCGTGAAGGTGATCGACCGCGAGCACGGGGCCCCACGCGTCACCCGGGAGGCCCAGGCGGTGGCGCGACTCGCCCACCGCAACATCGCGACGCTCTACGAGCTCGCCACGGACGGCGAGCGCGCCTTCCTGGTATCCGAGCTGATCGAGGGCGAGACCCTGAGGCTCCTCGGCCGCCGCGGGGAGCTCAGCGACCACTTGGTCGCCAAGGTCGGAGCGGACTCAGCCGCGGCGCTCACGCACGCGCACCGGGCGGGCGTGGTGCACAGAGACGTGAAGCCGGAGAACGTCCTCGTTGCGGACGACGGCGAGGCGAAGCTGGTCGACTTCGGCATCGCCCGGATCGCCGGGGAGAAGTCGCTGACCGCGACGGGGGCGGTGGTCGGCACGCTCGCCTACATGGCGCCCGAGCAGGCCGACGGCCTGCGGCCAGGACCGACCGCCGATGTCTACTCGCTGGCGCTCACCCTCTACGAGTGCTTCTGCGGCGAGCACCCTTTGGTGCGCGAGAACCCGGCTGCGACCGCCAGGGCGATCGGCGAGCCCATCCCGCCGCTTGGCGCGATCCGACCGGAGCTGCCACAGGCGGTGACCGAGACGATCGACTCCTGCCTGGACCCGGATCCGGAGGAGCGACCACTGGCCTCGGAGCTCGAGGCGGTGCTCGTCGCCCATGCCAACCAGCTGGACGGCGAACCTCTGCCCGCCGTGGAGCCCGTCGATTGGGAGCAGGACGGACCCCTGCCCCGGCGCCTGCCGAGCCTCGCCCGCCTGCTGCCCGGCGCCGGCGTTGCCGCCCTCGGCCTCGCGGCTCTGTTCGCCACGGGAGCTCCGGTGCCGATCGCCGCGCTCGCCCTGGTCCCGGGCGTGCTCGCGATGGGCAGGCCGCGCCCCGCCTACGCGCTGCAGCTCGCCCTGGTCGTCCTCTGGGCCCTGATCGGCGCCGCGGAACCTGGAACGGCACTCTTCATCGCCCTGCTCGGAGCGCCGCTGCTCGCGACCCCGATCGAGGACGACGCGATCGCCCTGCCCGGCGTCGCGCCGATCCTCGGGCTGATCGGGCTCGGACCGGTGTACCCGGCCCTCGCCGGGCTGACCCGAGGCGCGGCGGGCCGCGCCATCCTCGGCGCCGCCGGTTATCTCTGGATCGCGGCCTGGGAGGAGCTCGCTCACAAGACGCTCCTGCTCGGGCCGGTGGCCGATCCGCCCGCCCACTGGACGGGCTCGGCCGGCACCGCGCTCACCGACGTGATCGCGCCCCTGTTCGACGGCACCGTGCTGGCGAGCGCCGGAGCGTTCGCGCTGGCCGCCTTCGCCCTGCCGTTGCTGGTGCGGGGCCGCACGCCGGTCCTGGACGGCCTCGGCGCCCTGATCTGGGCGGCTGGGCTGATCTCGGTCCTGAAGCTGGTGGCCGGCGCATCGAC
>JBKPLC010000047.1:0-24310 GCA_046731495.1 Actinomycetota bacterium | reverse complement strand
ACCTGCCAGAGCATGACGTACAGCAGGCTCGCTCCCGACAGCGTCACCGTGCCGAGCAGGTAGGAGGTCCGGCGGCCGATCGTGTCGGCGACGATCCCCGTCGGCACCTCGAAGAGCACCATGCCGGCCGTGAAGAAGGCGTTCGCGGCGAACGCCTCCAGGTTCGAGAGGCCGGCGTCGAGCAGGAAGATCGTGTTGATCCCCCAGATCAGCGAGGTCGCCAGCGTGTTCCCCGCCATCAGCAGGAGGTAGGTCCGCTGGATCGACCGCGGGGTGGCCATCTCCATTGAAGGTAATGACCCGGGTGGCCGGGCAATCTCATCGGCTGATTTCCGTTCCCGAAGGCGGGCTTCAGATGGTGGTCGTGAGCGATGAGGCCGCGTGCGCGGCCCAGTCGATCAGCGGCGAGGGGGCGACGCCAAAGGCCACCGTCGCGGCGCCGCAGATCAGCGCCGAGCCGACGATTAGTCCGCAGCGGCTGGCGCCCCTGGCCGCCCCCGGACGCGAAGCGGAGGAGGCGGTCCCTGATGCTGGGACATCGGCTTCGGGAGAACCACCCGCGATGGCCGGCATCGCCTGAGCTGGAGCCTCGCTTGGTCCCGGTCGCATCCAGACCGCCGCGACCACTCGCAGGTAGTAGGCGAGGGAGATCATCGTGCCGATCACGATCGCGACGCCGAGCCAGGTGTAGTCGCCGTCCACGCTCGCCTCGATCAGGAAGAGCTTGCCCATGAAGCCCGAGGTGCCGGGCAGGCCGGCGAGGGCGAGCATCCCGATCGTGAGCGGCCAGGCGAGCAGCGGCCGCGAGCGGCCGATCCCGGCGAGGGCCTCGATGTCGTCGCCGCGGTCCGTCTCGCGCTCCCGCGCGACCACGACGGCGAAGACGGCCAGGTTCATGAGCGTGTAGGCGGCCAGGTAGAAGACCAGCGCCTCCAGTCCCTTCTCGGTCGCGACGACCACGCCCGCCAGCATGTAGCCCGCCTGGGCGATGCCCGAGTAGCCCAACAGCCGCTTGAGCGAGTCCTGCCCCAGCGCGCCGACGTTGCCGACCGCGATCGAGATCACCGCCAGGGCGGCGAGCGCGGGCTTCCAGTCATGGGCGATCGGGCCGAGGGCGACTTCGAAGAGGCGTGCCAGCGCGATGAACGCGGCGGCCTTCGTCGCCACCGCCATGAAGGCGGTGATCGGGGTGGGCGCTCCCTGGTAGACGTCCGGCGTCCACTGGTGGAAGGGCGCCACGGAGGTCTTGAAGGCGAGGCCGGTCGCGACCATCGCCGTTCCGATCAGGACGATGGTGTCGTTGCCATTGTCCCCCGCGAGCCCCTTGGCGATCCCGGTGAAGTCGGTCGAGCCCGAGCCGCCGTAGAGCAGCGCAAACCCGTAGAGCACGGTCGCCGAGCCGATCGAGCCGATGATCAGGTACTTGAGTCCCGACTCCAGCGAGCGCTCGGTCCGCCGCGCCGAGGCGCAGAGGACGTAGAGCGGGATCGACAGCAACTCGAGCGCGACGAAGAACGCGATCAGGTTCTGGGACTGCGCGATCAGCGTCATCCCCAGGACCGAGCCGAGCAGCAGCGAGTAGTAGGCACCGTGCCCCGCTTCCTCGGCCGCCGGCTCGCGGATCGAGAGGAAGACCGCGACGGCGGCCGCCAGGCAGGCGATCAGCGTGGCGGCGAGGGCGAAGGCATCGAGGCGGAGCTCGCCGGCCACCAGGCTCGTGTTCGAGTCCCACTGCCAGATCGAGAGACCGGCCGTGACCGCGAGAACGGCGACGGTGAGGTAGGCCATGACAAAGCGGCCGAGCCGGGGGATCAGCCCCAGCATCAGAACGATGCAGAGCCCGGCGGTGAGCGCGATCACCGGGGAGAGGCCGGCGTAATCGATGTGGGGGGCGTTGAAGTTCATCGCTCGGCGACCTGCGTCGGGGCCTCCTGCGTGGACGAAAGCTGGCCGCTGACCGAGTCGTCGGCCCGGTGCAGGATCAGCCCGGGCCAGAGGGCAAGCGCGACGATGCAGGCGACGAGGCCGGTGATCACGGCGCCGTCGAGCAAACCGACCTCACGCGACTCGATCCCCTCCGGCTTGCGGTTGTGCATCGCGTGCTGGTAGAGACGGAGGGCGTAGTACGCCGCGAGCGCGATCCCCACCGCCGCGACGAAGGCGTAGACGATCTTCTCCTGGAAGACCCCGTTGAGGATGTAGAACTCGCCGACGAAGTTGGCGGAGCCGGGCATCGCCAGCAGCGCCATCGTTGCGATCAGGAAGAGAGCCGCGAGGATCGGCGCGCGCATCGCGAGTCCGCCCATCCGCATGATGTCATCGCTGCCGGTCCGCGCGACCAGCAGCACCGCGATCAGCATCAGCGGCGCGACCACGAGGCCGTGGTTGACCATCTGGAGCACGGCGCCGTCGGCGCCATCGGGCCTCAGGCTGAAGATGCCCAGCGTGATGAAGCCGAGCTGCGCCATCGAGGAGTAGCCGAGGATCAGCCGGGCGCTCGTCTGGCTGAAGGCCATCACCGAGCCGTAGAGGATCGAAGCGACCGCGACCACCAGGATCACCTCCTGGAAGTGACTGGTCGCGGCCGGGAAGATCGGCAGCACGATGCGCAGGAAGCCGTAGGCGCCGACCTTGGAGAGCACGCCGGAGAACAGCGCGAGCGCCGGGAGCGGGGCGACGCGGTAGGCGTCGGGCATCCAGCCGTGCACCGGGAAGGCCGGCATCTTCACGAGGAAGGCCGCGGCGAAGAACCAGAAGATCCAGTACTGGCTGCCGTTGCCGAGCGGATCGGCGGCGAGGTGCTGGATGTTGAAGTCGATCGTCCCGCCGTCCGCGGCCAGGATTCCCGTCGCGATCGCCCCCGCCAGCATCAGCAGCGACCCGACCAGCGTGTAGATGAACATCTTGAGCGTCGCGGGCACGGGCGCGACCGGGCCCTCCCCCTCCGCCGCCCGGCCCGGATGCTCGGTCCCCCACGAGCCGAACAGGAAGTAGAACGGGATCAGCATCAGGTCGAAGAAGAGGACGAACAGGATCAGGTCCTGCGCGAGGAAGGCACCGAGCACGGCGGTCTCCGCGAGGCCGAACATGAGGAAGTAGAGGCGCGCTCGCTCGGGCGGGTTGACCGCCGACCAGAGCGTCGCCGCGAACCAGAGCACGGTGGTGAGCAGGACCAGGAAGAGGCTGATCCCGTCGACCCCGAGCTGGTAGCGGACACCGAGGGTTGGGATCCAGCTGGCGTCGACGGTGTGTTGGATGCCGCCCGAGGGGTCGAAGCCCGCGACCACGCCGATCGCCAGGCCGAGTGAGATGAGGGGGCCGAGCAGCGCGACCCAGCCGGTGATCCGGCCCGGCAGGAGGGCGGCGACGAGCGCCAGGGTGAGCGGTGCCCAGAGGAGTGTCTCGATCACGCCTCGCTCCTCATGACTGCAGGAGGAAGTAGAGGCCGAGCCCGGCGAAGCCGGCGACCAGGAGCAGGGCGTACGAGCGCAGGTAGCCCGACTGGGCGCCGCGGACCCCGGTGCTCGCGCCGCGGGCCAGGTCCGTCGCCCCGAGCACCAGTCCCTGGACGACGTAGCGCTCGAAGATCGAGTTGGCGAAGCGGCCGACCGCCATCGCCGGGCGGACGAAGAGCAGGTCGATCGCCTCGTCGAAGTACCACTTTCTCTGCAAAAAGTCGTGGGGTGCGCGGAAGCGCTTGATCAGCTCCGCGGAGACGCCCGGCCGCAGCACGTACATCCAGTAGGCGATCGCGATGCCTGCGATCGAAATCACCGAGCCGACCAGCAGCCCGAACCAGGCCGAGGCGTCGGAGGGCACCGTGTCGGCGAACCTCGATGCCGCGAAGGTCGGCTCGAGGAAGTTCTCGACCACGTCGTCCACGCCCGGGACCTGCAGGAAGCCGGCGAAGAGGGCGCCGAAACCGAGGACCGACATCGCCACCTTCATCGGCCACTCCCGCTCGGCGATCTGGTGGCTCGGGCCCGGGAAGCCGATGTCCGCGTCCTCCTTCTCGCCGGTCGCCGGGTTCTCGGGCTCGGCGTGGTGGATGTGCCCGGACTCGAGCTCGCGCGCCTCCGGGCAGGGCTCGCCCCAGACCACCCGGAAGCCGATCCGGAAGGCGTAGAAGGCGGTGAGCAGCGCACCTACATAGCCACCGATCGTGAAGAGCCAGTACCAGCCGCCCCGCTCGGCGGCGAAGACGAGGATCTCGTCCTTCGAGAAAAAGCCGGACGTGAACGGGAACGCAGCCAGGGCGAGTGCGCCGACGATCAGGAGCGCCGAGGTGAACGGCATCGCGCGCCGGAAGCCCGACATCAGGTCGATGTTCTGGCGGTTCGCCATCGCGCCGATCACCGAACCCGCCGCCATGAATAGAAGGGCCTTGAAGAAGGCGTGGGTCATCAGGTGGAACAGCCCCGCCGAGTAGGCCCCGATCCCGACCCCGACCATCATGTAGCCGATCTGGCTCATGGTCGAGTAGGCGATGATCCGCTTCAGGTCCGTGACGACGAGCGCGATCGTCGCCGCCACCAGCAGGGTGACGAGCCCCCCGATCGCGACGATGTCGGCCGCTGTCGGCGCCAGTTCGAAGACCGGCCAGAAGCGCGCGATCAGGTAGACGCCGGCGGTCACCATCGTCGCCGCGTGGATCAGGGCGGAGACCGGAGTGGGGCCCTCCATCGCGTCGGGGAGCCAGGTGTGGAGCGGGATCTGCGCCGACTTCGCGAACGCGCCGACCACCAGCAGCAGGCAGATCGCAATCGCCACGCCCTGGTTCGTGTGGAACGTGGACTGGGCCGCCGAGAAGATCCCCTCGAGGTCGAAGGTGTCGAGGTCGCGGAAGATGAAGAACGCGGCCAGCATCATGCCGACGTCGCCGATCACGTTGATCACGAAGGCCTTCATGCCGGCCTGCGTCGCGGTCGTCCGCCGGTACCAGAAGCTGATCAGCGCGTAGGAGGCGAAGCCGACGAAGGCCCAGCCGATGATCAGCAGCACCAGATTGCCGGCCAGGACCAGCAGCAGCATCGAGAAGACGAAGAAGTTGAGGTAGGTGAAGAACCGGTTGAAGCCCCGGTCGGAGTCGATGTAGCTGACCGAGTAGAGGTGGATCAGCGCGGAAACCCCGCTCACGATCAGGCACATGAAGACCGAGAGCGGGTCGACCAGGATGTTCAGCTTGATGTCGAGGCCGCCCGCGCTCGCGTAGTCGTAGAGCGACGAGGTGAAGTGGCGCTCGTCCGGACCAACGCTCTGGAGCTTGATCAGCATCGCGACCGAGGCGACGAAGGCGAGGCCGATCGCGACAGTTCCGATATAGCCGGCTGTCCGGCCGCGCCAGACCCTGAAGCCCAGGCCGTTGACCAGTGTCCCCGCGAGCGGGAAGGCGAGGACGAGCCAGCCGTACGCCGTTGCGCTCATCGGTTCAGCCGCGGAGGGACCTGAGGTCGTCGACGTTGAGCGGGATCCGGCGGCGGTAGGCCGCGACGATGATGCCGAGGCCGACCACCACCTCGCAGGCCGCGATCACCATCACGATCAGGGCGAAGACCTGGCCGTCCTGGTTGCCGAGCGAGCGGGAGAAGGAGAGCAGCGCCAGGTTGCCGGCGTTGAGCATCAACTCGAGGCAGAGCAGGATCACCAGCGGGCTGCGGCGCAGGAGCACGCCGGAGACGCCCACGGCGAACAGCAGGGCGCTGAGCACTAGGTACCAGGTGATGTCCATCAGCTGGTCTCCCCGGGCGCCTCACCCGCGCGGTGGCGGCCGGCCAGCACGACTGCACCTACTGCCGCTACCAGCAGCAGGAGCGACGCGGCCTCGAACGCAATCAGGAAGCGCTCGAGGAGCAGCTTGCCGATCGCCGAGGGCGAGCCGAAGCCGAGCTCGACGGTGGGGCCGCCGGTGTCGATCGACTGCAGGCTCGAGCCGGTGATCGCGATCGCGAGCTCCACGAACAGCGCGATCCCGAGCACCGGGGCGACGAAGCGCTGGCCGGGGATCGGCTCCCAGAGGGGCTCGTCGACGTTGCCGACGTACGCGGCGACGAAGACGTAGAGCACCATCACCGCCCCGGCGTAGACGACGATCTGGGCGGCGGCGATGAATTCGCCCTGCAGCAACAGGAAGATGCCCGCCAGCGAGATCAGGTGCACGATCAGGGCGAGCACGCTGTAGAAGGCGTTGCGGAGAGCGATGACGGCGATCGCGCCACCGAGAGCGCCGATCGCTCCGGCGAAGAAGGCGACCTCTTTCAACTCACTCGCCCTCCCGCCGCAGCGGCGTTCGCGCGATCGGCTCCGCCAGCAGCATCTCCTTCGTGAAGATCAGGTCCGAGCGGTTGTAGTCGGCCATCTCGTAGTCGTGGCCCATCGTGATCGCGTCGAAGGGGCAGGCCACCTCGCAGTAGCCGCAGAAGATGCACCGCGACAGATTGATCTCGTAGACCTCGGCGTAGCGCTCGCCGGCGGAGATTCGGTGGTTCGGGTCGTTCTCGGCGGCGACCACCCGGATGCAGTCGGCCGGGCAGGCGGCGGCGCAGAGAGAGCAGCCGACGCACTTCTCCAGGCCGGTGTCCTCGAAGCGGTGGAGCTTGTGGCGCCCGCGGAAGCGCGGGTAGACCGGCGTCTTCTCCTCCGGATACTGGATCGTCACCGGCCCCTCGAACACGCGGCCGAGCGTGGTCCGCAGGCCACGCAGGGTCTCGCCGAACGCGCGATAGGCGCCCTTGGCGCCGCCCGGCTTCGGCCCGCGCTGGACCGAGATCACGTCCTGCTGGTTCTCCAGGTAGGGGAAGGGCGCCCAGTCGGCCTTCTCGGTGTTGAGCTTCGCCTCCATCAGCTCACCGTCACGATCACCGCGGTGACGAGGATGTTGAGCGTCGCCAGCGGCAGCAGCACCTTCCAGCCGAGCGCCATGAGCTGGTCGTAGCGGAGCCGGGGGAGGGTGGCGCGGACCCAGATGAAGAAGCAGACCAGGGTGAGCGTCTTCGCCACCATCCAGACCGGGTCGAGCCAGCCGGGGCCGGGTCCCATCCAGCCGCCTAAGAAGAAGGTGACTGCGATGCCCGAGACAACGAACATCTCGAGGTACTCGGCGAGCAGGTAGGAGCCGAAGCGCATGCCGCCGTACTCGGTCATGTATCCCTGGACCAGCTCGGCATCGGCCTCGGGCAGGTCGAAGGGTGCGCGGTTCGTCTCGGCAAACCCGGCGACCATGAAGATCAGGAAGCCGATGACCTGGGGCAGGATGTTCCAAAGCCCGCCCTGCGCATCGACGATGCTGGTCAGTGAGAGCGAGCCCGTCATCATCACCACGCCCAACAGGGCGAGGCCCATCGAGACCTCGTACGAGATCAGCTGCGCGGCGGAGCGCATCGCGCCCAGGAAGCTGTACTTGGAGCCCGAGGACCAGCCCGCCAAGAGCAGTCCGTAGAACGAGATCGAGCTGAAGGCGAAGAAGTAGAGGACGCCGATCGAGACGTCGATCCCGTAGAGCCCGAGCCCGTCCTGGACGTTGCCGAAGGGCAGGATGGCCAGGGTGATGATCCCCGAGAAGATCACGATCGCCGGGGCGATCGCGTAGAGGAACGGCACCGCGGCCTGCGGCCGGAACATCTCCTTTCCCGCCAGCTTGATGATGTCCGCGAGCGGCTGGACCAGGCCGACCGGGCCGACCCGGTTCGGCCCGTAGCGGTTCTGGAAGCGGCCGATCAGCTTGCGCTCGACGACCGTCAGCACCGGAACGATCATGAAGACGCCGAGGAAGATCACGATCGACTTGACCACCATCACCCAGGTCGCCTCGACGTAGTTGACCTCGCCGAGCGGCAGGAAGCTCATCGCTTGCTCACCCTGATCGGCTGCGGGACGCCGTTGGCAAGGACGTTGCCGTTGCCCTCGTCGGTGCCTTCGATCAGGAAGGCGGCGCCCTGCCGCATGCGCTCGCGGATCGCGACGGTCGCCTCGACGCTGTGGTCGTTGACGGAAACCGTGACCTCGTCCCCGTTCGACAGCTCGAGTGACTCGGCGTCCTTGGCGTGCAGCTCGAGCTTCTGCTTCGGCATCAGGAAGCGGAGCGCCGGGTTGCGCTTGGTGACGTCGGTGGCCCAGAGGTCCCGGTACGTGCCGAGAACGAGGCCAGGGGCGTCCGCCGGGGGTCCGCCGCGGGCAACCCCAGAACCGTTTTGAGGTTGCCGGGTCGGACCCCCGCCGAACGCCTCTGGCGTCCACGACTTTCCCGGATCACGATCGCCCCACCGCAGACCCTTCCCACTGATCTCCTCGTACGTGACGGTGTCGTAGAAGGGGGCCTCGCTTGAGAGCAGGTCGAAGATGTCGGCCGGGGATTCGGCGCTGATGGCCGCACCGAGCTCGGTCGCGACTGCCGCGAGGAAGCGCCAGCCGGCGATCATCCCTTCAGGGAGCGGGACGTTCCGCCGCAGGCGCTGGAGGCGGCCGTCGGGGTGCGTGACGGTCCCCTCCTTCTCCGCGTGCGTTTCCGCGGGGATCACGAGATTGGCGAGGCGAGTCGACTCGTCCTCGAAGCCGGCGATCGAGACCACAAACGAGCCGGAGAGGGCCTTCTTCCAGCCCTCGGAGTCCGGGTGGGTGCGGACCGGGTCGGCGTTGGCGATCAACAGGAAGCCGAGTTCGTGGTCGGCCAGCCCCTGCTTGATCTCGGCGCTACGGCGCCCGCCCTCGCGCGCGGTGAGACCCGGACCCGCGCCCGGGAGACACCCGATCTCGCGCAGGCCGCGGCCGTTCGACTCCTCGGGCACCTCGAGCAGGCCGGGCCCGATGCGCTGATGCATGTCGAGCTCGCGGGCGACCGCGAGCAGGGCCTCGACCGCGCCGGGGCTCCGCCAGAGCCGCTCGCCCCAGATGATCGTCTGGTCGGGCGCGTCTCGCAGGGTCTCAGCGATCGCGGTCGCCTCCTTCTCGAACGGCCCGTTGGCGTCGTAGCCGTCCACCCCAAGCGCCCCCGCCAGCGCGCCGACGAACGAGGCGGCATCGCCGGGCGCGTAGCGAACGGCCTCCGTGGCGCCGCCGTCGAGGGCGGTGGGGCGCTCGGAGGCGACCATCAGCTTGGCGGGGCCGCGGCGGACCGCCTTGCGGATGCGCAGGTCGAGGATCGGCATCTCGTGCAGCGGGTCGGTGCCGAGCACGAGGATCGCGTCGGCGTGATCGAGGTCGGCCAGCCGCGAGCCGAGCTCCGGCCGCGAGAGCTCGCCGAGCAGCCCCGGCTCGACCGGGCTGGAAGAGGAGTCGACGTTCGAGGACCCCGCCCGGCGGAGGATGTCCTGGATCAGCCAGCCCTCCTCGTTCGAGGTGCCGCCGCCCACCAGCGCGGCCGCGTTCTCGCCCGCGTTGCGGATGCCATCGGCGACCCGCTTCACCGCGTCGTCCCAGGAGATCGGGCTGAGGCTGCCGTCGCCCGCGCGGACCATCGGCCGGGTGATCCGCTCGGCCGAGTTGAACATCTGAAAAGCGAAGCGGCCCTTGTCGCAGAGCCAGCCGTCGTCGACGTCGGCGTTGTCGCGCGCGTTCACACGCAGCACGTGCTCATCGCGGACGGTGAACCCCACGTTGCATTGGCTCGGGCAGAGGGTGCAGACCGAGCCCGCCTGCTCGATGTCCCAAGGCCGCGCGCGGAAGCGGTAGGTGTAGGAGGTGAGCGCCCCGACGGGGCAGAGCTCGATGATGTTGCCGTGGAAGGGCGCGATGTAGGGGCGCTCGTCGAAGGTGCCGACGAAGGTCTTGTCGCCTCGCTCCAGCAGCTGCAGCTGCTCGTCCTCGGCGACCTCCTGGCTGAAGCGCACGCAGCGGTAGCAGAGGATGCAGCGCTCGCGGTCGATCGCGATCAGGGGTGAGAGCTCGAGCGGCTTCTGGAAGTGGCGCTTCGGGTCTGTGAAGCGGCTCTTGCCCGGGCCCCAGCCCATCGCGATGTCCTGCAGCGGGCACTCGCCGCCCTTGTCGCAGACGGGGCAGTCCAGCGGGTGGTTGACCAGCAGGAACTCGACCACCGCGTTCTGCGCCTCCTTAACCCGGTCGGTCTGGGTGTAGACGACCATGCCGTCCCGGATCGGGGTCGAGCACGAGGTCTGCAGCTTCGGCATCCCCTCGATCTCGACCAGGCACATCCGGCAGGCGCCCACCGGATCGCCGAGCTTCGGCTCGTAACAGAAGACCGGGATCTCGACGTCGCCCATCTTGGCGGCGTCGTGCAGCATCGTGCCCTCGGGGGCCGTGACCTCGCGCCCGTCGATCACGAGGCTGACCGCGTTGCGGATCTGGCGGGTCACGCCACTCCCACCCTGGCCGGCATCGGCTCCTGATCGCCGGGCGCGATGACCGGGTCGCCGCTGGGCGCCCCGAGGGTCGCGCCGGGGACGCCGTGCTCGATCGCCTCCATGAACTCCTCGCGGAACTTCTGCACCATCGATCCGACCGGCATCGCCATCGAGTCGCCGAGCACGCAGAGGCAATTGCCGATGATGTTCGTCTGCACCGAAGCGACCGTCTCGAGGTCGATCGGGGTCGCCTGGCCGCGGATCATCCGCTCGAGCATCTTCACGGTCCAGTTGGTGCCCTCGCGGCAGGGCGTGCACTTGCCGCAGGACTCGTGGTGGTAAAAGCGCGCGGTCCGCAGCGCGAGCTCGACGACGCTCGTGGTGTCGTCGAAGACGATGATCGAGCCGGAGCCCAGCATCGAGCCGGCCTCCTGCATCGCCTCGAAGCTGTAGGGAAGGTCGAGGCCCTCGTCGGCCTTCAGCACCGGGGACGAGGAGCCGCCCGGGAAGAAGCCCTTGATCTTGCGACCCTCGAGCGGCCCGCCGGCGAGCTCCTCGATCAGCACCCGGGTCGGGATGCCGAGCTCGATCTCGTAGTTGCCCGGCCGCCGCACGTCGCCCGACACGGAGACCACCTTGGTCCCCGGTGACTGCTCGGTCCCCATGCCGGTGAACCACTTGGCGCCCGAGCCGATGATGTGCGGGACGTTGGAGAGGGTCTCGACGTTGTTGATCAGGGTTGGGCCGTCGTAGAGGCCCTGGACGGCCGGGAACGGTGGCTTGAGGCGGGGGTTGCCGCGCTTGCCTTCGAGCGAGTCGAGGAGCGCGGTCTCCTCGCCGCAGATGTAGGCGCCGGCGCCGCGATGAACGACCAGCTCGACCTGCTCGCCGGAGCCGAGGACGTCCTCGCCGAGGAAGCCGGCCTCGTAGGCCTCCTCGACCGCCCTGTCGAGGATGTCGCCCTGGAGGTCGTATTCGCCGCGGATGTAGATGAAGCAGCGATTCGCCCCCGCGGCCCGCGCCGCGATGATGATCCCCTCGATCAGCTGGTGCGGGTTCTTCTGCAAGAGCTCGCGGTCCTTGAAGGCGCCGGGCTCGGACTCGTCGGCGTTGCAGCAGAGGTACTTGTCCATGGCGCCCCGCGGCAGGAAGGAGGCCTTCTTGCCCATCGCGAAGCCCGCGCCGCCGCGTCCCCGGAGGCCGGACTCCTCGAGTTCCTTGAGCACCTCTTCCGGGCTCATCTCCTTGAAGGCCTTGTCGATCGCCCGGTAGCCGCCGAGCTTGCGGTAGGTGTCGATCGAGGCAAGCCCCGGCTCGTCGATGTCGCGGAAGAGGAGCCGCGTCTCCTGCGAGGCCATCAGCCCTTCACCACCTTCGCGTCCGGGCCGCCGGCGGCCTTCCGGTCCTCCAGCCGCTTCTCGGGCAGGACTTCCTCGCTGTCCTTTCGGAGCTGCTCCACGGCGGCCACCGCGTCCTCCTCGGTGAGCGGGCCGTAGTAGCGCTCGTCGATCGAGGCCATCGGCGCGATGTCGCAGGCGCCCAGGCACTCGAAGCCCCTTACGAAGAGCTTGCCGTCCTCGGAGGCTCCCTCATCCGCGGGCTGCTCCGCTTCGCGTCCGCTGCCCGCGGCAGCCTCCTTGAAGGCTCTCAGCAGATCGTCCGCGCCCCGCAGCCAGCAGCTGATGTTGGTGCAGACCAGGACCTGGTGCTCGCCCTCAGGCTCGAGGCGGAAGAGGTCGTAGAAGCTCGCGACCCCCTCGAGGTAGCCCGGCGTCACGCCCATCACCGCGGCGGCCTGCTCGATGCCCTGCGGCGTGCACCAGCCGTAGCGCCGCTGGACCGCCCAAAGGGCGGGAATCGCCGCCGATCGCTTCTGCGGGTAGCGGCTCATCGCCTTCCGGATCTCCTCCGCCAGCGCGCGGGGCACCTCGACCTCGGACGGCTCGGGGACGGGCGCGGGCTCGCCGTGCGGCTGGCGCTCCTCGTACGCCGCCCGGACGACCTCGACCTCGTCGGGTGGGATGTCCCGTCCCACGAGCTCCTGCTCGTCGGGCATCGGCGGCGGCGCTGGAGCGTCGTGGATGTGGCCCGGGTCCGTGGTCCAGGGGCGGTCGCGCTTGGGCAGCCGGGGGCTCACCTGTCCACCCCTCCGATGATCGGGTCGAGCATTCCCAGGTTCTGGATCAGGTCGGCGATCAGTCCGCCGACCGACATGTCCCGCAGTGACTGCAGGTTGACGAAGGAGGGGTCGCGGAAGTGCACGCGGGCGGGCTTCGAGGAGCCGTCGGCGAGCACGAAGCAGCCCAGCTCCCCGCGCGGCGACTCGACCGCGTAGTAGAGCTCCCCGGGCGGCACGCGGAAGCCCTCGGTCACCAGCTTGAAGTGGTGGATCAGCGACTCCATCGAGGTGGAGAGCTCGTCCCGCGGGGGCAGCACGTACTTGCGGTCGTCGGCGATCCACGGCCCCTCGGGGAGCCCGTCCAGGCACTGCTCGATGATCCGCACCGACTCGCGCATCTCCTGCACGCGGACCCGGTAGCGGTCGTAGCCGTCGCCGATCGTGCCGACCGGGATGTTGAAGTCGAAGTCGCCGTAGCAGAGGTAGGGGTCGACCTTGCGCAGGTCCCAGGGCTCGCCGGCAGCCCGTAGCAGCGGCCCGGTGACGCCGAGCTCGAGCAGCCGCTCGCGCGACACGATGCCGACCTCCCGGGTGCGATGCAGGAAGATCTCGTTACGGTCGAGCAGCGCCTCGTACTGGTCGATCCGGCTCGGCATCTCCGAGCAGAACTCGCGGACCTTTTGCTCGAAGCCGAGCGGGATGTCCTCGAAGACCCCGCCGACCTGGAAGTAGCGCGTGTGCATCCGCTGCCCTGACGACATCTCGAACAGGTCGAGGACCCTGTCGCGCTCGCGGAAGCAGTACCAAAGCATCGAGATCGCACCGATGTCCAGCGCTGTCGTGCCGAGCCAGACCAGGTGGGACATGATCCGGTCGAGCTCCATGTGGAGCACGCGCAGGTACTGAGCGCGGGGCGGGATCTCGAGCTCCACCAGCCGCTCGACGCAGCCGCAGAATGCCTCCATCTGGAAGAAGTAGGAGAGGTAGTCCATCCGTTCCACGAACGGGATGACCTTCCAGTAGCTCTTGTCCTCGCAGGACTTCTCGATCCCGGTGTGCAGGTAGCCCATCACCGGCTTCAGGTCGATCACGCGCTCGCCCTGCAGGGTCACGATCAGGCGCAGGACCCCGTGAGTCGCGGGGTGGTGCGGGCCCATGTTGATGGTCAGGACCTCCTGCTCGGGCTCCAGGCCGGGTTGCTCCAGCTCCGCCTCGGTGACCTCGCCGAAGGCGTCGACGATCGAGGCCGAGGGGTCCTCGAGCTCGCGCGCGACGCCGCGCTCGGTGATCTCCTCGTCCCTGAGCAGGTCGTCAGCCATCACTCGAACCAGCGCGGCGCTTCGATCTCGTTGTGCGTGTAAAGCACCGGCTCGCCCCCGATCGGGAAGTCGCGGCGCTGCGGCCAGCCGACGTAGTCCTCGGGCATCGCGACGCGGCGCAGATCGGGATGGCCCTTGAAGACGATTCCGAAGAAGTCGTAGGCCTCCCGCTCTTGCAACTCGGCGGTCGGATGGAGCTCCACGCAGGAGTCGAGCTCGGGAAGCTTCTCCTCCGGCGAGGCGCCGTTCGGGCTCTCGCCCGCCGCCGGGTCCTCGAGGAGGGCCTTGACGTTGAGGCGCTCGACGCGCTCCCGGCAGAGCAGCTCGTAGTGGACGGCGAAGCGCGGCGTCGCCGGCAGGTAGTCGGCGGCGTGGAGGCTCGAGAGGAACGTGTAGCGCTGCTCGGGCTCGTCCCGGAGCCAGCGCAGCGCGTGCAGCACGCCCTCGGGACTGATGATCAGAGTCGCCTTACCGTGCTCGAAGGCGGTTTCGATGACCGTTCCCTGCCGCCCCTCCTCGATCCCCTGGGCGATCAGCTCGAGCCCGGGGGCGTCAGGCATCCGTGCCCTGTCCTTGCCGGCGCTGGACCTCGTCCAACGTTGGCTTCTCGAGCGCGACCGCGGCCCGCTCGATCGCCTCCGGGGTCGGGGTGCCGGACTCGAAGCGGGCCCACTCCTCGGTGCCGAGCGCGTTGTACCGCTGGCGCCACCCCAGGTCGGGTCGGCCTCGGACCAGCTTCTGCAGCTTGTTCAAGCCGTACAGGACAGCCTCGGGCCGGGGCGGGCAGCCTGGGACGTGGATGTCGACGGGCATGAACTTGTCGGCACCCTGGACCACGGCGTAGTTGGCGAACATCCCTCCGGACGACGAGCACGCTCCCATCGCCATCACCCATTTGGGCTCCAGCATCTGGTCGTAGACCCGGCGGACGACCGGCGCCATCTTGATCGACACCCTGCCCGAGAGGATCAGCAGGTCCGCCTGCCGCGGCGTGGCCCTGAATGCCTCGGCGCCGAAGCGGGCGATGTCGTAACGCGAGGTCACCAGGGAGATCTGCTCGATGGCGCAGCAGGCCAGGCCGAAGGTGAGCGGGAAGATGGCGTTGGCCCGCCCCCAGTTGAGGGCGCTCTCGAGCGTGGTGGTGAGAAGCCGCTCCTCAACGTACTCCTCGAGGTCCTGACCCTCCAAGTCCCCGCGCAACAGGTCGCGGGCCCGAAGCTGACGCGCGCGGAGGCTCTCCCGCTCTACTTCCAATCGAGCGCCCCTCGACGCCAGACGAACACCAGGGCGACGAGCAACAGCACGACGAAGACGAGGATCTCCACCAGCACGAAGACGCTTTTGGTTGCGTGCACGAGGACGCCGACCGGATAGAGGAAGACGACCTCGATGTCGAAGAGGATGAAGAGCATCGCGATCATGTAGAAGCTCACGCCGAAGCGGAAGGTGCGCGTGATGTGGGAGGGGAGACCGCACTCATACGGCTGCCCCTTGATCGGGTTCGGGCGGCGCGGCCCGGTGACCGAGTTCAACAGTGCGAAGGCGCCTCCCACGAGAATCCCTAGGCCGGCGAAGACGAGGACGGGGAGGTAGCTCTGGAGCACGATTCGATCCGCTGCGCGTTATACCACTTGCCTCGCACTTTGTATCAAGCTGTTACATAGTGCTTTTCCGCATCAGCAAGCCAAATCCCGACCCTTTTTGGCGGCTTTTGGTGGCCTAAGCTCTCGCGCCCGTGCCGGAAGTCCACCTCGTCGTCGGGATCTGCCTGATCGCCGCCAACCTCGTCGCGGGGGTCTGGGGCGGCCTCGATTGGCTTCAGCGGCGCGCCACTCCGGGCTTCTGGTACGCGCTGCGGATCGCGCAGATCACGGTGATCCTGCAGGCGCTGCTCGGCCTCCTGCTCGCCTTCAGCGGACACGACGCGAGTGAGCTGCACTACCTCTACGGCGCCCTTCCGCTGGTGGTCTCCCTGCTGGCCGAGGTGGTCCGGCTCGGCTCGGCGCAGGCGGAGCTGGGCGGCCTCGACATCCACGACCTGCCGGCGGACCGGCAGACCGCGATCGCGATGGCGATCGTTCGGCGCGACACCGGGATCATGGCCGTCGCCTGTCTGGTGATCTTCTTCCTGGCGCTGCGGGCCGCCGGGACCAGCTCGGCGTTCTAGTTGCCCACCCCGGGCGGCTGGGTGAGCGAGAAGCTCGCACCCTGCGGGTCCGTGAACGCGCCCTGCCTCAGGCCGGTGTCGGGGACGTCATAGGGCTCGGCCACGACCTGGCCACCGAGCTCCGGGACCTTGGCGGCGGCGTCGTCGACGTCGGCGATCCAGAAGTCGACGCTCCAGTGCGGCGAAGCGTCCCCGGCCGCGCTCGCCGGCAGCATCGCCGCGACGACGTTGCGCGGCACGGGCTGCTGTGGTTCCCCGCCCATGTACCCGGGAACGGTCCACATCACCAGCTCGTCATCGCCCATCTCGAAGGTCTTGATGTCCCAGCCGAAGACGTCCGGGTAGAAGCGCTTCGCGCCGTCGGGGTCGGGGGTAACGAGCCCGCTCATCGAGTAGGCACCCGGCTCGTTGACGAGTTGAGCCCCCTTGTGGGCGCCCGGTTGCCAGACGCCGATCGCGGCACCGGCCGGATCCGCGATGAGCGCGATCCGGCCGCCGTCGAGACTGTCGAAGGGTTCCATCGGCACTCGGCCGCCCGCGTCGGTCGCCTTGGCCACGGTCGCATCGACGTCGTCGACCCAGACGTAGGTGGTCCACGCAGTCACATCGGGCGCGGCGTCGGGACGCGAGGCCACCGCCGCGACGTCGCGGCCGCGCAGCCGGCACATGTAGTGGCTGCCGTCGACGCCTTCGGGCATCGTGTCCTCCGCGTCCCAGCCGAAGAGCTGGGTGTAGAAGCTCATCGCGGCGTCAGCATCCGGCTGCCAGGTGTCGACCCAGGAGGGGACGCCGTGCTGGTAGCCGTCGCGCTCGCTCATCGCTCCTCCTCGTACTCGTCATGGCGGCGCCACCACTCGTACGGCGCCGTCTGGGGCCAGCCGGGCGGCGAGTCCTCCCAGGTCTCCTGGCGCCCGAGGAGCGTGCGGTCGAGATAACTCCAGACCGGCCCGATCACCTCGAGCCCGCGCCAGCTCGTGAAGTAGGTCCGGTAGATGTCGTCGCCGTCGCGGAAGAACGCGTTCAGGCCGAACATCTCGCCGTCCTGGTACTCACCGACCTGGGGCTCGGCCGGCGAGAGGCCGAGGTCGACGCCATAGGTCCCGCCGCCCCACGAGTACCACGGGACCTCCCAGCCCATCCGCTTCCGATAGCGCTCGAGCTTCTCGACCGGAGCGCGGGAGGCGAGGGCGAAGCTCGTGTCACGTGCGTGCAGGTGGGCAAGGTGGGTGAGCTGGTCGAGGACCATCGAGCACCCGTCGCACCCCACCTCCTGATTCGGCCCGAACATGAAGTTGTAGACAAAGAGCTGCCGGCGCCCCTCGAAGAGGTCGAGCAGAGTCGCAGTGCCGTTCGGGCCCTCGAACTCGTACTCCTGCTCGATCCGCATGATCGGCTGGCGCCGTCGCTCCGCAGCCAGGGCGTCGCTCTCGCGGGTCATCGCCTTCTCCTTGGAGAGGATCCGCTTGTTGGCCGCGTCCCATTCCTCGGCGGAGACCACCTTCGGCAAGTCCATTTCGAAGCTCCTTTCTCGGACCCGGGTGCTTATCGCCTGGCGACCGTACCATAAAGTCCTAAAAGAGAACTACTCGGTTGTATTTAAGGTATAGGGAGCGGTAAACTCCAGGCATGGCTCGCACGAGATCGGTTGAGGACGGTTGCGGCATCGCCCACGCCACCGACCTGCTGGGGCAGCGGTGGGCGCTGCTCGTCGTCCGCGAGCTTCTGCTCGGGCCCAAGCGCTTCACCGATCTCCGCACCGGGATTCCCGACATCAGTCCCAACGTGCTCGGCCAGCGACTTCGCGAGCTGGAGGAGTCCGGGATCATCCGGCGGCGGAAGCTCGCGCCTCCGGCGGCGGTCCAGGTCTATGAGCTCACCGAGTGGGGGCGGGAGCTGGAGCCCGCGGTGCTTGCGCTTGGGCGCTGGGCTTCCGCTTCGCCCTCGTTCCCGCGGGGAGCCCCGATGGGACCGGATGCGCTCGTGCTTGCGCTCAAGTCCACGTTCGATCCGGCGAAGGCCGACGGGCTTGCACGGACCTACGAACTGCGGCTGGGAAAGGATGAGATTCCTTTCGCCATTAGGGTCGCCGACGGCCGATTCGAGGCGGTCCGGGGGGAGGTGGACGAGGCGGATGCGGTGATCCACAGCGATCCAGATGTGATCGCGGGGATCGTGTTCCGGAAAAACCCGCTGGGGAAGGCGGTGGAGTCAGGGGCCGTCGAGATCGACGGCAACCGCCGGGACGTCAACGCCCTCTTCCGAGCGCTGACCTAGCTCTCGGCCAGGAGGTCTCGGTACGCCCCGCGATGGAAGAGGAGGGGCTGGCCCTCGCCGGCCTCGGCCTCCAGCACGTTGCCGGTCAGGATCAGGTGGTCGCCGCCGTCGATCAGGTCGCGCAGCTCGCAGGCGACCCACATCAATCCGCCGGCCAGGCGGGGCAGTTCGAGGTGCTCCGACCACTCGACGCCCTCCCACTTGGCCGGCTCGGGGTCCTTGGCCGAGAAGCGACGGGCCAGCTCGTCCTGGCCTGCGGCTAGCGCGTTCACGCCGAACCGACCCTGCGCGCGCACCGACGCGAGCGTCCGCGAGCCGCGGTCGAGGCAGGCGAGCATCATCGGCGGGTCGAGCGAGAGGGAAGTGACCGCGTTCGCCGTGGCGCCCGACGGCCCGTCAGCCCCCACGGCGGTGACCACGGTCACGCCGGTCGCGTAGGCGCTCAGCGCCGCGCGGAACTCCTCCGGGGAGACGGCCATGCGGAAACGCTACGCGACGCTCGCGTCCCGCCCGCCAATATGATCCCGCCGCGTGCGAGGGGCATTCCTACTGATCGCAGTCGCCGTGCTTGCGACCGCCGTCGGGTGCGGCACTCAGGGCATCCAGGTCGCGGACGACAGTCCGGATTACGCCGGCGCGCAGATCTTCGCCGAGCGCTGCTCGGGCTGCCACACGCTCACCCCGGCGGGGACGGAGGGGAGCGCCAACCGCAGCCAGCGCCAGCAGGGCCCCGACCTCGACCAGCGCAAGGAGACCATGGACGACGTGCTCTTCGCGATCCGCAACGGCGGCTTCTCAGGCGCGATCATGCCCCAGAACATCGTGGTGGGAACCGACGCGCAGAAGGTCGCTGCGTTCGTGGCCAAGTACGCGGGCGAGGACGTCACGGAGCAGCCCGCGCCCGCCGGGACGACCACGAGCTCAAGCGCCGCCCCGTAGCGGGGGACCGAGCCACGCTCGATCTCAAGCAGATCCGCACCGACCCGGACGCCGTCCGCTCGGCGCTAAGCAGACGGGGGGCGGCGGAGCAGCTCGATCAGCTGATCGAGGCCGACGAGCGCCGGCGAGAGCTCAACACCCGGATTGACGCGATCCGGGCCGACCAGAACAAGCTCTCGGGCGAGATCGAGGAGGCCGCCCGCGCCGGCAAGGTGAACGAGCCCGAGTTCGCGGAGGCGCGAGAGAAGTCGAGCGCCCTGAAGTCGGAGCTGAAGGAGCTCGAGCCCCAGCTCACCGAGCTCGACGAGCGCCGCGACGAGCTGCTCGCCTCGCTTCCCAACATCCCGGAGCCGGAGGCCCCCGACGGCGAGACCGAGGAGGACAACGTCACCCTGCGGGAGGTCGGCGACCGCCCCGACTTCGACTTCGAACCGGTCGACCACCTCGACCTGGCGCAGCGCCACGGCTGGATCGAGATGGAGGCGGCGGCGAACACTTCCGGTTCGCGCTTCGCCTACCTGATGGGCGATCTGGTGATGATCGAGTTCGCCCTGGTGCGGTTCGCGATGGAGCTGATCCGCGGCGAGGGTTTTGAGCCCACCGTTCCGCCCGTCCTGGTCCGCGAGCGAGCGCTGTTCGGCACGGGAGTCTTCCCCGGAGACCGCGAGATGATCTACGAGGTGCCGACGGACGAGCTCTTCCTGGTGGGCACGTCGGAGGTCTCGCTCGCCTCACTGCATGCCGACCAGATCATGGAGCTCTCGGACCTCCCCAAGCGCTACGGAGGGTTCTCGACCTGCTTTCGCCGTGAGGCGGGGGCGGCCGGGCGTGACACCAGGGGCATCTTCCGTGTCCATCAGTTCGACAAGGTGGAGATGTTCAGCTTCGTCGAACCGGAGGCCTCGCACGAGGAGCACGAGCGGCTGCTCGCCATCCAGGAGGGCATCCTCGGCGCGCTCGAGCTCCCCTACCGCGTGGTGGACGTCGCCGTCGGCGATCTCGGCGCCCCCGCCGCCCGCAAGTTCGATTGCGAGGCGTGGATCCCGAGCCAGGAACGCTATCGGGAGGTGACAAGCTGCTCGAACACTACGGATTACCAGGCAAGACGCCTGTCTGCCCGGTACCGTCCCTCACAAGGCGAATCCCCCGAGCCTGTGCACACGCTCAACGGAACTGCGGTGGCCGTCGGTAGAACGCTGATCGCGGTGCTGGAGAACCGACAGAGGGGGGACGGGAGCGTGGAGCTTCCCGTGGCTTTGCAGGAATTTGGCGCTCCAGAAAGGATTCCCACATAGATGAGCCCCAACTCCCCCAAGCGTGTAGTGCTCTGCGATGACCACGAGATCGTCCGCGAGGCGATCAAGGCGAGGATGGCGTCCGTCGAAGGCGTCGAGATCGTCGGTGAGGCTGAGACAGGCGAAGAGCTCGTGGACAAGGTCAGGGAGCTCGAGCCCGACGTCTGCATCGTGGACGTCGAGCTGCCCGGCAAGGACGGGATCGAGTCGACCAAGGACGTGCTCAAGGCCCGGCCCGAGACCCGGGTGATCATCTTCACCGCTCACGCCCAACCCGACCTGCTCACGCTCGCGCTTCGCGCCGGCGCCTCCGGCTACGTGCTCAAGTCGGCGCCGAGCGAGGACATCGCGCGGGCCATCGAGGTGGTCGCCGGCGGCGGCACCTTCGTCGGCACCGAACTCGGCCAGGGCGCGGGAGAGGTGGAGAAGCTGCTCGAGCTGACCCCCCGCGAGCGCGAGATCCTCGAATTGCTCGCGGAGGGCCTGCGGGTCAAGCAGATCGCCGACCGGCTCTCGCTCAGCCCCGCCACCGTCCACACCCACGTTCGCAACGCGATCGCGCGGATGGAGGTCGACACGCGGACGGAGGCGGTGGCTCTCGCCGTGCGCTTCAGCTACCTGGGCGCCGGCGGGAAGGTTTGAGCGGCCCCGTCTGGGGCCGCTCGGTTACTCCTCGGGCTTGAACTCGAGGGCGCAGCCGTTGATGCAGAAGCGCTGACCGGTCGTGTCGGCCGGCCCGTCGTCGAAGACGTGGCCCAGGTGCGCGTCGCAGCGTGAACACAGCACCTCGGTGCGCCGCATCAAGAAGCTGTTGTCCTCGGCGGTCTCGACGTTCTCGTCGTCCATTGGCCGGTCGAAGCTCGGCCAGCCGGTGCCGGAGTCGAACTTGTTCTGCGAGTCGAACAGCGGCTGTCCACAGGCCACGCAGACGAACTGGCCCGGGTCCTTGACGTCGTTGAGCTCGCTGGTGAACGGGGCCTCGGTGCCCTTCTGGCGCACAACCTCATACTGCTCGGGGGTGAGCTCCCGGCGCCACTCCTCCTCGCTCTTCTTGACCTTCTCCAAGTCGTTCACCTCTTTCGGTGGGGTATGACCAGGTTAATCCGGTCGACTCATAGTCCACTGGGGGAGGGGTTCGTTACTTAGTCTGCGACCGATGTGCGCTTCCTTCTACGAGCCCGACGGGGACGGCTTCGTCGCCATGGAGGCCACCCGCGGCCCCTGGGATCCGGGCGCTCAGCACGCCGGGCCTCCGGCGGCGCTGATCGGCCGCGAGGTCGAGCGGCTCGGCGGAGGGCACCTCGGCGGCGGCGACGGGCCGCCTGCGCAGGTCGGCCGGATCACCTACGAGATCCTGCGCTCGGTTCCGATCGGCCGATTGCGCGTCGACGCGGAGATCGTGCGTCCCGGCCGACGCGTGGAGATGTTCGAGGCGACCCTCGCCGATGACGACGGTGAGGCCCTCGTCCGTGCCCACGGTTGGCGTCTGCGGATCGACGAGGTCGATTTCGAGATTCCGCCCGGCTTCCCCGAGGCGCCTCCAGGCCCGGACCGGGGCGCGCCGACCGAGTTTCCCGACGTTGGTCACGAGGCCGGCTACCACGCGGCGATGGATTACCGGTTCATCGAGGGCACCTTCATGGACCGCGGGCCGGCGACGGTCTGGATGCGGATGGGCCTGCCTCTGCTGCCGGATGAGGAGCCGACGCCGCTACAGCGCGTGCTGATCGCGGCGGACTCGGGCAACGGCGTCAGCGTCGCCCTCGACTGGACGCGATACCTGTTCATCAATGTCGACCTCACCGTGCACCTGCACCGGCTGCCAGCCGGCGAGTGGGTCTGCCTCGACGCGGTGACGTTCCCGGAGCCGCACGGGATCGGCGTCGCGGACACACGGCTGTTCGACGAGCGCGGGCAGATCGGGCGAGGGGTGCAGACGCTGCTGGTGGACGAACGCCGCTAGCGGACCGCCTCGGCGACCGACGGCGCCTCGACCGCCGCCCCGCGCACGACCCTCTCCAGCTCCTCGGCCACCCTCGGGTCGAACTGCGATCCGGCGCAGCGCCCGAGCAGGCCCCACGCCAGCCGCGCCTCCCGGTGAAGCGCCGCCCGGGCGAGGGTCAGGACGGCTGCGGTCAGGGTGATGAAGTCGTAGACCCACTCCTCGATGAAGTAGCTGAAGCGGGGGGCGCCGAAGCCGAAGGTGCTGTGCGCCACCAGGACGAGCATCGCTGCGCCGACGAGCACGGCGAAACAGCCACCGAGCACCCTGGCGATGCTTGGGCGCGCCATGATCCTTACTTCATCGTCCGAGGCGCAAAATCCTGGACCTCTTTTTTTAGTAGCGGGCAGGGACTGGCGCGGGGGCCGGGAAGTCGTGGGAAACTGGGCGACCGCGGCGGGACCGTCGGGGCAGAGGGATGTCGCAATCGATCGACAAGCGAAGAGGGGCGCGCGCACGTGCGCTAGCCGCCGTGCTCGCCGCGGTCGCAATCCTCCTGGTCGGCGCCGGGTCGGCGCTCGCCGGTCAGGACCAGCTCAAGGGCGGCTCGGTCAGCATCCAGCTGCAGAACTCTCGCGGCCTGAAGCTCAAGCCTCGTGCCCTCACCTTGCCCATCACGTCGGGAGCCGTTGATCCGATCGACGGGTCGGGGACCGCCTTCGTCACGGGCGCGTTCAAGGCGACCAAGGGGAAGGGGAAGGCGAAGGTCAAGGTCACGCTCCTCACGCTCGGCGCCAACGGCGGGCCGGGCAAGCTCTCCGCCAAGGTCGGCAAGACGAGCGTCTCCGCCTTCGCCACCCTCGCGGGCGGGACCGTCGCCCGGAGCGGCTGGGGGGCGACCATCTCGAACATCCGCGCGACGATCGCGCGGAAGGGCGCCGCGGCGCTCAACAAGGCTTTCTCCGGCGGCAAGGCCGCGAAGAAGTCCGCCGCTGGCGGGGTGAAGGCGGGTCAGCCCCTCGGCACTATCACCTCGCTAATCACCGATCCACTCACGGTGGACGTGGTCCCGGGAACCGGCGAGCTGGTGCTGGAGACCGATCCGCTGGGGACGTTCGTGCAGAAGCTCTCCAAGCACTGCGTCGATCCCCTGCCCACCGGCAGCCCGGCCGGCGTCGCCCCGATCGCGCCCGCGACGACAACCGGGCTCGGCGGCACGACCTACCATTTCCCCGTCGCCGGAGGCACGGCCGCTCCCGACTTCAGCGCCGGCCAGATCGACACCGCCGGCGGTCAGCGGATCACCAAGAACAGCAGCCTGCTGAACCCGGGGGCCTGCGGCTCGGCGCAGCCTCCGGTCGGAACGCAGCTGCTCAGCACCGACCTTGGCGTCGCCTTCAGCCAGAACCTGCTCAACTCGGTCCCCACCCTGCCGAGCGGCCCCTTCCCGCGCGCGCCGCTCGCGAACATCGACTTCTCGACGGGCAGCCGCTCCGTCGACCCGGTCAGCAAGACGCTCAGCGTCACCGACGCCACCGTCGTGTTGGCCCCGCTCGCGGCCTCCACCCTCAATCAGGTCTTCCCGACCGAGTCGGGCAACGCGAGCGATGACTTCGCCGCCGGCGACGCGATCGGCAAGATCGACCTCCTCGACGTCAAGCTCCGCTAGCGGAGGGGGAGGGATTCGAACCCCCGAGGGACCGAAGGCCCCTAACGGCTTTCAAGGCCGCCGCATTCAACCGCTCTGCCACCCCTCCAGGTGTGGCATCAAGGCTAGAGCCGTTCGAGTCGATTACTCGTCCTGCGGGCTGCAGACGATGACGGGAATCCGGCGCCCGCCCGCCCGCTCCTGGTAATGGGCGAAGCCGGGGTAGAACCCGGTCGCCAGCTCCCAGAGCCGCTCGCGCTCCTTGCCCTGGGCCTCCTTCGCGCGGTAGCGGCCGCCACCGCCCTTGGTCCAGAG
>JBKPLC010000046.1:0-6359 GCA_046731495.1 Actinomycetota bacterium | reverse complement strand
CATCCCTAGCCTGGGTCCGTGGCCGCGAAGTCAGCCTCATACCGCTGCTCGGAGTGCGGGCACTCCGCCCTCACCTGGACCGGGCAGTGCTCCGGCTGCGGCGCCTGGAACACCCTGGAGGAGATGAGCGCGCCGGCGGTTCGATCGAGCCGCGGCGGCCGCCGTCGTGCAGCGGGTCCGAAGCCGGTTCCCCTCCGCGACGTGAAGACCGAGCGCTCGACGCGGCTCAGCACCTCGATCGCCGAGCTCGACCGGGTCCTCGGCGGCGGCCTCGTCCCCGGCTCCCTAGTGCTGCTCGGCGGCGCGCCGGGCATCGGCAAGAGCACGCTGGCGGGGATGGCGCTGGCGAATCTGGCGGGTGGCGGTAACGAGGTCCTCTACGTCTCCGGCGAGGAGTCGGCGGCGCAGGTCCGCCGCCGGGCCGAGCGGCTCGGCGAGGCCGCCCTGTCGGTGCCGATGCTGGCCGAGCCCTCGCTCGAAGCGGTCCTGGCGGCGCTCGAGTCGGAGCGCCCTGCGGCCTGCGTGATCGACTCGGTGCAGACCCTCGCGATCCCGGATTCGGCACCGGGCAGCGTGGGGGCAGTCCGCGAGGCGACCGCGGCGCTGCTCGAGACCGCCAAGCGCTTGGACGTCACCCTGATCCTGATCGGGCACGTCACCAAGGAGGGATCGCTGGCCGGCCCGCGCGCGCTGGAGCACCTGGTCGACTGCGTCCTGCACTTCGAGGGCGAACGGGAGCGAACCTTCCGCACCCTGCGCGCCCTCAAGAACCGCTTCGGCGCGACCAGCGAGGTCGGAGTCTTCGAGATGCGGCAGGGGGGACTGGTCGAGGTCGAGGATCCATCGGCCCGCTTCGTCGGCGAGGCGCGGCCGGCGCCGGGCTCCGTGGTCCTCTGCGCGATGGAGGGAACCCGCCCGCTGCTCGTCGAGGTGCAGGCGCTGGTCGCCCCGACGGAGATCGTCCCGCCTCGCCGCACCGCGACGGGCGTCGACCGGAACCGTCTCGCGCTTGTCCTGGCGGTACTGACCCGACATGCCGGCCTCTCCCTTTCCTCGGCCGATGTCTTCGTGAACGTCGCGGGCGGAGTCCGCGTGGACGAGCCCGGTGCCGACCTCGCGATCGCCCTGGCGGTCGCCTCAGCTCACTCGGGCCGCGCGCTCGAGTCGGACGGCAAGCCCCTCGCCTGCTTCGGCGAGATCGGGCTGACCGGCGAGGTGCGCTACGTCGCCCACGCCGACCGCCGGGTCGCGGAGGCCCGCAAGTTCGGCCTGGATCGCGTCGTCGGCCCGCCGCCGGGCGAACAGGCGATCGCCGGCCTGGCTCCCGTCAGCTCGCTGAAAGCCGCGCTCTCCGGCGGCCGCAGCGGCCGGGCTCTCCGGGCCGCTTGACAAGTCGTAACCCGACCTCTCCACACGGATTTCCCCGCAAAGCACGGTCCAGGGGTTTCTGCTTCCATCAGCACCGATGGCGTCTTCGCTTCCCGCGGACGATCTACAGGAGTTGGAGGCGCGACAGGATCCGCGACTTCTGCGGGCTCTCGACATCGTCGCCCCGGGCACCGCGCTGCGGGAGGGGATCGACAACATCGTCCACTCACGCACCGGCGGACTGATCGTCATCGGAGACCCAGAGGAGGTCTCCTTTCTCTTTTCAGGGGGCATCAACCTCGACATCGACTACACCCCGGCGCTGCTCTACCAGGTGGCGAAGATGGACGGGGCAATCGTCCTCAACGAGCAGGCGACGAAGATCGTCTGCGCCAACGTGCAGCTGATGCCGGACCCGACGATCCTCTCATCCGAGACCGGGACCCGGCACCGCACAGCCGAGCGCGTCTCGAAGCAGACCGACGCGCTCGTGGTCGCGATCTCCGAGCGGCGCGACGTCGTCTCGCTCTACCTGGGCGGGATGAAGTACATCCTCCAGGACATCCCCGCCGTACTCGCGAAGGCGAACCAGGGCCTCGCCACCCTCGACAAGTACCGCGCCCGACTCGACTCCGTCTCGACGCGGCTGACCCGCCTCGAGTTCGAGGGCGGCGTCGTCCTGTATGACGTCCTCTCCGTGCTGCAGCGCGCGGAGCTGGTCACGCGCATGGCGGTCGAGGTCGAGCGCTACATCGTCGAGCTCGGCACCGAGGGCCGGCTGATCGAGATGCAGCTCGAGGAGACCATGGTCGGCGTGGCTGCCGACAAGGCCGCGCTGATCCGCGACTACTCGGTCGAGGACACGGAGGAGAACCTCGCCACGACGCTCTCGCAGATCGCCCGCATGCCGCACCAGGACCTGCTCGACTTCGGGCGCCTCGCCGAGCTGCTCGGCTACGACCGCAAGGTCTCCACACTCGACTTTCCCGTTTCCCCCCGCGGCTACCGCGTGTTGGGGCGAATCCCGCGCCTGCCGAAGCTGGTGGTGCAGCGGATCATCCAGGAGTTCGGCGGCCTCGATGAGGTGTTGGCCGCGAGCGACGACGACCTCGAAGCCGTTGAGGGTGTCGGCGCCGGACGGGCCAAGGACATTCGCGAGGGCCTGCGCCGGCTCCAGGAGGTCGATCCAGTCGACCGCTACTTACAGAGTTGACGACCCCGTCAGGTCGTCCCGACGAAAGGAGAGACCAATTCCTGAGGTAACAGAGGAGGTATTGGAGGACGAGGCGGCGGTTGCCGACCTCGAGATCGAGGCGCCCCAGATCAACTTCGAGGTCGGCGACAACGTTGTCTACCCCCATCACGGGGCGGGAGTGGTCCTGAAGAAGGAGACGAAGGACCTGATGGGTGAGAAGCGGGACTACCTCACCATCAACATCCTCCACAACAACATGACCGTGATGGTCCCGTGCGAGAACGCGAGCCGCGCCGGTTTGCGCCGCGTGATCGACGAGGAGCAGGTCAAGAAGGTCATCGGGGTCCTCACAGACGAGGTCTCGGAGATGCCGAAGAACTGGAACCGCCGGTTCAAGCACAACCGCGAGAAGATCAAGACGGGCGACGTCTACGAGCTCGCGGAGGTGGTTCGCAACCTCGCCATTCGTGAATGGGAGAAGGGACTCTCCACGGGGGAGAAGCAGATGTACACCCGCGCGAAGAAGATCCTCGCGTCCGAGTTCATGTACGCCCTGGACAAGGACGAGGACGGCGCGGAGGCCTACCTGGACGAGCTCCTGGAGGAGCGCTTCGGAGCCGCAAAGGCGACCGCCTAACGCCCTCGCATCGGCCGTGATCGCGGCCGCCGGCTCCGGGGAACGGCTCGGAGCCGGCGGCCCGAAGGCCCTGATCGAGGTCGCAGGGCGGCCGTTGATCGAGTGGTCGCTGGACGCCTTTCGGGCCGCCGAGGGCGTCGGGGAGATCGTCGTCGCCGCGCCGCCCGGTCGTGACGAGGAGATCGCCGGGCGCGGCGTCGTCGCAGTCGGCGGCGGCGAGCATCGCTCGGAATCCGTCGCGAACGCCCTGGAGCTTTGCAGCGGGGACATCGTCGTCGTGCACGACGCGGCGCGCCCGCTGGTCACCCCCGGCCTCATCGATGCCGTCGTCGATGGGCTCGCCGCCGAGGAAGGGGCGGCCGGCGTGGTCGCGGCGGCGCCGGTCACGGACACCATCAAGCAGGCCGGGGAGGGTGGCACGGTCGAGCGCACGCTCGACCGTTCGGGCCTGTGGGCCGTGCAGACCCCTCAGGCCTTCCGCGCGGAGGCGCTGCGAGAGGCACTCGCCGACCCCGGTGGGCTGGCGGACGCCACCGACGACGCGATGCTGGTCGAGCGGCGCGGTGGCCGAATCGTGATCCACCCGGCTCCGCCGGAGAACATCAAGGTCACGACGCCGTTGGACCTGCGGGTCGCCGAACTTCTCCTGAGCGAGCGCGCGTAGGCTCGCCCGCATGACCAGCGAGGCAAAGCGGGCGGCCGGACGGGCTGCGGTCACGATCGCGGCCCTGGGCGTCGTCTTCGGCGATATCGGAACGAGCCCGATCTATACGGTCCAGACGGCCTTCAGCCCGAGCGACCCGCATCCGATCACGGCGTCGCTCGAGAGCGTCTACGGCGTCGTCTCGCTGATCTTCTGGTCGGTGACGATGATCGTCACCGTCAAGTACGTCGGCTTCGTGATGGGCGCCGATAACGACGGGGAGGGCGGGATCATGGCCCTGATCTCCCAGGTCCGTCAACTCGGCGCCGGGATTCAGGGACGCACCAAGCTGATGCTGGCCGCGCTGGGCGTCTTCGGGGCGGCGCTGTTCTTCGGGGACAGCATGATCACCCCGGCCATCTCGGTGCTCTCGGCGGTCGAGGGGACCAAGACCATCTCGTCCGGGATGGACAGCCTCGTCATCCCGATCACGGTGACGATCATCGTGGTCCTCTTCGTCATTCAGCGATTCGGGACCGGCTCGGTCGGCCGGGTGTTCGGCCCGGTCATGCTCGTCTGGTTCGTGACGATCGCGGCGCTGGGGATCCGAGGGATCACGATGCACCCCGAGGTCCTCGAGGCGCTCTCGCCGAGCTACGGCTTCGACTTCATCGTCCACAACGAGCCGACCGGCTTCTTCGCGCTCACCTCGGTCGTGCTCGCGTTCACCGGCGTAGAGGCTCTCTATGCCGACATGGGCCATTTCGGGCGGCCCGCGATCACCCGCGCTTGGCTGCTGCTCGTCTTCCCCGCCTGCATCCTCAGCTACCTCGGCCAGGCCGCGCTCATCCTGGACGACCCGAGCGCGATCAGCGCGCCGTTCTTCCGGCTGATGCCGCACGACGGGCTGGTGCCGCTCGTCATTCTGGCCACGGCGGCGACGGTGATCGCGTCGCAGGCGGTGATCTCCGGCGCCTTCTCGATCGCACACCAGGCTGCGCAGCTCGGGTATTTGCCCCGGCTCCGCGTCGTCCACACCTCCGAGCGGGCGTACGGACAGGTCTACGTGCCGATCATCAATCGGTTCCTGATGATCGCGGTGCTGGTCCTGGTTCTAACTTTCCAGACGTCTGCCAAGCTGGCCTTCGCCTACGGGATGGCGGTGACGGGGACGATCCTGTGCACGACGGTGCTGTTCTTCTTCATCGTCCGGCATCGCTGGCGCTGGCCGCTCTGGCTGACGCTCGCGGGCGCGGCCTTCTTCCTGTCGATCGAGCTCGCCTTCTTCGCGGCGAACCTGACCAAGCTCACGCACGGCGCCTGGCTGCCGCTGACGATCGCGCTGGTGCTCTTCTTCGTGATGACCACCTGGTTCCGCGGACGCTGGCTAGTCACCCAGGAGCGCTTCCGGGTCGAGGGGCCGCTGCCGGACTTCGTGCAGGAGATCAGGGACCACGACCCGCCGGTGGCGCGGGTGGCCGGGACGGGGGTCTTCATGAACCGAGGCAAGGAGACGGCGCCGCTCTCGATGCGCGCCTGCGTCGATCACCTGCACTCACTCCCCGAGAACGCGGTGATCCTGTCGCTCGAGACCATGCCCGTCCCGCGCGTCAGGCCCCAGGACCGTCTCGAGATCGACGACCTCGGCTACAAGGACGACCGCCTCACCTTCGTCCGCGCCAAACACGGCTATGCCGAGGAGTACGACGTTCCGAAGCTCGTGCGGCAGATCGCGAAGGCCGGGGTCGAGTGCCCGGTCGACGCCCGTGAGGCCTCCTTCTACCTCTCGCGCGTCCAGCTCAGGCCGACCGACAAGCGCGGGATGAGCCGCTGGCGCAAGCGGGTCTTCCTGGTCACAGCGCTGATCACAGCCGAGCCCGCGGATTACTTCCGCCTACCGCGGGAGCGGACGGTCACGCTCGGCTCCGAGATCGAGTTCTAGACTCGGCGCGCGTGAGCTACATCGTCAAGCCCAAGCCGGCCTGCCGCCACTGCGGCGCGACGCTCGAGCACAACTGGAGCCGCTGCCCGCGCTGCGGGCGCCGCTCGCTACTCAATCTGATCCTCCCGAAGGGTCCTCGGGCCTAGGCGGTCCATCTCGCCGCACCAGCACGTAGACCAGGGCTACGGCGAAGGTGAGCTCGCCGACGCCGAGCGAAGTCCCCAGGTTCTTCGCCCCGAAGAGCTCGGCGAGACCCACGCCCACTCCGAACGCGGCGAGCACGATGGCTACCTTCGCGAGCAAGGGGCCGGACTCTAGAGGCGGGTAGCGTTCGGCCGGATGCTCACGGACTACCACCTGCACCTGCGCCCTGACGAGGTCGGTGCCGCCGATCAGTACTTCACGCAGGAGAATGCCGACCGCTATCTCGCCGCGGCCGAGGAGCAGGGGATCGAGGAGCTCGGCGTCTCCGAGCACGTCTACCGCTTCAAGGAGGCGCTCCAGCTCTGGGATCACCCCTACTGGCGCGACCAGGCCGGGGACGAGCTGGGTGCGTACTGCGAGTTCGTCCGCA
>JBKPLC010000045.1:0-10380 GCA_046731495.1 Actinomycetota bacterium | reverse complement strand
CGCGCGTCGTCGCGCACGACCCCGTGGAGCGCCGACGTCATGGTCCGTGCGCCAGGCTTCTGGACGCCGCGCAGCGACATGCACAGGTGCTCGGCCTCGATCACCACCCCGACGCCCTTGGGCGCCAGGTGGCTATCGAGCCAGTTGGCCACTTGCGTCGTCAGGCGCTCCTGCACCTGAAGGTTGCGGGCGAAGTGCTCGACGATCCGCGCGAGCTTGGAGAGGCCGATGATCCGCTCCCCTGGCAGGTAGCCGACGTGGGCGACGCCGACGAACGGCAGCAGGTGGTGCTCGCACATCGAGTGGAACGGAATCCCGGTCGCGACCACGAGCTCGTCGTAACCACCGTCGTTGGGGAACGTCGTTGGCCTGAACGAGGGCGGCGTGAGCAGCTCGGCGTACATGCGCGCCATCCGGCGCGGTGTGTCGCGAACGCTCTCGTCAGTCAAGTCGACGCCGAGCGCGTCGAGCAGGTCATGGGCGGCTCGCTGTGCCGCCACGACGTCGATGTCGCCCCGATCGCGGGCGGTCGGCACGGGCAGGTGGGTGAGTGCTTGGGTCACCCTCGTTTAGCGCCGCGCCGGCGGCGGGTCTTACCAGGCCGTGGAAGGACCCGCCGAAGGGCTGCTCGACACCGGGGGCCTGGGCGCAGTTCACGCCGCAGCGTCTCGCTCGACCTGCGCGAGCGCGTCGAGCGGGACGTCGGGATCGGCCAGGCGCCGGGCGTCGACCGGGACCCGGTCGCGGATGAGCCGCTGGATCGTGTCGGTGACATCCCAGACGTTGACGTTCATGCCGGCCAGCACGCGATTGCCGCCGAGCCAGAAGGCGATGAACTCTCGGCTTGCCGGGTCGCCGCGGAAGACGACGCGGTCCCACTGCGGCGCGAAGCCGGCGTACTCCATCCCCACGTCGTACTGGTCGGAGAAGAAGTACGGGACCAGGTCGTAGGTCGCCGGCTGACCGAGCATGGCGCGGGCGGCGACCGGCCCCTGGTGCAGCGCGTTGGCCCAGTGCTCGACGCGGATCGGCCCGTCGTACAGGGGATGGTGGGCGTTGGCCACGTCCCCGGCGGCGAACACGGCGGGCGCGCTGGTCTGCAGGTGCGGATCGACGAGGATGCCGTTGTCGGTGGCCAGGCCGGCCTGGGCGGCCAGCCGTGTGCGCGGCTTCACCCCGACACCGACGACGACGAGATCGCAGTGGATGCAGCGCCCGTCCCGCAGGCGCACGCACTCGACCGCCTCGTTTCCCTCGAACGCCTCGATGCCGGTCCCCATCAGCATCCGCACGCCATGGTCGGCGTGGACGTCGCGGTAGATCGCGCCGACGTCGGGCCCGAGGACGCGCTCGAGCGGGACGGCGGCGAGATCGACGACCGTCACCTCCAGGCCGCGCTGCCGGGCGGAGGCGGCGACCTCCGAGCCGATCCAGCCTGCACCGATGACCACGACCGCGCCGCCCCGGTCCAGCCGCCCGCGAAGCGCATCGGAGTCCTCGACGCTGCGCAGCGTGAGGACGCCGTCGAGGTCCGCGCCCGGGATGGCGAGACGGCGCGGCTCGGCGCCGGTGGCGAGGAGCAAGCGGTCGTAGCGCAGCCGGCCGCCGTCGTGGAGCGCGATCTCGCCTGTCGCTAGGTCAAGCCCCAAGGCCGCGCGCCCGAGCAGCAGCTCGATGTCATGCTCGTCGTAGAAGCCCTCGTCGTGCACGTAGACCTTGTCGCGGCCGACCTCGCCGCGCAGGTAGTCCTTGGACAGCGACGGACGCTCGTAGGGGCGCTCCAGCTCGGCACCGATGAGCACCACGCGCCCGGCGAAGCCGTCGGTGCGGAGCGTTTCGGCGGCCTTGGCGCCGGTGAGGCCGGCGCCGACGATCGCGAAGGTCTGGTCGGCGGCCATACCGCGGGCGAACATGGGTTTCGACTGCATCAGGCGGCGGGGGTCGGGTGGGCATCGCGTCGGCGTTCCCTCGTGAAGCGCCGGCTCGTGCTCGGTCCCGCCGCGGGCACGGCGAGCACCGAGCACGCGATCCGCTCGGCGAGCTGCGCCGCCCTGCGCTTCGCGTCCGCGTCGGCCCCGACGCCCAGCACGACGAGTGAGGCCTCGAGCGCGACGGCCGCCGCCGGGATCGCCTGCTCGCGTGGGAGTTGCTCGCCGGCGATAGCCGGCACGGCGCCCGTCGCCTGCAGGAGGACGCGGCTGCCGGCGGCGATGGCTCGTCGCAGCGCCGGCTCGCCGGCCGGCGACCCCAGGATCGCCACGGTCCCGCCCCGCGCGCCGGCAAGCCGTCCGGCGAGCTCCACCGCGCGTCGGGACCCGGGCGAGTCGTCGACCGCCACCAGGATCGTGTCCGTCACGGCGGTCCCCGGCGCGGTCCAGCGCGCGATCAGGACCGGGACGGCGGCACGCTGCACGACCGCGCACGCCGTGGCGCTGGCCCCGAGGGCGACGAGGTCGTGGCGTCCGCAGGCATCACGTAGCGCCTGCCCACGACGGCGGGTCAGCGCGGCTGCAGGGACGCGCTCGACCGTGCCCCAGGGCGCGGTGAGGAGCACGGCCTGGTCGTACGCGGCGCGGCTGTTGGCGCTGAGGTCGACGGCGCACAGTGCGGAGCGGAAGGCGCCGGCCGGCTCGGCGGCGCGCGGGCGACCCATGCCCGCCGGCCGTCGAGGTACTCCCTGGTGGCGCCGCGGAGTGGAGGTCTGGTCCTTGGTCATGGCCACCAGCATGTCGGCCGCACCATTCGACAGCCATGAGGTCGCCACCGCATCTCCGCGTCACGAGGATGGAGCCGGTCGAGCAGGGCCTGCGGCCGAGCCATGGGACGAGGCTTCATCGCCGCCGATCCGTGGCACAACGGACCCGAAGCCAGCGCTCGACCACCAGGAGGAGACCATGGACATCACCATCTTCGGCACCGGCAACATGGCACGGGGCATCGCGACGCGCGCACTCGCGGGCGGTCACCGGGTCATGCTGTTGGGCACCGAGACGGCGAAGGCGCAGGCCCTCGCCGACGAGCTGTTCGGCGACGTGCGCGCGGGCCAGGTCGGCGATCCCTTGGCCGGCGAGATCGTCGTGCTGGCCGTCTGGTATCCGGCGGTCGACGAGATCGTGGAGCGCTACCGCGACCAGCTCGACGGCAAGGTTGTCATCGACATCACCAACCCGATCGATGTCGACGCGTTCGAGCCGCTGCAGATCGACGCGGGCTCCGCCGCGCAGGAGATCGCCGCCAAGGCTCCGAACGCGCGGGTCGTCAAGGCGTTCAACACGACATTCGCGGGCACCCTCGGCGAGGGCCGGGTCTCCGGGCACCCGCTTGACGTGCTCATAGCGTCTGACGACGAGGACGCGAAGGCGACCGTCACCCGGATCGTCGCCGACGGGGGCCTGCGTCCGATCGACGCGGGTCCGCTCAAGCGCGCCCGCGAGCTCGAGGCGCTGGGCTACCTGCACATGGCGATCCAGCAGCCGATGAAGACGAACTTCGCCAGCGCCGTCAAGGTCCTTGCTTAGAGCCTGTCTCAGAACCGGCGTTCGGCTCCGGCGCCCGGATCGGTCGGGCACCGCCGGCGAAGCCGGTCGTCGGAGCTGGCGACGGCCGAGCCGCGGCGCGGACGGGTCCCGCCCATGGGCGGGACCCGTCACACCTAAAGACCTAAGGGACAACCGACGCCGCGCGAGGGCAGCGCGGCGTCGGGTTCCAAGAATGCGGTCCATCCGACCGGCGGCCATGCGGTCTGGGCCCCATCCTCGGGCGGCCACAGCCGCAAGCCTTCGGAGGCGCGCACCGATGCAGTCGGCGTCGCGACCGACTGCATTGCGGACTCCATAGCGCCGGGATCAGCGCGCTTCGATCATCGGGTCATGCCGGATGCAAACGTCGCCGAGAGCGTGGACGCGGTGAGCGACACGCTGTGTGATCTCGAGACCACGCTTCACGAGAGCGCCGCCGCATGCGAACGCATGGCGGACTCGATCGTCCCGCCGGGCGGCGCGGTCAGCCTCCGCTACCGGCGCGCGGCCGGATCCTGGCCCACCGCGGCCGCGCCCTCCTACGAGCGATTCGGCTCCGCGCTTGCGGTCCTGCACGACACCGTGGCGGCGCTGCGCTCTGCCGCGGCGCGGTGCCGAAGCGCCCGCTCGAAAACCGCGGCGCTGCGATGAACCATTCCGACCTGGCACCCGACGCGATGGCGCGGCTTCCGCGCAGTGCCCTCGCACGGCGGCTCCTCAGAGCGCGCACCTGGCTTCACGAAGAACAGCTCGACAGGGCCCTCGCCGACGGGGCGGCGCCGTGGCAGAGCAATGAGCTGCTCCTGCGAGCATCGAAACTGACGTCGCGCGAGACGCGCAACCAGCTCGCGACCTCGATCGATGCGCTGATCGAACTCGCGGGACGCGTCCTGCGTCTACCTCCCACCGTCCCGATCGCACGTCGCGCTGTCCTGGCGGAGCAGGACGGGCTCACCGAGGTCGCCGCCCGCCTGCGCGAACCCGGGCCACTCGGCGTCGCCGGCGTCGCCTCCGTGAGCCGGCTGCTCCAGACGACAGTGACGCCGGATCGCGCCGCGGCAGCAGAAACGCTCCATGACGCCGTCGTCCGCTGCCTGGAGCAGCTGACGCCTGCGGCGCCGAATGGCACATGGGAATCGTCCGGGCCCGACACCCCTGGAGGATGAGATGGCGGTCCTCGTCTGGGTCATGATCGGCATCGCGTTCTGGCACTTCGCCGTGCTCGTCCGAGACCGCTTCTGGGGCGGCATCATCGGCGCCTTCGTCGCCGCCGCGGCCGGAGCACTGGTCACCGGTCTTGCCTTGCCGGTACCGGGCGTCCCGACGGCGAACCCACCGGGTGTCGGCGAGGCGCTGTGGGCCATGCCAGGCGCAATCGCAGGACTGGCCGCCTGCTACGCCTACGGCGCCCGCCGGATGCGGTCCCGCCCCGAGAGTCAGGTCTGAGCCAGGGCGGCCGCACCCTGCGTGTCGCTCGTGAACATCGCGGAAGGCGCGACGCGAGCCACGATGCGACGCGCACGGTTGAGGATGTCACGCCGGTCCGTGCCGAGTGTGTCGGCGATCGCGCGATGGGGCGTCCCGGCCAGCAGCATGGCCGCCACCGGAAGCTCCTCCGGCTCGAGGCGCGCCATCAGCGCGTGGCGGACCTCGAGCGGGACCTCCGGCATCCTTGACACGCCACTGGCGACGTTACGGACGGCCTCGAGGAGCTCGCTGACGTCGGCGCGCTTGTCGACGATGCCGTCGGCGCCGGCGATACGGCCCGCAAAGGCGAGCGCCGGACTCGCGTAAGCGGAGTAGATCACGACGGCGGGAGGCCGAACGCCGTCCTTGAGTCGCTGGCAGACCGCCAGGCCGTCTCCGCGTGCCAGGTCGTAGTCGACGATCACGACGTCGGCACGCGCCTTGCCCAGACCGCGGAAGAGCGTGTCGGCGGTCTCGGCGGCGGCGACCAAGGAGAGGTTCCCATCGCCCTCGAACAGGCGGGGCAGACCGACCAGCACGGCCGGGTGGTCATCTAGGACGGCGACGCGGATCACGGCTCGGATGGTGACGTGCCACCGTCCACCCGCGGATGGAGTCGCGCCCCCATTCGGGCCGCAGGACGGAGGCGACCGCCTCGACCACCGGGTGCCCGCTCCCGCGGCCGACGAGCGCGACTGATCGGAGCGTGGGCGCCACGCAGCTCAGCCGAAGGCCGGCTCCTCCCAACCGGGGAAGACGTCCGGGAGGCCGGACGACACCCGATCGGGGAACCGCGGCTCGCGCTTCTCGAGGAACGAGGCGACTCCCTCGCGCGCGTCCGCGGACTGGCCGCGGTGGAACATGGCGCGCGAGTCGACCCGGTGGGCCTCCATCGGGTGTCCGGCGCCGAGCATCCTCCACATCATCCGGCGCGCGAGCGCGACCGAGACCGGGGCCGTGTTCGCGGCGATCTCGCGCGCCAGCGTGTGCGCGGCGCCGAGCAGCTCGCCCGGCGGGTGGACGCTGCGCACGAGGCCGCCGGCCAGTGCCTCGCCGGCGTCCACGATGCGGCCGGTCGCCGCCCATTCCATCGCGCGGCTGATCCCGACCACGCGCGGCAGGAACCAGCTCGAGCACGCCTCCGGGACGATGCCGCGCCGGGTGAACACGAACCCGATCCGCGCGGCCTCGGAGGCCAGCCGCACGTCCATCGGCAGCGTCATCGTCGCGCCGACGCCGACGGCCGCGCCGTTGATCGCGGCGATCACGGGCTTCGTGCAGTCGAAGATCCGCAGCGTCACCCGGCCGCCGCCGTCGCGCGGCGGACCGTCGCCGCCGCGCTCGCGCCAGTCGAACGTGCTCTCGCCTCCGGAGAGGTCCGCTCCAGCGCAGAACGCCCGCCCGGCGCCGGTCACGACGACCGCACGGACGTCGTCGTCGGCGTCGGCGCGGTCAAACGCCTCGAGCAGCTCGCGCTGCATCGTCTCGGTGTAGGCGTTGAGCCGGTCGGGGCGGTCGAGCGTGATCGTCAGGACGTTGTCGGCGAGGTCGGTGCGGGTGTGCTCGGAGCTCATGCCGCGGAGCGTTGCATGCCGGCGCCGTCGTGCCCGCGATCGGCGCAGGTAAGACATCCGCGCCGGTCCGCGCTGACGGTGGCCATGAGGAACGAAACGACACTCGGCCGCCGCCTGGCGCCGGCCCTCGCCGGTCTGATCGCGATCGCGAGCGCCACGCTCGTCGTCGCGGTCTCGCCCGCGCAAGAAGGCCAGGCCCACGCCGGTCAGGCCCACGACCACGCCGCCATGGCGGCAAAGGCCACGCCCAAGCAGGCGGCCTTCCACGATGCCATGCGCAAGCTGTGGGAGGACCACATCACCTGGACGCGGCTGGCGATCATCAGCCTGGCCCACGACCTGCCCGACCTGCCCGCCACCCAAGCCCGGCTGCTCGCCAACCAGGAGGACATCGGCGACGCGATCAAGCCCTACTACGGCAAAGCCGCCGGTAACCGGCTCACCGTCCTGCTCAAGGAGCACATCGCCGGGGCCGTCGCCCTCCTGCAGGCCGCCAAGGCCGGCGACCGGCCGCTGATCGAGCAGCGCACCGACGAGTGGTACGCCAACGGCAACCAGATCGCCGACTTCCTGCACGAGGCCAACCCCCGCAACTGGCCACGGAAGACGCTGCGCACCATGATGAAGGGCCACCTCGACCAGACGCTCGAGGAGGCCGTGGACCGCCTCGGCGGCAGGTACGCGGCCGACGTCCGCGACTACGACGAGATCCATCACCACATCCTGCGGATGGCGGACACCCTCAGTGCGGGCATCGTCAAGCAGTTCCCGCGGCGCTTCCGCTGATCGGGGTCGCGTCACGAGGTCACGATGCGACCGCCATGGGGCCAAGGCTGTAGTCGCGATTCCTTCAGGCTTCGCCGACCCCTTCGCGCGGGCGGCGCTCCGGCGGGGCGCCCAGCGAACCGGCGTGCGCGCGGGCGTCCGGGTCGCGGCGGGACTTCAGCAGCGACGCGACGATCGTGACGCCGAGGATGACGAGGTCGTCGTAGTCGCTCGTGACCGGGACGGCCTTTCGGGCGAGCTTGACCAGCGCGTTGTCCTCGATGTCCGGATCCTGGTCGCGGTGGCGGAAGAGCTGGATCGCGGTGACGAGGAGCAGCAACCCGAAGATCAGGAACATGAAGTTGAACGCGGCGATCAGGGGCGCGCCGAGCGCGATGAACACCGCCCGCATGAGCAGCGCGGCGAGGATCCCGAAGGTCAGGAGCCGCTGTTGATGCTCGGCGGGCACCGCGAACGTCGAGATGATCACGACGAACACGAAGAGGTTGTCGACGGACAGGCTCTTCTCGACGATGTAGCCGGCGAAGTACTCGGTGCCGTGGTCCCAGCCGGCGATCAGCCCGAACGCGATCCCGAAGCCGACCGCGACGCCGACGAAGAAGGCCGATGCGAGGGCGGCCTCGCGGAACCGGACCCCGTGGGCGTGGCCGGGGCGCGACTGCGCAAGCCGAGGCGTGCTGCCGTTCTTCGACGCGAGGGGGAGCGGCTTTGAGCTCGGCGATCGATCTCTACTGGTTGCCACTCGGTGCGGGCGGGCACTTCGTGCGGCTCAACGGCCGGCTCTACGAGGCGGCCGCCGCGGTCCGTGCGCGGCGACGGCCGTCAGCCCTGTACCACTCGGCGCTCGAGGTCCGCGTGGGCGGCGCGCGCTACGTCATCGAGATGGCCCCCGTCTGGAACGAGCGCACACCACAGCGCGGCGTCGTCGCCGAGGGCCCGGTCGGCAGCCGACTCGCCGGCCGGCTGCGAATGTTGCGCTACGAGGTCCGCTGCTGGCGCGACGGACGCATCCCTGACGTCCGCGAGGCCGTGGACAGCCCGCGCCGCCTGGCGTGCGACCCCGCACGCGCGCAACACGTGCTCGACGTCATCGGTGAGGTCCCGACGCCGGTCTGGGGACGCGACGAGCTGCGCACCGGCGACATGTGGAACTCCAACTCCGTCGTCTCGTGGATCATCGTCCGCTGCGACCTGGACAGCGACGCGATCCATCCGCCGCCGGGCGGCCGGGCGCCGGGATGGGACGCCGGCCTCGTCGTCGCCCGCCGAGCTCGGAACGCGCCTGCCGCGGCGTAGCGCCGGGAGACGTCTGACGGAGGGGGAGGGATTCGAACCCTCGGTGGACCGTAAGGCCCACAACGGTTTTCGAGACCGCCCCGTTCAACCACTCCGGCACCCCTCCGTGATGCCCGGCAGCCGGACAGGGTACCGGCCGTCGCCGGAGGCCCGGCGGGCGGCGGCCGCCTCCGCCCCCGCCGGGCGCGGCCTCCGGCTTTCCCGCCCGTGCGGCCGCGCCAGCTTGGTGACGTCGCGCCAGTTCGCTACTTGATCTGCGCGCCGCTGATCGCGCGGGCGATGACGAGCTGCTGGATCTCCGCCGTGCCCTCGAAGATGTCGTAGATCTTGGCGTCGCGGTGCCAGCGCTCGACCGGGTACTCGCGCGTGTAGCCGTTGCCGCCGAGGACCTGGATCGCCCGCTCGGTGACCCAGACCGCGACCTCGCCGGCCTTGAGCTTGCTCATCGAGCCCTCGCCCGCGGTGAACGGCACGCCGTTGCGGCCCATCCACGCGGCCCGCCAGACCAGCAGCCGCGCGGCGTCGATCTCGAGCTTCATCCGGGCCAGCGTGAACGCGACGGCCTGGTTCTCGACGATCTTGCGGCCGAACTGCTCGCGCTCCTTGGCGTAGTCGAGCGCGTACTCGTAGGCCGCCCGGGCGATACCCAGCGCCTGGGCCGCGACCGTCGGTCGCGAGGCCTCGAAGGTCTGCATCGCGGCCTGCGACTTCGACCGCTTGCCCTCGCGCACGCGCGCGAGCCGCTCGTCCAGCTTCTCCTTGCCGCCCAGCACGTAGTCGGCGGGGACGCGGGCGTCGTCGAGATACACGTCGGCGGTATGGGACGCGCGCAGGCCGTGCTTGGACACCTTCGCGCCCTGCGTGATGCCCTTGACCTCGCTCATCGGCACCACGAACGCCGCGTGCCCGCGCGATGCGAGCTCACGGTCGACGCTCGCGATCACCACGTGGATGTCGGCGATCCCGCCGTTGGTCGCCCAGGCCTTCTGCCCGTTGAGCACCCACTCGCCGGCCGCCTCGTCGAACTTCGCCGTCGTGCGGATGGCGGACACGTCGGAGCCCGCGTTGGGCTCCGACGAGCAGAACGCCGCCACCTTGAGGTCGTCCTCCGTCCCGAAGCAGCGCGGGATCCACTGGCCGATCTGCTCCCCCGAGCCCTGGCCGAAGATCGCGGCGACGGCGAGCGTCGTGCCCATGATCGCCATGCCGATGCCCGCGTCGCCCCAGAAGAGCTCCTCGTTGACGATCGGCAGCGTCAGGCCGCTCTCGTCGGCCCAGAACTGCGCCAGCCCCTCGAAGCCGTACAGCCCGATCTTCGCCGCCTCCTGGATGACCGGCCACGGCGTCTCCTCGCGCTCGTCCCACTCGTGCGCGGCGGGCCGCATGACGTCGGCGGCGAAGCCGTGCACCCAGTCGCGGATGTCCTTCTGGTCCTGCGTGAGCTCGAACGACGGAGCCTTGGTCTCAGCCTGCGCGGTGGTCTCTTCGGTGACGGACATGCCTGGAGCCTAGCGCTTGTTGAACGATCTTCAACGCCTGGAGGCGAAGAAGTCAGTCAGCAACGTCGCGCACTCGGCTGCCAGGAGCCCGCCGGCCACGTCCGGGCGGTGGTTCAGCCGCGGCTCGCCCAGCACGTCGAGCACGCTGCCGGCCGCCCCCGCCTTGGGATCGGTGCAGCCGAACACGACGCGCGGCACGCGGGCGAGCACGATCGCGCCCGCGCACATGGCGCACGGCTC
>JBKPLC010000044.1:0-5844 GCA_046731495.1 Actinomycetota bacterium | reverse complement strand
GCGTCGGCTTGTAGCCGTCGACCTCGATCTTCGAGATCTCGCTCTGCGAGTCGAGAGCCGCGCGGACCGCCTGGTCCGCGTCGCTGAACACGGCCATCGCGCCGTCGCCGAGGCGCTTGACCACCGCTCCCTTGTTCTGCGAGACCGCCTTCTGCTCGGCGTCGCCGACGAGCCGCAGGACCTCCAGCGCAGCCTCATCGCCCGCCTCGAGCGCCCAGTCGGAGAAGCCAACAAGGTCGGTGAAGAGGATCGCCACGTCCGCGGCCCCGCGCCGGCGGCGCTGCGCCTCGGAGAGGGCCTGCCACGCCTGCAGCGCGCCCTTGCCGATCTCGCGCAATGCGCTCTGGCCCTGGGGCTGGACCTCGGCGACCAGGCGCTGCATCGGCTCCGGCATCTCCGCGGTCTCCGGCTCGCCGCCCGGGATCAGGCCGCGCAGGAAGCGCGCGGTGGCGACCAGCTGCGGATTCGCGTCTGTCCTGCGGACGACCTCGCGCAAGCCCTCCGGATCGAGGGCAGGATCGGGCTTTTTCTGGCGGCGCCTCCTCAACGGCATGCATGGATCCTCGCAAGGGCGCAACTTCTTCGCCTCATGCTGTTTCGTCCGGGGAGAACGCTCACGACCTTACGAAAGGGAGTGGTTCTGGAATGAGGAAGCTGTTCAGTCGCCGGCCCTCAGCCGGCACAGTGATCGCCTTCATCGCGCTCTGCGTGGCACTTGGTGGAGGCGCGTACGCGGCTACGAGCAAGAAGGTGGAGTACAAGGGCCTCAGCAAGGATGCCCGCCTGAAGGTCCTGCCCGTGAGCGCCACGAACGCGGGTGGAAGCGATTCGGGCGGCACCGACTGCGACCCGAACTCGTCGAGCACCTACACGAAGTGCACCGGAGTCACCCTCAAGACCTCGACGGCGTTCCCGCGCAAGATCCTGCTGATCTTCGACGGCACGTTCAAGGGTCAGGGCGGTACAGCCACGGGCGAGTGCCGGCTCCAGGTCGACAACGACCCGGTCAACGGCACGACGACCAAGATCGACGTGTCGGCGACTGATCCCAAGAGCTACGGGATCAACATCGTCGCCAAGCCCTCGCAGGGCGGCAGCCACAACTACTCGGTGGACTGCAGGGAGAGCACCGGCGACCTGAAGGTCAACCAGTTCGAGCTCTCCGCGGCGACCGTCCGCTAGGCGGAAGCCGCATCAGGATGTTCGACGGGAGGCCCTCGGGCCTCCCGTCGCATTTACGGCGGCTTTTGGCCGACACCTACACTGGGGCGCCGTGAAGCGGGTGCTGATACTCGGCTCAACGGGCTCGATCGGGACACAGGCGATCGACGTGATCGCCGCGAGCGACGGCCTCCAGGTCGCCGGCCTCTCGGCCGACTCGAGCTGGGAGCGCGTGCTCGCCCAGGCGAAGGAGCACGGCGTTCCCGCGGTCGCGCTCGCCGATGCCGATGCCGCTGAGCGGGCCTCGGGCGCCTGGGGAGGGCAGGTCCTCGCCGGCGAGCAGGGCATTCGGGAGCTGATCCTGACCAGCAAGCCCGATCTGGTCCTCAACGCCGTGGTCGGCGCCGCCGGGCTGGGTCCGACGATCGTCGCGCTCACCGAGGGCATCGATCTCGCGCTCGCCAACAAGGAGAGCCTGGTGATCGGCGGCGAGCTCGTGACGGCGCTGGCCGAGGCGACGGACGCGCGGGTCATCCCCGTCGACTCGGAACACTCGGCGCTCTATCAGCTGATCCGCTCCGAGCCGCCCGGGGCGGTGGAGCGGTTGGTCCTCACGGCCTCGGGCGGGCCCTTCCGGGGCCGCACCGACCTCTCGGGGATCACGCCGGAGGAGGCCCTGGCCCATCCGACCTGGGAGATGGGCGGCCGGATCACGATCGACTCGGCCACGCTGATGAACAAGGGCTTCGAGATGATCGAGGCGCACCACCTCTTCGGGGCCCCGTACGAGCAGATCGACGTCGTCGTCCACCCGCAGTCGATCGTGCACGCTCTCGTCCATCTCAACGACGGCGCCTCGCTGGCGCACCTCGGCTACCCCGACATGAAGGTCCCGATTTCCTATGCGCTGCACCTGCCGGAGCGCGCCGACGTCGATGTCCCCACCCTCGATCTGGCGAGCGTGGGGGAGCTCAGCTTCGAGTCGCCCGACACCGGCACCTTCGCCTGCCTCCGTCTCGCGCGCGAGGCGGGCGAGGCGGGAGGGACGGCGCCCTGCGTGCTCAACGCGGCCGACGAGGTGGCCGTGGAGGCGTTCCTCGCGGGCCGGATCCCCTTCACGGGCATCCCCGAGGTGATCGAGCGGACGCTCGAGGCCGTCCCGGGAGGCCCGGTCCGCCACTTCGAGGATCTCTTCGACGTCGACTCGGCCGCCCGCGAGCACGCGTGCAAGCTGATCGAGGGGCTGGCGGTCGCGTGAGCCTCCCACTCGGTCTGAGCATCAGCGGCGCCGGGCCCTGGCTCCTGGTCTTCGCGGGCTTCATCGCCCTGATCGTGCTACACGAGTTCGGGCACTTCGTGGTCGCGAAGTGGACCGGGATGCGCGTGGAGCGCTTCTTCCTCTTCTTCCCGCCGAAGCTGGTCAGCATCCGCCGCGGAGAGACCGAGTACGGGATCGGGGCAATCCCGCTCGGGGGCTTCGTGAAGATCACCGGGATGAATCCCGAGGAGCTGGAGGCGGCCGAGCGCGGGGAGCAGATCGACCACAAGCCCGGCCTCCTTGAGCAGCTCGAGGGGGCCGACTCGGGAACAGTCACACCCCAGTCGATTGAGGAAGGCGCGACAGACCCCGAGATCATCAGGCGCGCCTACTACAACCAGCCTGTGTGGAAACGGATCGCGGTGATCGCCGCCGGGCCGGTGATGAACCTGCTGATCGCGTTCTTCGTGCTCTTCTTCCTGGCGCTTGGGGTGCAACGCGCGACGACGCTGGAGGTTGGAGGTGTCGAGAACGACACGCCTGCGGCCGGCGCGCTCAAGCCCGGGGACCAGATCATCTCGGTGGACGGAGTTCGCCCCACGAACGGCGGCCCGAACCCCAGTGAGAGTGACCTCGGGGACCGTGCCGATGCGATCGCGTCCCAGGTCAACACGCATACTTGTGCCGGCGCGCCGAGAAACGGCTGCAGCGCGACCAGCCCGGCGACCTTCGTAGTCAAGCGCGACGGCAAGCTCGTAACGGTCCGGCTCACGCCGTACTACGACGCCGAAGCGCCGGCGCTCCAGGGCGACGGAACGGGCCGCTACCGCGTGGGGTTCGGCTTCCAGGGGGGTGGCCTGGTCGACGAGAACCTCTCTGTCTCCGCGGCCGCCGGACGGGCGGGAAGCACCATGTGGGAGGTCACCTCGAGGACGGTCTCGACCTTCGCCCGCCTGTTCGAGCCCGAGCAGCGCAAGCAGGTGTCGGGGGTCGTCGGGGTAAGCGACGTAGCGCACCAGACGGTGGAGCAGAGTGCCCGCGACGCGCTGCTCCTGCTCGCCATCGTCAGTCTCTCCCTCGCGATCATCAACCTGTTCCCGTTCCTGCCGCTGGACGGTGGCCACATCTTCTGGAGCCTCGTCGAGAAGGTCCGGGGAAGCCGAGTCCCCTTCAGTGTCATCGAGCGCGCCAGCGCGGTCGGGTTCCTGCTGATCCTGATGCTGTTCGTGATTGGGTTGACGAACGACATCAACCGGCTGACCGGCGAGGGATTCAACGTCCGCTAGCGGCCGACGGCCGCGAGGCTAGGCCAGCTTCGCCTCCAGCTCGATCTCGATCGCTCCCAGTGCCCGCGAGACGGGGCAGCCCTGCTTCGCCTCCTCCGCCAGCTTCTGGAACTCATCCTCGCTCGGGCCCTCGACCTCGACCTCGGTGCTCAGCACGCTGCGAGTGATCGAGAAGCCGCCGTCATCCTTCTCGATCGAGACCTTCGCGGTGGTCCGCACCGAGTCCGGCTCGTGCCCCGCCTGGCTCAGGGCGAGCGCGAAGGCCATCGAGAAGCAGCCCGCGTGGGCCGCGGCGATCAGCTCCTCCGGGTTCGTGCCCTCGCCCTCCTCGAACCGCGAGTCGGCGGTGTAGGCGCCTTCCCAGGCCCCGGTCCCGAAGGACATCGTCCCCTTGCCACGCGCGAGGTTTCCCTGCCACTCCGCTTGGGCTTCTCTGGTCGGCATTGTTTCCTCCTGGTGTAGCGTTTTCCCAAGTTCTACCGAGGAGAGGGGAGCTGCCTGTGGAGGTCACGACTTCGGAGCGGTCCGCCAGCGGCGGCGCCGCGCCCGAGCTGCCTGCCGAGAACCTCGTCAAGGCCTTCTACAAAGTGGTGGAGAGGCTCGGCGACGATCTCGCGATCAGCGATGAGGCCCGCGAGAAGGAGCTCAGCTGGAACGAGCTGCGCGACACGGCCCACCGGATCGCCGGCGGGCTCGCCAAGCTGGGCGTGAGCAAGGGCGACACCGTCGCGATCATGCTCAACAACCGCTGGGAGTTCATCCCCTGCGATCTCGCCGCCGTGTCGCTGGGAGCGGTCCCCTTCTCGATCTACCAGACCCTCGCCCCGGAGCAGATCCAGTACGTGGTCTCGGACGCCGGGGCGCGCATCGCGATCATCGAGAGCGCCTTCGTCGAGCAGTTCAACGAGGCGCGCAAGGAGCTGCCCGACCTCGAGCACGTGATCGTCGTGGACGGCGAGGGCGGCGACCACACCCTTGACGAGCTGATGGAGATGGATCCGGAATTCGATCCTTCGGACTCGGTCGAGCAGGTTGGCCCGGACGATCTGCTCACGCTGATCTACACCTCCGGCACGACCGGCCCGCCGAAGGGCGTGCAGCTCACGCACCGCAACCTGCTCTTCGCGGTGGCCACGGCGGACGACCTGATCGAGCTGCCGGAGCGCGGCGGCAAGGTGATCTCCTGGCTGCCGGCCGCCCACGTCGCCGAGCGGAACGCGCACTACTACCTGCCTGTTACCAAGGGAGTCTCGGTCCACGTCTGCGCCGACCCGCGCAAGATCGCCGAGTACCTGCCCAAGGTGAACCCGACCTGGTTCTTCGCCGTGCCCCGGATCTTCGAGAAGCTCAAGTCAGGGCTCGAGGCGATGATGGCCGGGCTGCCAGACGAGCAGCGCCAGCCGGTCGAGAAGGGCCTCGAGGCGTCGCTGCAGAAGGTCCGGCTCGAGCAGGCCGGGGAAGAGGTGCCGCAGGAGATCGCCGACGCGGCGGCGCAGGCGGACGAGCAAATGTTCTCCCAGCTCCGCAAGCAGCTCGGCCTCGACGAGGCCCTCGCCGTCAACGCGGGCGCCGCCCCGACCCCGCTCGAGGTGCTCGAGTTCTTCCACGCGATCGGCATCCCCGTCGGCGAGCTCTGGGGCATGTCCGAGACCTGCGGACTGGGAACCATCAACCCGCCGGACAAGATCAAGCTCGGCACGGTCGGCCCGCCCACGCCCGGCATCGAGATCCGGCTGGACGAGGACGGCGAGGTCCTGGTCAAGGCCGACTGCGTCATGCCCGGCTACCGCAACCTGGCGGAGAAGAACGAGGAGGCCTTCACCGAGGACGGCTGGCTGCGCACCGGAGACATCGGGGAGATCGACGAGGACGGCTACCTAAAGATCGTCGACCGCAAGAAGGAGCTGATCATCAACGCGGCCGGCAAGAACATGTCACCCGCCAACATCGAGTCCCACCTGAAGTCGGCCAGCCCGCTGATCGGCCAGGCCGTGGCGGTCGGCAACGGCCGGTCCTACAACGTGGCGCTGATCACCCTCGACCCTGACTTCGCACCCGTCTGGGCGAAGCAGAACGGTCTCGAGGGGAAGTCGATCGAGGAGCTGGCCGAGGAGGAGAAGGCGCGGGAGACGATCCAGG
>JBKPLC010000043.1:0-21449 GCA_046731495.1 Actinomycetota bacterium | reverse complement strand
CCGATCGCGGGCGCGGCCTCGCGGAACATGTAGACGCAGCCGCGGCCGGTCGCCTGCTCGCGTCCGTATGAGCCCTCCAGCGCGATCGGCTTGCCCGTGCAGATCGCGGGGGTGTGGCCGTGGAGCTTGCCGTACTCGTCCATCATCCAGGCCATCACCTGGGCGTTGGTGTTGACGTCCGGGGCGGGGATGTCGCGGGTCGGACCCAGCACCTTCTCGATCTTGTCCATGAAGGAGCGTGTGATCTGCTGGACCTCGGAGCGCTCCAGGTCGCCGGCGGGGCAGTTGACGCCGCCCTTGGCGCCGCCGAAGGGGAGGTTCGCGACCGCGGTCTTCCAGGTCATCAGGGACGCGAGGGCGCGCACCTCGTCGATGTCGACCTCGGGGTGGAAGCGGACGCCACCCTTGTAGGGGCCGCGGGCGCCGTTGTGCTGGATCCGGTAGCCCGAGAAGGTGTGGATCTTGCCATCGCCGAGCTTGACGGGGATCTGCACGGTGACCTCGCGGTAGGGCTCCCAGAAGACGGTGCGGAGGTCGTCCGGCAGCTCGAGGCGCTCGACCGCCCCGTCGAAGTAGAAGCGGACGATGTCGAGGTTGGAGACCTCGGCGCGCTGACTCGGCTTCGGGGTCTCCGTCCGGTCGGCTGCCTCAGGGCCGCGGGCCGTGCCCTGCCCGTTGCTCTGCTCGGCTGTCTTCGGCGTGCTCGCCATCTCCCACAAGTGCCCGTTCGCCAGCCTGGCCAGTCTCTCACAGGAGCATCCACGGGGTTGTGATTCGGGCACCTACAATCGATCGACCACTGGGGCCATAGCTCAGTTGGGAGAGCGCGGCGTTTGCAACGCCGAGGTCGCGGGTTCGAGCCCCGCTGGCTCCACTTCTCGCCCAGCATTTGCTCCTTCGCATGGAAGCAGTAGTCCTGCGCGAGATACTGCGCGGGCGATGTCGGGAGGAGAACGAAAGGAACTAACCGAGGGAGGAAGCCATGAATCGGAGGGTCAAGCGTGCCCACGTCCTGATCGGCGCGGCGCTCCTGGGCGTGGTTGTCGCCGTGCCCGTAGCGTTGGCGACGGCGGACGGCGGCCCAACGGCGACGGCGAGCGCGGGCGCCACGAAGCGGCTCAAGAACCTCCAGCGGCAGGCCCCCTCGTACCGCACGCTCTCCGTCAATCCCTGGGAGGGCCAGTACTGGGGGCACAGCGACGATCACACCCATTACCTCCACTTCAGCTACATCGGCACCCTGGAGTCGGGGACGATCCACCAGATCGTCTTCCAACCCGGGCACTCGTTCTTCGACAGGGTTGAGGTCAGGAACGGGGAGTTCGAGCACGCTCAATTCGGCAGGGCGATCACAGGGCACTGGTGTAACAGCCACCACCTGAAGGGGACGTTCCATGCGGCGGACGGCTCGACCATCCCCTGGCACGCCTCCTATCCGAACGCGAGGGACTACCCCGCACCGGACCCGAACGAAGGCGCCACGAGCAGGTGCAGCTGAGCGGCAGAGCGGAGCGTGCCGAGAGGTCGCTTCGCGGTGGGAGACGAAGCCGCCGGACTCTGCCCGAGTCCCGAATAAGCGCTAGCGGTCCTTCTTCCCGTGTGAGCCCGTCGCGGGCGGGCCGGTCCCGCCGCCATGCTGGTCTGAGCTGTCCTCGATCACCTGGCGCTCGATCTTCTCGAGCTCGATGTCGAGCTTGCGGTCGGCGATCATGCCGCGCAGCGCGCCGGTGATCGTGCGGGCCCACATCCGCCGAGCCACCGCGATCTCGGTGTGGCCGGCCTCGTCCGTCTCGTACTCGGCCCACTCCACGCAGACGTTCCGGTCGCCGTCACCGGGCACGTCGTCCGGCATCGGCGCCCCGTCGCCATACAGCACGATCCGCGCCTGCCAGCCATCGGGGCAGAGCTCCTGCATCTCCTCTCGCATGTAGCGCTCCCGCATGAACATCGGGTCCCTCTTCCGGCGGAACCTGGTCAGGAGGAGCACCGTCGCGGTGAGCAGCGCACACGCGAGGACGGTCGCACCGATGATCTCCAGAGGAACGCCAAGACCCCCGCCTGACTCCTGCGGCGTGTTCTGCAGGGCCAGGATGTGAACTTGTGGAGTCATCGCCCTGTGACCAACATCATCCTCAGTTCGTCCCGGAACTCCAAGTGCTCCAACCCGTTTGCAAGCCATATACCCAGCCTGCGCCTTTGCAAAGGCACGCACTCAGTAGAACGCGCAGGTGCTGGCGAGCACCAGGAGCAGCGCCACGGGACAGGCGACCAGGCTGACCAGCGCCGCCATCCAGTGCCGCAGCAGGAGCGCACCGATCCCGGCCGCCATCCCACCGATCGCCGTGACCGCTGCAAGCGCGTCCAGGGGATCGGTCCAGGCCGCCGTGGTCCCGTTGCCGCCGCAGTCCGCACCCCCCAGTGCCGAGGCGATTGCTAGGAGGGAGGTCGCTGCGGTCAGCGCAAGCGCAGCGAGGGTCAGCCACCGCGCCAATCGCTCGAGCCGTGAACGCTTGGCCGGACCGGCAGTCCCGATGTGGATCGCCAACTTGCCCGCCTGCATGACCATCTCGCGTACTCCGTTCTCCGCCTGCTCCGCCCAGCCCTCCGAGCGGCCGTACAGCGTCCCGACCGCGGCGGCGCCGAGCAACGCGACCGGCAGCAGCAGCGTCGGCGCGGGCGGGGGAGTGAGCGAGCTGCCGTCGGTCGCCAGCAGCAGGAGGACGGCCGCGATGCCCAACCACACCCCGATCACCCCGAGATTGGTGAAGACCTGCGGCCACGCGGCGCGGGGCCTCGAGCGCAGCGCCCCGGCGGTCGCGACGGCGACGATCGCCAGGATCGCGAACGAATAAAGCCACGCGCGTGAGTCGTACTGGTCCTGGAGCGGATCGGCCGCCCGGTCGCGCGCCAGCTGCTCGCTGAGCGCGGCGTTGCTGCAGGTCGGCGTGTCGGGCTGACACGCCGTGGACACGTCTGGCAGGCGGGACTCGGTGTGGATCAGATCGGCGGCCGCCGCGATCAGGATCAGCGCGCAAAGGCCGAGGCAGACGAGGGTTGGCTGCGAGGGTGCGCGCAAGCGCAACCCGTTTGGTGCTGGCATGCGCGCCCGCACCCGGATCTCACCCGTCCGGCGGCTTCTTCGCCGGCCGCGGGGGCGGCAGCGGCGGGACCACCCCCTGCTCGACGAACCCGGCGCGGAGCAGAGCGGGTACCTGCGTCAGCGGGCTGGGCGAGTGCAGCAACACCAGTCCGAGCTGGTGCCTCCCGACGTGCGCCGTGGTCACGTAACAGCTCCCCGCTGCGTCCGTGAACCCCGTCTTCAGTCCCGTGACCTCCGCCTGCGGCAGACCCGCCAGCCCGCGCTGGAGGAAGTAGTGGTTGTTGGTCAGGTAGAGCCGCTTGCCCTTGATCGGGAAGCGCGGCTTCGCGTACCGCGTCTGGGCGATTGCAGCAATCCTCGGATTGGCGAGGTCGGCCCGCGCCAGCTCGGCCAGGTCCAGCGCACAGGAGTAGTTGTTGCGGTCGCGCAGCCCGTTCGGGGTTGAGAAGTGCGTGCAGGTGAGCTGCATCGCGCGGGCCTGCCGATTCATCTGCCTGATGAAGCGGGTCACCGTGCCGCCGTCGTGCTCCGCCAGGGCGACGGCCGCATCGTTGGCCGAGATCATGATCAGGGCCTGGAGCAGCGGGCCGAGCGGCACCTTGCGGCCCCGTGGCAGCAGCCCTGTGGCGGACCCCGGCGTCTTCGCCGCCTTCGCACTCACCTTGACCCGCTCGTGGGGCGAGTTCCGCCGGGCCACGATCAGCGCGGTCATCATCTTGGTCAGGCTGGCGATCGGGTGCTCCAGTCTCGGCTTTCGCTGCCAGAGGATCTGCCCGCTCTTCATGTCGAACAGCACGCCGGCCACCGGCGGATGCTTGAACCGGTACTGGACCGGGAGCGGTCCGGTCGCCGGGTCGAGGGCGAACCGCTTCGCCTCGGGCGAGACGTAGGTGCCGATCGACGGCTGGGAAGCGGTTCCGAGGTCGCTGTGCGTGCTGCCGTCGCTCCCGTGCGTGGTCTGACCCGGCAACGTCGAGCTGGAGTCGCCGTTCCCGGCGCTCTCGGGCCAGACAGCCACTACCACCACGGCGGCGACCCCGAGGCCGATCACGATCCCTGCGATGGCGAGGATCCGCCTAATCATCGGGAGGGTTCCGCAGCGCTCCGATCAGGCCCGCCGCGATCATCACGACGATCAGCAGCGAGATCGCGTAGAGCACGATCGCGCCGATGTCGCCGTAGGTGCGCAGATGCAGCCCGGTGTCGGCGATCACGTACAGGGTCACCGCGGCGAAGAAGCCGCAGAAGATCAGGCCGACGATCAGCAGCGCGTTGCGGAGATCGGGATCCAAGGTCGGCTAGTAGACGGGTAAGCGCGGCTCTGGCTCCCGGCCGCGCGCCAGCAGCAGCATTACTCCGGCGACGGCGAGGCCAAAGAGGAAGCCGCCCACGTGCGCGAAGTAGGCGACGCCCTGATCGCCTCCGGATTCCACGGCGACCTGCCCCAGTGCCGGGAGAAACTGCAGGATGAACCAGAGGGCGAGGAGGATCAGCGCCGGTATCTCGACGAGCGTGACGAAGAAGATGATGAAGATCAGGGTGAGCACCCTCGCGTGCGGATAGAGCAGGGCGTAGGCGCCCAGGACGCCGGCGATCGCACCGCTCGCGCCGATCGTGGGCGCCGTCGAGGCGGTGTCGATCAGGGATTGCGTGTACACCGCAGCCAGGCCCGCCAGGACGTAGAAGAGCGCGAACTTCAGCCGCCCCAGCCGGTCCTCGATGTTGTTGCCGAACACCCAGAGGAACAGCATGTTCCCGGCGATGTGCAGGATCCCGCCGTGCATGAACATCGACGTGAACAGCGTCACCCACCACGGTTTCTGGTCGATCGGAAATGGCCCGGCGTCCTCCTGCGGGTTGTCGCGGCTGAACGTGACCGCCTCGCGAAAGGCGGTCGTCCCGGGGCAGACGACGCCCGCCGTCGGAGCCGTGGTCGTGTCCACCGCCCCGATGGAGCAATCCCCGGTGCTCGGATGCGTGACCCGGTACGGGATCGCTCCGTATTCGAGTGAGCTCTGATCGATTGCCGAGAAGCCGAAGCTGTCCAGCCGCTCGTTCGTGGGAAAGTTGAGCTGCCAGAAGAAGACCGCGATGTTGATCACGATCAACGCGACCGTGACGACCGGGAAGCGCGAGGTCGGGTTGTTGTCCTTGAGCGGCAGCACCGGGGGCGCGCGAAGACTAGGTCACGCCGCCACGGGGACAATGCAGGTATGCGAACGGCCGATCCCTGGCGCGATACCGACGTGATCGACGAGCGGGCACCGCGGTTCAATCAGGCGGTGACCGGCACAGTCGCGCTGCTCGGCGCGATCTTCGGCTGGCCGCTCGCCTGGGCGCTGATGGCGACGCAGCTGCTGGTGGGGCTCACCCTCGGCCGCCGTTTTTGCATCCCGTGTGTCGCTTACTTCGTGCTCGTGCAGCCGCGATTTGGGGAAGGGGAACTCGAGGACTCGCGCCCGCCCCGCCTCGCCAACATGATGGGCACGGCCTTCCTCGGCTCGGCGGCGCTGGCCTGGTGGCTCGGCTCACCGGCGCTCGGCACGTCGCTCGGCCTGTTGGTCGCCGCCCTGGCGCTCCTGGCGGCGAGCACCGGCTTCTGCGCCGGCTGCGAGGTCTACCGCCTGGTCGCTCGGCTACGTGGGATCTCGCCTCGACACCACGGTCATATCGAGCCGGCCGACCTCCAGGGAGTCAACGGGCGCCCGGTCTACGTCGAGTTCACCCATCCGCTCTGCTCCGCGTGCCGCGAATGGGAGCGACGACTCGGATCCGAGTCGGAGGCGCTACTCAAGCTGGACGTCAGCGACCGCCCCGATCTTGCCCGAAAGTACGGCGTCGCGGTCGTTCCGACCGTGCTCAAGGTCGCGCCGGACGGCGACGTCCTGGAGCGTCTCGCCCCGTAGCTAACGGCCAGAGCGCTCGCTCGGGGGCGGAATCTCGTCACGCACGGCGGGCAGCTTCGCCGACTTCGGCGAAGGCAGGACCACGCCGCCGCCCGACGAGCCCGCGGCGACCGCTCCGCGCTTGGTCCAGCGGACCGGCAGCGCGCGGTTCTGGACCAGAAGCGACCAGGTCGGAACGTCCAGGTTGCCGGTCACCGGCAGGCCGTGGTCGGACTGGAAGGCGTAAAGGGCCAGCTGTGTCGATGACTGGAAGTAGCCGCTGATCGGCACCGTGTAGCCCCCGCCGGCCAGCAGCTGCTGCGCCCAGGCGACGAAGTCGCCCTTCGAGCCCAGGCGGAGGAACGGATAGCTTGGATATGGGGTGACCGCCGCCGGTCCCACTGGAGCGCTCACGGCCTTCCACTGCCGCTTACGGGCCGACTGCCACGACCACCAGCTGACCCCCTCGAATCCGTGCGCCATCGCGAGCGCGCGGAAGCGCTTGATCTGACCCGGCTTCGGGTTGTTGTAGACCTGGCCGAGCGGGAGGATCGGCCGCTGGTAGATCCGGTTCCACACCCAGGTGTGCGTATAGCCCGTATCGACGGTGGTCCCGATGTCCTTCCAGTAGAGCTGCGGGAGGTTGTATTGCGCGCCGCCCGGTCCGAGGAAGACCGAGAAGGGCAGCGCCGGGTGGTAGTCGACGTAGGGGAAGCTCGCCAGGGCAACCGGGTAGTCCGCGCCGATCAGCGACCGGAGGCTCGACATGAAGTACGAGGCCTGTGGATATTTGCCCTCGTACTGCCCCTCGACGTCCAGCACCAGGCAATCGGCCCCGCGGTCGACCGCCGCCGCTCCGACCCGCGCCTCCTTGCCGGGTTTACGCCCATAGATGAACTGCCATGCGCAGACGTTGAGCCCGCGTGCATGGAGGCCGTTGACCACGCCGGATGAGAACTGGCTCCAGTACCCGGTCCCGTCGCCCGACTTGATCAGGACGGTGTCGATCCCATGCGCCTTGGCCTTCTTGGCGATCGACCCGAGCTTGCCGTGAGAGGAACGGCTCAGGTACCAGATCCACATGCCGTCGCCCCCGAGGGGATTCTTGGCCGGATCGGCGCTCGTCTGGGAGGACGCGCCGCCGGCGAGCGGCCCGGCAGCGGCGAATGCCGCGAGGGCCGCGATCAGGGTCAGGGCAACGAAATTTCTGCGTCGGCGAGAACGCATGGTGCGAGGCTACGAGGCCCCAAACACGCCTCCGCAACCACGGTTGCGGCTGGGTAGCCCGGAATCGCGGACGCGCCTAAGCGGCGCCTGCCGCGGCAGCCCGCTCCTCGACCATGCGAGCGGTCTCGTCCGCGTGGTAGCTCGAACGCACTAGCGGGCCGGAGGCGACCGACTCGAAGCCGAGCTCGTAGGCCGCCTTCTCCAAGGCCTCGAACTCCTCGGGGTGCCAGTAGCGGTCGACAGGCAGGTGCTTCTCGGTGGGGCGGAGGTACTGGCCGACGGTCAGCACCTGCACGCCGTGCTCACGCAGGATCCCGAACGCGTCGACCATCTCGTCGAACTGCTCGCCGAGACCCACCATCAGCCCGGACTTGGTGATCACCTCGGAGCCGCCCATCTCCTTAGCCATCCGGAGCACGCGGGCGGAGCGCATGAAGTCCGACCCGCGCCTGGCCATCGGGTAGAGCCGCGGCACGGTCTCGACGTTGTGATTGAAGACGTCGGGCCGCTCCGCGACCACCTTGGCGAGCGGCATCTCCTGGCCGCGGAAGTCCGGCGTGAGCACCTCGACCTTGCAGCCCGGCGCCATCCGGCGGATCGAGCGGATCACGCCGACGAAGGCGCCCGCGCCGTAGTCGGGCAGGTCGTCGCGGTCGACGGAGGTGATCACCGCGTGCCGCAGGCCCATCCGCTTCACCTGGTTCGCGACGCGGAGCGGCTCGAGCGGATCGTTCCAGGTCGGCTTGCCGGTCTGCACGTTGCAGAAGCCGCAGCGGCGGGTGCAGACATCGCCGAGGATCATGAAGGTCGCCGTCCCGCGCTCCCAGCACTCGCCCACGTTCGGGCAGTTCGCCTCCTGGCAGACGGTGTGGAGGTTGTCCGCCTCGATCGTCTTCTTCAGGCGGCGGTAGGTCGGGCCGCCGGGAGCCGGGACCTTGAGCCAGGGCGGCTTGCGGGAGCGGAACGGGACCTTGCCCTCGTCATCGGCGGCTCGGCCGCCGGGGTTCGCCCGTGAACGCGTGACGTGAAGGCGGTGCATGCGAGGGGGCGCGTCAGCCCCACCCGCTTCATGCTGGTGTTCGGGCATCGCTCCTACCGTACCGGGGCCGGCTCGCCGGTCAGCGAGGCGAGGCGGTCGCCGGCCTCCACGGGCTCCCGCTCGAAGATCTCGCCGAAGAGTCGCACCACGTTCTCCGTGTAGGCGTTCATGTCCTCCTCGGCGCTCAGCTCGCGGCAGACCGACGTCATCCGGACTCCGTCGATTCCGCAGGGAACGACCCACTCGAAGGGCTGCAGGTCGTTGTTGACGTTCAGAGCGAAGCCGTGGGTGGTGACGCCCCGGCTCACGTGCACCCCGATCGAGCCGATCTTGCGGCCCTCCGGCGGTCTACCGCCCACCCAGACGCCGGTCAGCCCGTCGATCACCTCCGCCTCGATGCCGCGCGCGGCGAGCGAATCGATCATCAGTCGCTCGAGCTTGCGGACGTACTCGTGAACGTTGTCCCCGTACGGCTTCAGGGAGATGATCGGATAACCGACCAGCTGCCCGGGGCCGTGGTAGGTGACCCGGCCGCCGCGGTCCGTCTCGCAGATCTCGATCCCCTGCATCCGGTACCAGTCCTCGCCCATGCCGAGCTCGGCCGGGTCCGTGCGCTTGCCCTTCGTGTAGACGGGCGGGTGCTCGAGCAGCAGCAGGACGTCGGGTATCTCGTCCGCTTGGCGCGCCGCCTCGATCCGGCGCTGCAGCGCCCAGGCCTCCTCGTAGGGGACCAGTCCAGGTCGCGCGATCAGCACCTCGTCCACAGCCTGATTGTCACACTCAGGCGGCCTGCGCGACAGCGACCGATTCGGCGGCCGGCGTCGCGGCTTCGAGTCGCTCGGCCGCCACCTCCCTCGCGGCCTCGAGCGGGGTGATCGAGCGCTCGGCGGCGTGCTCGAAAATCCGTTCGAGCGCGTCCCCGATTCCGTCCACCAGTTCGTCCAGCTGACCCCGCTGCAGGTCGTGGAGCTCGCCGTAGACGTTGATCAGCCCGCCGGCATTCGCGATGAAGTCGGGCGCGTAGAGGATGCCCCGCTCGACGAGGCGATCCGCCAGCGGATCCGCCGCCAGGACGTTGTTCGCCGCGCCACAGACGATCTCGCAGCGGAGCTGCTCCACCGTCTGGTTGTCGATGGCGCCGCCGAGCGCGCAGGGCGCGAGCACCTCGCACTCGGCCGCCACGGCATCGATCGGTTCCAGCCAGGCGGCTCCGAAGCGCTCCGCGTCCGCCTTCTTGGCGGGGTCGATGTCGGAGACGCTGAGCTCGGCGCCGCCCGCCGTGAGCCGCTCGGCGAGGTGGGTGCCGACGTGTCCCAAGCCGATCACGGTCACGCGGCGACCTGCCAGGTCGTCCGTCCCGTCGCGGTGCTGACAGCACGCGCGGATGGCGGACTCAACGCCACGCGCCGTGATCGGGCTTGGGTCTCCGGATCCGCCGGAGTCCACCGGGAGGCCGACGACGTGCTCGGTCCGCTCCCGGATGATCGCCATGTCCTCTGTGCCGGTCCCGACGTCCTCGGCCGTGACGTAACGGCCGCCGAGGGACTCGACGATGTCGCCGAGGTCGAGCATGAGGTCGCGCCGCTCGGCGGGGGAGAGCTCGCGGTCGGGCGGAGCGCAAAGCGCCGCCTTGCCGCCGCCCAGGTCGAGGCCTGCCGCGGCCGCCTTGTTGGTCATCGCCTCGGAGAGGCGCAGTGCGTCGGCGATCGCGTCGCCGAGGGCGCCGTAGCGCCAGAGGCGCGCGCCACCGAGAGCCGGCCCCAGCGCCGTCGAGTGGATCGCGACCACCACGTAGAGCCCGCTGCGGCGGCCCCGCCGGACGACGACTTCCTCGTGCATCAACAGGTTCATGGCATCTCCCATCCCTCGAGCCTCGTCTTGACCTCGCCCAGGAACCGGGCCGCCTCCGCGCCGTCCAGCGCACGGTGGTCCCACGACATGCAGAGGTTCGTCATCGGCCGGATCGCGATCGATTCGCCTCCGTCCTCGCCGATGACGACCGGCCGCTTCACCACGGCCTCCAAGTCGAGGATCCCCACCTGGGGCTGGTTGATGATCGGGGTCGCCAGCACAGCGCCGAACTGGCCCGGGTTGGTGATCGTGAAGGTGCCCCCGGCGACGTCGTCCGGCTGCAGTTGTCCGGAACGCGCCCGGGACGCCAGCTCGCCGATCTCGCCGGCGAGGCCCTCCAGGCTGAGCCGCTGAGCGCGCCGGATCACCGGGACGATCAGGCCGGTCTCCAGAGCCACGGCGATGCCGAGGTTGACATCGTCGTGGTAGACGATCTCCTCCCCGTCGATCGACGCGTTCAGGATCGGATGCCGCCCGAGCGACTCGACGGTGGCGGCCGCAACGAAGGCCAGATAGGTGAGCGGGACTCCGCGGCGCTTCATCGGCTCCTTGAGCTCGCGGCGCGCCGCGACCACGCGGGAGAGGTCAACCTCCACCACCGTCGTGCAGTGCGCGGACGTGTGACGGCTCTCCAGCATGTGAGCGCCGATCTGCTTCCGCATCGGCGACATCGGCTCGCGGCGCTCGGCCGGCATGACCCCGTCGCCGGCCCTGGCTCCGTCCCCCGCGTGCGCGGGCTCGGCCTCCCCCGGTGGGGCCGCCGCCGGCGGAGGTTCTGCCCGGTAGGGGGACTCGATGTGCATCGGCCGCTCCGCCGCCGGTTCGGCCTCGGGCTCGGACTGTGGCATGCCGCCGGACTCGATCAGCGCGACCAGGTCGCTCTTCCGGATCCGCCCCCCGATTCCGGTGCCCTCGACCTGAGCGAGATCGATGCCGTGCTCGTCGGCCATTCGCTGGACCACCGGCGAGTAGAAGCCGGAGCGGTCCACCTCCTCGCCTTGAGTCTCTTCATCCGGCGTGTCGGTCTTCTCCGGCTGCCGGGCTTCCTCCGCGTGCTCCTCCGGATGGGCCTCGCCCGGCTTCGCCGCCGAGTCGAGCTCGGCCAGCAGGGTGCCGACGGCGACGGTGTCGCCCGGCTCGACCAGGATCCGCTCGAGGCGGCCAGGCGCCGGTGAGGGGATCTCGACGTCGATCTTGTCCGTGGTGACCAGGCAGACGGTCTCGTCCCGCTCGACCCAGTCGCCGGGGCGCTTGGTCCATTCGACGATCGTGCCCTCCGCGACGGAGACGCCCATCTGCGGCATGACCACCTGGATGACGGTGTCAGTAGGAGAGGAGCTCACGGCACGCCTCCTTCATGTCGTCGAGCTGCGGTAGTACGGCCTGCTCCAGCGGCGGACTGAACGGGATCGGGACGTCCGGCGCGGTCAGCCGGCGGATCGGCGCATCGAGGAACTCGAAAGCGTGCTCCGAGATCAGGCTGGAGACCTCGGCGCCCACCCCGCAGGAGCGGGTGGCCTCGTGCGCGACGAGGATCTTCCCGGTCTTCCGGGCGCTCGCCAGAATCGCGTCGGTATCGAGGGGGTTGAGCGTGCGGAGGTCGATCACCTCGATGTCCTCATCCAGCTCTTCCGCGGCCTGCATCGCCAGTGGCACCGACGAGCCGTACGCGATCACGCTCAGCTCCTCGCCCTCGCGCGCGACCCGGGCCTCGCCCAGGGGCACGGCGTGGTCACCCTCCGGCACCTCGCCCTTGACGTGGCGGTAGAGCCCCTTGTGCTCCAGGAAGCAGACGGGGTTCGGATCCCGGATCGCGCTGACCAGCAGGCCCTTCGCGTCGTCGGCCGTAGCCGGCGTGACCACCTTCAGACCCGGCGCCTGCAGGAACCATGCCTCGGGGTTCTGAGAGTGGAAGGGCCCGCCGGAGAATCCGCCGCCGGACGGCAGCCGCACCACCATCGGTACCGAGACGCCTTGGCGGTAGTGGAGCTTTCCGGCGACGTTGACCAGCTGGTCGAAGCCGCACGAGATGAAATCGGCGAACTGCATCTCGGCGACCGGCTTCATGCCCTCAGCGGCGGCGCCGATCGAGGCGCCGATGATCATGTTCTCCGCCAGCGGCGTGTCCAGCACGCGGTCGGCGCCGAACTCCTCGATGAATCCGTCCGTCACCTTGAAGGCGCCGCCGAACGCGCCGATGTCCTCGCCTAGGCAGAAGACCGACTCGTCCCGGCGCATCTCCTCGCGGAGGCCGTCGCTGATCGCCTGCAGGTAGGTCATCTCGGCCATCAGGCGGCCCTCCTGTGCTCCGGTGCCGGCGCGGGGCGTCCGTTGCCGGTGTGCTTGCCGTTGGCCTCCGGACTCGGGGCCTCTGTGGACTCGCTCCAGCGCGACCAGGGAGCCTGGCCGTCGCCGAGTGGCTCCCAGCGCTCGGCGAAGACACCCTCGGTCGCGATCGCCGGATCGGGCATCGGCGAGGCGACTGCCTTCTCAGCGCACTCATCGACGTAGGACTTGACGGACTCCCGGATCTCGTCGAGCTCGGAATGCTCGAAGCCGTGCTCCTCGACGAGCGTCTTCTCGTAGCGGTCGATCGGATCACGCTTTGCCCACTCCTCGAGCATCTCTTTGGGCACGTAGCTCATGTCGTCGTGAGCGCCATGGCCGTGCATGCGCATCGTCTGGCACTCGATCAGCGTCGGGCCGTCACCTGAGCGCGCCCGCTCGGCCGCCACCCGCGATACCTCGAAGACGGCCTCGACGTCATTGCCGTCCACACTCACGCCGGGGAAGCCGTAGCTCTTCGCGCGGAGGACCGGGTCGACGGCGAACTCGAGCTCGTTGGGCGTCGAGTAGGCGAACTGGTTGTTCTCCAGCACGAAGACGATCGGCAGCCGGTGGATGCCGGCGAAGTTCATCGCCTCGTGCCACTGGCCGTTCGCCGTCGAGCCCTCGCCGAAAAAGGTCATCGCGACCCGCGGTTCCCGCCGCATCTTGAAGGCGAGCGCCATCCCGGTGGCCACCTGGGCCATGTCGGGCAGCATGCTGACCATGCCGACACAGCCGAGCTGGCGGTCGCCGAAGTGCATGTTGCCGTCGCGGCCGCCGGTGACGCCGTCGGCCCGGCCCATGTAGTTGGCCAGGTAGCGATCGGGGGTGACCCCCCGAACGAAGTGAGCTCCGAGGTCGCGGTGCAGGATGCACATCCGATCCTGGGGCCCGAGGGTGAACGCGGCCCCGACGCAGAGGGCCTCCTGGCCGCATCCGTCGTAGAAGGAGCCGGGCACCTTGCCCTGCTTGTAGAGGTTGAGGGCTCGCTCCTCGGAGAGGCGCTGCATCAGCATGTACCGGAGGAGCAGGCCGCGGTCGTCGCGCGTCAGGGCATCCGTACCCGCGCGTTCCTGCGAGCGACTCGGGCTCGCGGCTTCGAGCTTCATATGCGGTCCGCCTTTCTTCCTGCCCGCCCTCGGGATCGCCTCCGGCGGGCCGTTTGCGGCGGCTCCGGGATCAGCCGGGTGGCCGCCTCACGGACAACGGAAGAAGAGGGATCACCTCTCCTCCCTATGTGATGATCGGATCATACCCCTGGCCTACCCCCAAAAACAGGCCCCGGGGGAGGTGGGGCTCGCTCACTGCGAAAACCCACGCAAAACGGGGTGATCTCGGCCTACAGCCGCGGGCGCTGCTCGGCGCTAAAGCGCCAGTCCCAAGGGCGACTCGAGCAGCTCCCGGACCCGGGCCAGGAACTGGGCGCCATCGGCGCCGTAGAGGATGCGGTGATCGCAGGCCAGGGTGACGCCCATCAGCTGGCGGGCCTCGATCTCCCCTGAGTCAGCGACCACCGGCTTCGCCTTGAGCTCGCCGACCGCCAGGATGCCCGCCTGCGGGGTGTTGATCACGGCGTGGAAGTTGGAGATCCCGTACATGCCGAGGTTCGACACGGTGAAGGTGCCGCCGGAGAGCTCCGGCGGGGTGATCTGCCCGTCGCGGACCCGCGAGGCGAGCGCCCTGGTCTCGGTGGCGATCTGGCGCAGGCCCTTCAGGTCGGCGTCGAAGACGGTTGGCACGACGAGCGCGTCCTGGGCCGCGACCGCGACTCCGACGTTGATCCGCGAGTAGAGCTCGATCTTGCCGTCGCGGTAGGCGCCGTTCGCGCGCGGGTGCTCCCGCAGGGCGAGCGCGCAGGCCTTCACCACCATGTCGTTGAAGGTGGGGACCACCTCGCCCTCCTTGGCCTGCGCCTTGAGCGTCTTCCGGCCCTCCACCGCCGCCGTCATGTCGATTTCGGCCTGCAGGTAGAAGTGGGGCGCCGTCGCCTTCGACTCGGCCATCCGGCGGGCGACCGTCTGCTGGAGCTTGGTGAGCTCCACCACCTCGACCTGGCCCTTGGCGGTCTCGGGCCTCTCGGAGACGCCGGGCGTCGGTCCTGCTGGAGCTGCCGCCGGTGCGGCCGGCGCGGCGGCTGGAGCCGCCGCGGGCGCGGCCACCCCCCCGGCGAGCGCCTGCTCGACGTCCTTCTTGATGATCCGCCCACCCGGTCCCGACCCCGAAAGTGCTTGAAGATCGAGACCGCGATCCTTGGCGATGCGTCTTGCGATCGGCGATGCCTTGACGCGACCGTCGCCCCCAACACCTGCTGGGGAAGGGGTCGCGACCTCGGGCGCTTCGGCCGAGGAAGGGGCGCCGGCGGCCGACGCGTGGGCGGGCTCCTGCTGTTCGCCGGGGCGTGGGCCTACTGCGGTCGAGGCGGTCGAGCGGCTGGCGGCCCCGCCGTTGCCCGCCTCAGCGGCGGTCGCCGGCGCCCCATCTCCGCTCGAATCGACCTCCGACGCATCCCCTACCCGCGCGATGGGGTCGCCGACCGGCAAGGTGTCTCCCTCCTGCGCCAGCAGCTCGACGAGGGTTCCGGCGAGATCTGACTCGTAGACCATGTTCGCCTTGTCGGTCTCGATCTCAACCAGCTCCTCGCCGACCGCGACCTCGTCGCCGACCGACTTGAGCCACTTGAGGACGGTGCCCTCCTCCATCGAGTCGGAGAGCCGGGGCATCACGATCTCGGACATCAGCGGCTGCCCTCCAGGGTCTGGAGCGCGGCGCTGACCACGTTCTCGGCGTGGGGGATCGCCGCCTGCTCCATGCGCTTCGAGTAGGGCATGTGGACATCCGCGCCCGTCACCCGCTCGACCGGAGCATCGAGATGGTCGAATGCCTGCCCCTGGATCAGGGCGGCGAGGTTGGCTCCGACGCCGCCGTGCGGCCAGCCCTCCTCGACGATCACCACCCGGTTCGTTCTCTCCACCGACTTGAGGATCGTGTCGAGGTCGAGCGGGCGCAGGGTCCGCGGGTCGATCACCTCGGCTTCCACGCCGTGCTCCTCCGACAGCGTCCGCGCCGCCTGCAGCGCGACCTCGGCCATCCGCAGGATGCCGACGATCGTCACGTCGGACCCCTCGCGTCGGATCGCGGCCTCGCCGAAGTTCACCACGCCGTCGCCGTCGTCCGGAACCTCGCCGCGGATTCCGTAGAGGGTCTCGTGCTCGATGAAGATCACCGGGTTGTCGTCGCGAATCGCCGCCTTCAGCAACCCCTTCGCGTCCGCCGGGGTGGAGGGGCAGGCGACGAGCAGCCCCGGAATCTGCACGAACAACGCCTCGAAGCTGTGCGAGTGGGTCGGTCCGAGCTGGTGACCGCCGCCGCCCGGCATCCGAATCACCACTGGAACCCGGACCTGCCCTCCGAACATGTAGGGGATCGCGGCCGCGTGGTTGACGATCTGGTCCATCGCCAGCAGCGCGAAGTTGACGGTCATGATCTCGACGATCGGCCGGAGGCCTCCCATTGCTGCGCCGACGCCCATCCCGACGATCGTGTTCTCGGAGATCGGGGTGTCGCGGACGCGCTTCTCGCCGAACTCGTCGAGCAGCCCCTCGGTGACCTTGAAGGACCCTTGGAAGACCGCCACGTCCTCACCCATCACGAGGACGTCCTCGTCGCGGCGCATCTCCTCCGCCATCGCGTCCCGGAGCGCCTCGCGCATTCGCATCGTCGCCATCAGTGCACGTCCTCCGGCCGCCTGTCCGGTTGGTCGCCCTCGGCCTCCCGCAGCAACTCGTCCTCCGCGTATTCCGCTCCACGCTCCGCCAGCTGGCGCGCCCGCTCGGTCGCTGCGCGCTCCTCCTCGGCGGCATGCGAATCGGGCGAGCGCTCGTCGACGCCGTACCAGCCGGGGACCTGGTCGCCGAGCACATAGAGGTGGTCGTAGAGCGAGTCGAGCGGCGGCTCCGGGGAGTTGTCGGCGAACTCGACGGCCTCCATCACGGTCTTATCCGCCTCCTCCCGCATCGTCTGAATCTCATCCTCGGAGAGCACCTTCTCCTTGACGAGGCGGCGGGAGAAGCTCTCGATCGGGTCCTTGCGCTGCCACTCCTCGACCTCCTCCTTCTCCCGGTAGACCTCGGGATCTGCCGCGGAGTGGCCGCGGTAGCGGTAGGTGAACGCCTCGATCAGGGTGGGCTTGCGGTCCTCCCGCGCGATGCGGATGTGCTCCTCGACGGTCTCGCGGACGGCGAGGACATCCATGCCGTCCACCCGCACGCCCGGGACACCCATGCCCTCGGCCTTGTGGGAGAGGTCGGGCACCGCCGAGTGGCGCTCGAGCGCAGTCCCCATTCCGTAGAGATTGTTCTCGACCAGGAAGACGACCGGGAGGCTCCAGAGGGCCGCCAGGTTCATAGTCTCGCCGAAGTTCCCGGTGTTGGAGGCACCGTCCCCGAACATGCAGACGGTCACCTCGTCCGTCCCCTTGTAGTCCGAGGCGAGCGCGAGGCCGGCGGCTAGCGGCAGGTTGCCGCCGACGATCCCGTAGCCGCCCATGAAGCGCCGTTCGAGGTCGAAGATGTGCATTGACCCGCCACGGCCGCCGGAGGTGCCATCGACGCGGCCGAAGAGCTCAGCCATTACCCGCTTCGGATCGGTGCCGCGCGCGATCGCGTGGCCGTGGGTCCGGTAGGTCCCGATCAGATAGTCGTCCGGGCGCATCACCGAGGTGGTGCCGACGATCGTCGCCTCCTCCCCGATCGCGAGGTGCAGGAAGCCACCTGCCTTCGCCCGCTGGTACTGGCGTCCCGCTTCCTCCTCGAAGCGGCGGATCAACATCATCAGACGGAGCAGCTCCTGGCAGGTCTCCTCGTCGGGAAGCTTCAGCTTTGCGGCCGTCCGCTTGCCGTCGGTGGAGGCGGTCGCCTTGCGTGCTTTCGTCTTGCTCTCCGCCACGGGTTTCAGCCTACTCCCGGCGCAACGCCGCGATCGCGTTTTCCAGCTGGTCATCGCCCCAGAACAGCTCGTCCCCCACGGCGACGGTGGGAATCCCGACGACGCCTCGGGCGAGCGCCTCGTCGGTTGCGGCCCGCAGCTTGTCCTTGACGGATTGAGTCTCGATGCCCTTGAGCACCGCGTTCGGGTGGAGCTCGCAGGCGGCCGCCGCGATCAGCACGTTGTCCGTCTCGCTCATATCGCGGCCGGCGGCGAACACCTGCCGGAAGCAGGCGAGCGAGAAGGAGACGACCCGCCCGGATTGCTTGGCGTAGACCGCCGCCCGGACAGGGTTGAGGCTGTAGTTCTCGATCGGCCAGCCCTCCGGGTAGACGACCTCGGGCAGACCCCGCTCGGTCGCGCGCCGCTGGATCTCCGCGAAGTGGGCCTTGCGGTCCTCCTCGAAGGACCAGGGGCGCCGGCCGGTCGTCTTCAGCACGTGGCCGAAGGAGATCGGCTGCCAGTCCGGCTGCTCGAGCTCGGCCTCGGCGAACAGCCCGCTGATCCGCTCCGCCGCCAGGTACGAGTAGGGCGAGTTGAAGTCGTAGTAGAAGACCGCGCGCCCGGTCATTGCTCTGCCTGCGCCATCGGGCTTCGCATCCCAGCGACCATGTAATAGACGGCGAGGGCGGCGTTGATCACCAGCACCACCGCCGGGCTGATGAAGGCGAAGGCGAGCTGGACGATGTAGAAGGGCGTGCCGATCTGGAAGCGCACCGACGTGCGCCGGATCTGCTCGTCCGTGAGCTCCACGCCGAGCAGCTGCTTGCGCTTGGTGATGTAGGTCCAGAGGGCGCCGTAGGCGAGGGACATCGCGATGAAGGCGCTGCTGTAGACGATCGCCGCAACCTTCTCGTCCTCGCCCGACTTCAGGTGGTCGGCCAAGAGTGCGGTCGGGAACGGGATGAAGACCACCGTGAAGAGGAGGAGGAGGTTGAGGTAGAGAACCCCGCGATCGGCGCGTGCGAGGTGGTCGAGCACGCCGTGGTGGTTGACCCAGATGATCCCGATCACCCAGAAGCTGACGAAGAAGGCCGCGAACGAGGGCCACTCGTCCTTGAGCTGGTGCCAGAGGTGCTCGCCCTCCGGCACGTTCAGCTCGAGAACGAGCAGCGTGATCGCGATCGCGAAGACCCCGTCGCTGAAGGCCTCCAGGCGATTGGTGGTCATGAACCTCTAGGCGTGGATCGCCCAGCCGTCGACCGCGCGGGCCCCGTCGAGCACCGCCTCCGACATCGTCGGGTGCGGGTGAATGATCCGCTGGAGCTCGGGGTAGCCGCCCTCGAGCGCCATCACGTTGACGATCTCGCTGATCATGTCGCAGGCGATGTTTCCGACGATGTGGGCGCCGAGGATCTCGCCGTACTCGGGATCGCCGATGATCTTCACGAGCCCCGCCCGGTCGTCGTAGACCACTGACGCGCCCGCGCCGCCCAGCTTGAACTTGCCGACCTTGATCTGGCGACCCGCCTCCTTCGCCTGCTCCTCGGTCATCCCGACGCTCGCCACCTGGGGGTGGGTGAAGGTCGCGCCTGGGACGAGGTCGACATTGACCGGCTCGGTCTCATGACCGGCCGCGGTCTCGACGGCGACCACGCCCTCCTCCTCGGCCTTGTGCGCCAGCGCCGGGCCCCTGACCAGGTCCCCGATGGCGTAGATGCCGTCGGCGGAGGTCCGCTGGTACTCGTCGATCTCGATCTGGCCACGATCGTTGGTCTTGACGCCGGCGGCGTCCAGGTTGAGCGGGTCGGTGTCGGGCTTCCGCCCTCCCGCGATCACCAGATAGTCGGCCTTGAGCTCCTGGTCGCCCGCCTTGACCTTGACGCCCGACTTCTGCTCCTCGACGCCCTCGACCTTGGTTCCGGTCAGCACCTCCATGCCGTCCTTCTTGAACTGGCGCTCGACCACACGGGCCATGTCCTTGTCCTCCAGGGGCAGGATCTGGTCCAGCATCTCGATCAGAGTGACCTCGACGCCCATGCGGGAGTACGCGGAGGCGATCTCCGAGCCGGATGCTCCGGCGCCGGCGATCACCAGCGACTTCGGCATCGACTCGAGCGAGTACGCGCCCCAGGTGTCGATCACGCGATCCGAGAAGTCGACGCCGGGAATCGGCATCGCCACGGAGCCGGTTGCGAGCACGATCGTCTTGGCCTGATGCTCGTCGTCCCCGACCTTGAGCTTGCCCCCGCCGGCCAGGGAGGCCTCGCCGTGCAGGAACTCGGCCTTGTTCTTGTTCCAGAGGAACTGAACGCCGTCCTCGAGGGTCTTGGAGACCTTGGTGCGGCGCTCCTGCAGCGCCTTCCAGTCGATCGACGTGTTTCCGGCCTTGATTCCGAGATCGGCGCCGTCACTGCTCACCGCAGAGAAGATCTCGGCGGTATGCAGGACCGTCTTGGCCGGGATGCAGGCGTAGTTCAGGCAGCGGCCGCCGGCCTTGTCGCGCTCGACGACCGCGGTCTTCTGCCCGAGCTGGGCGGCGCGAATGGCGGCCACGTAGCCTCCCGGGCCGCCTCCGATCACGATCACGTCGTACTCGGCCATCGCCTCGACTCTATAGAAGGGTCCTAGTCCGCTCCCGGTGGCGACGGCATCTGGATCCGGGCCATCGCGCGGATCATGAAGTAGAAGAGCGCGCCCGAGCCGAGCAGCAGCAGGGTCGTCCCGACCGCCTGCAGCACGGAGCTGACGGCCACCAGGCCGACAGCGCTGGCGAGCATCATCAGCAGGAGCACGGTCTGGAAGCCGAGGACGGCCCAGTAGCGGGACCGCCACATGCCCACAGCCATCGCCCAGAAGACGCCCGCAAACACGATGATCGGGAGCGGCTTGATGTCGCGCCCCCCGGCGTCGACGCCGGCGATCGCAAGCACGGCCGAGACGGTGAAGACAACGGCCAGCACCGCGGCAACCCCTGCACCGACTGTGACCGCCCGAGGCCGCTCCCCGGGCTCGAGCGGCTCGAGCTTCGCCCGCGCCTCGGCGTTGCGCTCCTCGTAGCGGCGCGCCATCCGCTCCTGGAAGGTCTCCTGCGGCTGAGGGTCGCCGTTTTGCGCTGGCGCCGCGACGGTGGCCGCCGGCTCGTCCGAGCGGCGCTTGCGCTTGCGGCGCTCCGCGCGCTTTCGGTCCCTAGCCCCGGCCACGCTCTTCCTCTCGTGCGGCCGGGTCCACCGATGCGAAGAGTGCCGCGGCGGCGGCGCGAGGATCCTCCGCGTCCCGGATCGCCCGGACTACGCAGAGTCGTTCGGCACCCGCCTCGACGACGTCGCCGACATTGGACATGTCGATCCCCCCGATCGCGAACCAGGGCCGCTTCGCGATCTTCGCCGCCGTCCGGATCAGCTCGAGTCCCGTGGCCGGTCGCCCCTCCTTCGTTGGCGTCTCCCAGATCGGCCCGACGCTGATGTAGTCGACGGGCTCCGAGCCGGCCGCCTCGATCTGCTCGGGCGAATGGGTGGAGAGCCCGATGATCGCGTCCTGCCCGACGATCTCACGAGCTTCGGCGGACGGCATGTCATCCTGACCGACGTGGACCCCATCGGCGTGGAGCTCGACCGCCAGGTGGGGGTCGTCGTTGACGATGAAGAGGGCGCTGTAGGTGTCGGCGAGCCGCCTGAAGGTCCGCCCGGAGCGCTCGATCACCGCCCTCGGGTGCTCCCGGTCGCGCAGCTCGACCATTCCCGCACCGGCGGCCATCGCGGCGTTCAGCATCGCCTCGGGGTCCGCGCCGTGCGGACGCGCCTCGCAGACGAAGTAGAGCCTCGCCCAGCGCAGGCGCTGGCGGCGCAGCTCGCCGATCGCCTCGGGTCGGGCGAGGTTCGTCGAGGTGGGCGAGGCGTCGGCCACGGCAGGCCCAGCCTAGATCACCGATCACGGTGGGTACGATGGATGTAACGGGAGCCCACCAAGGGCTGAGAGGGCGGCTGATGTGCCGCCGACCGTCGGAACCTGATCCGGGTAATGCCGGCGCAGGGAGGGCGATGAGCAGAGAAGCAGACAATCGATTGGACGCGATCTTCGTCGGTGGTGGCGTGAT